>JANMSS010000191.1:0-13303 GCA_031389585.1 Burkholderiales bacterium | reverse complement strand
GCGCCGTCGCCAGTGCGGCCTCGAGCAAGGGCTTGGCACGCTCACGATCGGCACCGTGCCCGCGCAGCAACAGCGCGGCGTACTCGACCTGCGCCTCGGCGCACCACGGCCGCCCGCCCTGCCCTGCGTCGGCGGCGATCGCTGCCTGCAAGTGGCGCTCGGCGCTCTGCACGTCACCGACAGTCGCCCACAGCATGCCGAGCAGCCGGTCGGCCGAGCCGTGACAGACGACATTGGTGCCGGTGACGATATGGCGCCCGGCATAGGGTGACAGCATCCTGAGCAACAGCGGCGCGTGTTGCCGGTCGCCCAGGCGCACGCAGGCTTCAGCCAGGAAAGCGATGTTGGTCAACCACATTGCATCGCGCGCGATGGCACCGAACTCGCGTGCTGCCAACGGCTCGAACGCCGATCGCGCCTCGTCCAACAGCGCCAGCTCAGCGCAGATCAGTGCCAGCCCGGGCTGCCAGAGCGTCGCGTCCTGGCCGCCGACGAGCAGGCTACGAAGCGCTGGCAGCACCTCACCGAGCCGGCCCTGGCTGCGCCGCAGCGTGAACATCTGCATGCTGTAGACACCCTGCGCGCTGTCCGGCGCGAAGCGTCGCCCGAGCGCATGGGTTTCGGCGGCCAGCCGCTCGGCTTCGACAAAGCGGCCTTCATAGGCGGCCAGCAGGGTCTGGCTCGCCAATCCCATCGCTTGCATGAACGGCTGGCGCAGGCTGTCGGCCACCTCGCGGTGCATGGCGGCGACGGCGCGCGCGGTCGCAAAGTCGCCCTTCTCGATCAGGTCGCCGAAGTACCAGCCGGTCAGCGCATCGACCCACTCCAGGTGGCCGGCGCGCTCGGCCACCTCGAGCGCCTCGCGCGCCGCCTCCAGGCGCTCGTCGAGCTTGTCGGGCCAGTAGCGTGCGGGCACGATGGCGGCGAGTGCGTGGAACAGCGGCGCGGGCTCGCCGAGCTCGCGCGCCAGGGCGACCGCACGGCGTTGCGCCGACTCGGCAAGCACCTGCCGGTCGCAAAACACGTAAGCGCGGCACAGCGCCGAAAGCAGCTCGACCTGGACCCGAACATCGAGCGCGGCGCCGCCCTGCAGCGCCTTCTCGAGCAGCGTGGCCGCATCGCCGCCCGGACTGCCGACGCGCCAGCCGCTGTTCTCGAAGCCGAGCGCAGCCTGTGCGAACAACGCCGGTGAGCCGAGGTCGTGCGCGTTGCGCAGCGCGTCGCGGAAAGTCTGCGCGTCCGCCGGGCTGTGGCTGGCGGCGGTCTGCGCCATGCCGAGCTCGAGCAACAGTTCGCAGCGCTGGCGCCGCTCGTTGGCAAGATAGCGCTGGTTGATCTGCAATGCCAGCTCGAGCAGGCGCACGGCTTCGTCGTGGGCAGCGAGTGCGGCGGCGCGGCGCGCCGCGCGCACGGCACAGTCGAGCGCCTGCACCGGATCGCCCTGCGGCAATGCGTGGGCACGGTGGTAGGCCAGCTCGACCTGGCCGGCATCGACCTGATCAGCACCGCGCCGCTCAAGCTGCTCGGCGATCGCCAGGTGCCAGTGCAGGCGCTGCGCGATCGGCAGTTCGTCGTACAACACGTCGCGGAACAGGGCGTGGCTGAACTGGCAGCGCCCCGCCGGCAGCGCCGCGACGACCTGCTGCGCCAGCGCTTCGTCGAGCGCGGCCAGTGCGTCGGCGCCACTCAATGCAGACAGCAGATCGACGTCGAAGACGCGGCCGATGCAGGCCGCGATCGACAGGCGCCGGCAGCAAGGCGCCGACAACCGGTTCAGCCGTTGCCCGATCATCTCGCGCACGCCCGAGGGCACCTGCATCGGCAGTGCATCGAACCCGGGCTGGGGCCCTGGTGCTGCGCGCTGTCGGTCGTGTAGCCACAGGCGCAGCATCTCGACAACGAACAGCGGATGGCCCTCGGTGCGCTGCACGATCGCCTCGACCGTGGCCGTCGCCAAGCGCGAGCCTCCACGTGCGGCAATCAGCCGTTCGGTCTGCTCGCGATCGAGCCGGTGCAGTTGCATGCGTGCAAATCCTGGGGCACGCAATAGGTCGGCCAAGGTCTCGGACAGTGGGTGCTGGCGCGACAGCTCGGCATCGCGGAAGGTGCCGAGTACGACGATACGCTGCCCCGACAACTCGGCGGCCAGAAACCCAAGCAGGCGCAGCGAGCTGGGATCGGCCCAATGCAGGTTGTCCAGGATCAGCAACAGCGGCTGCAACTCGGCGAGGCGCCGCCACAGGTGTGCCACCGCCATGAAAAGGCGAAACCGCGCCTGGTCGCCGTCGAGTGCGGCCAAGGGCGGCAATCGCGGCCCGAGGTGCTGCGCCAGGCCGGGCACGATCTCGATGGCCGCCGCAGCACCACGCCCCAGATGCGCACCCAGCTCAGGGCTGTCGAAGGCGCTCAGCGCCGCTTCGAGCGCCCGCGTCCAGGGCAGGAACGGCGGCGCACCGGCCTCTTCGGGGCAGCGGCCCCACAGCGCGCGCATGCCACCCTGTTCGGCGAGCGCCGCCGCTTCCTCGGCCAGGCGCGTCTTGCCGATACCCGGCTCGCCAGCCAGCATCAACCAGGACTCGCGACCCTCCCTCGAGCGTTCGATCGCCTGCCTGAGCAATGCGAGTTCGGTCTTGCGCCCGATCAACAGGTCATTGGACAGGGCCGGGATCGGCGCGATCGACTCCATCGCGGCATTGTCGGCGTATGGCGGCGTTCGAGCGAGCCCCGCGAGTGCTCATCGGCGCCCTTGCTGCTAGGCCCTGTGTCAGCAGAGTCCCCACCCCCCGGGAAAACGCTTGATTGCCGCAGTCTCGACCGGCACGCACAGTGCAAGGGTTCGTGCGCCATACCCCATGGTGCCGCCACATCAGGAGCCTTCCATGCAACGAATCGTCTTCAAGTCCTTGTCCGTTCTCGCTATCGCCACGGCGCTGGCATGCACGTCGGCGCGGGCCGGCGAACTCGAAGTGTTGCACTGGTGGACCAGCGGCGGCGAGGCCAAGGCCGCGGCGGCGCTGAAGGCGTCGATGCAGGCCAAGGGCCACACCTGGAAGGACTTCGCGGTGGCTGGCGGCGGCGGCGATGCAGCGATGACGGTGCTGAAGTCGCGCGTCGTGTCCGGCAACGCACCGGCCGCAGCGCAGATCAAAGGGCCGTCCCTGCAGGAGTGGGCCCGGGAAGGCGTGCTGGCCAACATCGACGCCGTGGCCAAGGCCGAAAAGTGGGACTCGCTGCTGCCCAAGGTCGTCTCCGACGCCATGAAGTACAAGGGCAACTACATCGCCGTGCCGGTCAACGTGCACCGCGTCAACTGGCTGTGGGCGAATCCGGCCGTCTTTCAAAAGGCCGGCGTCAACCTGCCGACCAACTGGGACGAGTTCTTCGTCGCTGCCGAGGCGCTGAAGAAGGCCGGCGTGATCCCGGTCGCCCACGGCGGCCAGAACTGGCAGGACTTCACGACGTTCGAGAGCGTGGCGCTGGGTGTCGGTGGCGCCGATTTCTACAAGAAGGCGCTGATCCAGTTGGACGCCGCGTCGCTGTCGAGCCCGACGATGGAGAAGGTGCTCACGACCTTCAAGCGCGTCAAGGACTACACCGACAAGAACGCCAACGGCCGTGACTGGAACCTCGCCACCGCGATGGTCATCAAGGGTGAGGCCGGCATGCAGCTGATGGGCGACTGGGCCAAGGGCGAGTTCATCGCCGCCGGCAAGGTGCCTGGCAAGGACTTCGCCTGCGTCGCGGCACCGGGCACGGCCAAGGCCTACACCTTCAACGTCGATTCGTTCGCGATGTTCAAGCTGAAGAACGACGCCAACGTGAAGGCACAGAACGACCTCGCGGCCGCGATCATGGGCACTGAGTTCCAGGAAGTCTTCAATCTCAACAAGGGCTCGATTCCCGTGCGACTGAACATGAAGATGGACAAGTTCGACGACTGCGCCAAGCTCTCGGCCAAGGACTTCGTCGACGACGCCAAGAGCGGCACGCTGGTGCCATCGATCGCGCACGGCATGGCGGTGCCGGCGGCCGTCGAAGGAGCGATCAAGGACGCGGTCAGCCAGTTCTGGAACACCGAGGGCATGAGCGCCAAGGACGCGATGGGCAAGATCGCGGCCGCCGCGAAGACGAAGTAAGCCAGGCGCCGCAGTGCGCGCGTCCTGGCTGCCCAGGCTCGTGGTGGCGCCCAGCTTCGTGCTGGCGCTGCTCTTCATCTACGGCCTGATCGCCTGGAACGGCTACCTGTCGGTATCGGCGTCGCGGCTGTTGCCGAACTACGAGTTCGCCGGCTTCCAGCAGTACGTGAACCTGTTCGAGAGCGATCGCTTTCGCGTCGCGCTGTCGAACATGGCGATCTTCGGCACGCTGTTCGTCGGCGGCGCGATGGCCATCGGCCTGCTGCTGGCGATCCTGCTCGACCAGAAGATCCGCGCCGAGGGCGTACTGCGCACGGTCTACCTGTACCCGATGGCGCTGTCGTTCATCGTCACCGGCACGGCCTGGAAGTGGATCCTGAACCCGGGCCTGGGCATCGAACACCTGGTGCGGCAATGGGGCTGGACGAGTTTCAGCTTCGATTGGCTGGTGAACCCGGACAAGGCGATCTACTGCATCGTCATCGCCGGGATCTGGCAGAGTGCGGGCTTCGTGATGGCGCTGTTCCTGGCCGGACTGCGCGGGATCGACGACAGCATCGTCAAGGCCGCCCAAGTCGACGGCGCCAGCCTGCCGCGCATCTACTGGCGCATCCTGATCCCGAGCCTGCGGCCGGTGTTCTTCTCGACGCTGATGGTCGTCAGCCACCTGGCGATCAAGAGCTTCGACCTGGTGATGGCGCTCACCGCCGGCGGCCCAGGCTACGCCACCGACCTGCCGGCGACCTTTATGTACGCGATGGCCTTCTCGCGCGGACAGATCGGGCTGGGTGCGGCCAGCGCCACGGTGATGCTGGCGCTGGTGGCGGCTATCGTCGTGCCCTACCTCTACTCCGAGCTGAGGGTCAGGAAGTGAAGTGCCCGGCGCTGCATCGTGCGCTGCTGTGGGCCGCGCTACTGTTGTTCGCGGCCTGGTTCCTGACGCCTTTGTACGTGATGGTGGTGACGTCGCTGAAAGACATGCAGCAGGTGCGCAGTGGCAATCTGCTGAGCCTGCCCGCCGACCCGGGCTTCGCTTCCTGGGCCAAGGCCTGGAGCAGCGCCTGCACCGGCATCGACTGTGGTGGCCTGAAGCCGTTCTTTCTCAACTCGCTGCTGATGGTGCTGCCGGCGGTGGCCATCTCGACCGCGATCGGCTCGCTCAACGGCTACGTCCTCTCGAAATGGCGCTTCCGCGGCAGCGAAGTGCTGTTCGCGATGCTGCTGTTCGGCGTCTTCATGCCGATGCAGGTGGTGCTGTTGCCGATGAGTCAGGTGCTCGGGTGGTTGGGCATCGCCAGCTCGATCTGGGGCCTGATCCTGGTGCACGTGATCGCCGGCATTCCGAGCACGACGCTGTTCTTCCGCAACTACTACGTCGGCCTGCCCGACGAACTGATCAAGGCGGCGATGCTCGACGGCGCGGGCTTCTGGCGCATCTTCACGCGCATCGTGCTGCCGCTGTCGACGCCGATCCTGGTCGTCACCTTGATCTGGCAGTTCACCAACATATGGAACGACTTCCTCTACGGTGTCGTCTTCTCCGGCGCCGACAGCAAGCCGATCACCGTCGGGCTGAACAACCTGGCCAACACCTCGAGTTCGGTCAAGGAATACAACGTCGACATGGCCGCCGCGATGATCGCCGCGCTGCCGACGCTGTTTGTCTACGTGGTGGCCGGCAAATACTTCGTGCGCGGTCTGACGGCCGGCGCGGTCAAAGGATGACATGGATCACCCCCGAAGCGGCTTCGCCGCCTCCCCCTCAAGGGGGCCCCGCCTGCGGCCGGGCAAAGCCCGATCCGCGGCGGGCGCTTGGGGATTTGCGACTCATTTGGCGCGAGTTGCCGCGGAGCCAATGACGTGACCGCTGTCTCGGTTCGCGACATCCGCAAGGTCTACGGCAAGAACACCGTGATCCTCGACGACATCGATCTAGAAGTCGCGTCGGGTGAATTCGTGATCCTGGTCGGCTCCTCGGGCTGCGGCAAGTCGACGCTGCTGAACATGATTGCCGGGCTGGACACGCCCACGGCCGGCAGCATCCACATCGGCGGCCGCGACGTGACGAATGTGCCCAGCAAGGACCGCGACATCGCGATGGTTTTCCAGAGCTACGCGCTGTACCCGAACATGAACGTCGCCGGCAACATCGCCTTTGCGCTGGAGATGCGCAAGGTGCCCAAGGCCGAGCGCGACGCCGCGGTGCTGCGCGTGGCCAAGATGCTGCAGATCGAACACCTGCTCGAGCGCAAGCCCGGTGCCCTCTCCGGCGGCCAGCGCCAGCGTGTGGCGATGGGCCGGGCGCTGGCGCGCGACCCCAAGCTGTTCCTGTTCGACGAACCACTGTCCAACCTCGACGCCAAGCTGCGCGTCGAGATGCGCGCCGAGATCAAGCTGCTGCATCAACGCACCCAAACCACCACCGTCTACGTCACCCACGACCAGGTCGAAGCCATGACCCTGGGCGACCGCATCGCGGTGATGCGCGCCGGCCGCATTGAACAGCTCGACACCCCGCAGGCGATCTATGAGCGCCCCGCCACCAAGTTCGTTGCCGAATTCATCGGTTCGCCTTCAATGAACATCTTCGGTTGCGAACGCAGTGGCGACGGCGTGCAGGCGGGCGACATCGAGTTGCCGCTGAGCGATGCCCACCGCGCTGCGCTCGGCGCCAGTACATCACTGCTTTACGGCCTGCGCCCCGAAAACATCGCGCTCGCTGACCACGGCGTGCCCGGCAAGGTGATCATGGTCGAGCCGACCGGCCCGGAGACCTACTCGCTGATCGACACCGCGCTCGGCCACCTGCTGGCCCGTGCGCCGGGCCGTCACATGCAACGCAGTGGCGAAGCGGTACATCTGGCCTGGCGCGCCGAGGACGCGCACCTGTTCGACGCGTCGAGCGAGCGGCGCATCGCTTAAGCTCCGGCCTTCCACAGCGAAGGTAGTCCATGAAGTGGTTGACGATCGATGACATGTCGGCCATGGCGCCTTTGCCGCCGGGCTACCGCCGTGAACGACTCAAGCGTGTCGAGATTGCGCGACTCATCGACGCCATCAAGGTCTGGCACCCCGACATATCGGTCGGCGCCGCGAGCTGCTACCTGCGCGAAGACTTCTACGCCGACAAGGTCTGTCTCGACGACGATCCCGAGAAGGATATCCTGCTGCTGGTGATCAAGTTCGGCGATGAACTGGCAGGCTTCGGCTCTTGGGAGCGCGAGCAGGAGGCGCTTTCGGTCTATGCCCGATTTGGCGCCATCGCACCGGCGCACCGCGGCGCCAAGCTGGCGGTGAATGCGATGCATCTGGGTGAGCAGATGGCCCGCGCGATGGGCGCCGGATTCATCTACGGGCTGGCGACATTGAAGGTGCCGCACATGCAGCAGGCGCTCGAACGAGCCGGCTACCAGTTGCTCGGTTTTGCCCCCGGCTACGACCGCGAAGAGGTGGCGCCCGGCGTCGTCAAGCGGGTGTACGAGGCTTTCTATGCCAAGGTGCTGGTGGACGATGGCGAGCTCCTTCGCCCGGACCCGAAGAACCTGACGCCGACCGCAAGAGCGCTGTTCGATGTGCTGTTCCCGGCCTGACGCCGGCGCGCGCCGCTACCGCATCGAAAACCCAACCACCGGCTTGATCCCCGACAACGGCTCGAGCAGCGCCAGCAGCGGTTGCAACTCGCGGTAGCGCGTCGCCACCTTCGTCGCGTAAGCAAAGAAGCGCGGCAGGTCTTCGCTGTATTTGGCCTTGCCATCGCGGTGCTTCAGGCGGCAGAAGATGCCCAGCACCTTCAAGTGGCGCTGCAGCCCGATCCATTCGAGCTGGCGCCAGAACTCGCCGAAGTCCTCGGCCACCGGCAGCGTGGCGTGGCGGGCGGCTTGCCAGTAGCGTACCGCCCAGTCGATCTCGCGCTCTTCTTCCCACGAGTGGAAGGCGTCGCGCAGCAGCGAAGCCATGTCGTAGGCGATCGGGCCGGCGGCGGCGTCCTGGAAGTCGAGGATCCCCGGATTCGGGTCGGCGAGCATCAGGTTGCGGGGCATCCAGTCGCGGTGCACCGCGACGACGGGTTGGGCCAGCGCGCTGGCCACGAGGGCGTCACAGACCTGCTGCCAGGTCTGCTGCTCGGCCGCGCTCCAGCTGACGCCAAACTCGCGCGTCACGCACCAGTCGGGAAACAGACCGAGCTCGCGGCGCAACAGGGCGTCGTCGTAGGAGGGCAGCGCGTTGGCCGGCACATGACACTGCCACTGCACGAGAGCGCGGATGGCGTCGCGCATCAGGGTGTCGGCCTGTTGCGGCGTGGCTTCCTTGAGCGCGTCGAGGTACAGCGAGCGACCCAGGTCGGTCAGCAACAGGAAGCCGTGCTCGACGTCGCTGGCCAGGACTGCGGGACCGTGCAGGCCGGCGGCCTGGATCAGCGACGCGACATGGATGAACGGCCGCACGTCTTCCTGCGGCGGCGGCGCGTCCATCACGATCAGGTCGGGCCCGGACGCGGCGTCAATGCGCAGGTAGCGCCGGAAGCTGGCGTCGGTCGACGCCTGGCGCAGCGACGCAAGGTTCAACCCATGCACTGCCGCCAGTGGCGCGAGCCAACGGTCGAAGGCCGCATGGCGCTCGACATCGCCCCAAAGCACGGCCGCAGCGGGGATCGAGACAAGGCTGTCGGGGCGGGTGGGGGTCGTCATCGGAATGTCACTGTTCCCGGGGCAACGCGGGCCGCAGACCCGGTCATGGATAATTTTCATTCTACAAACCGCGCAAGCCGCGCCCCCCGGCGCGACTTTCAATGCCCCATCTGCACCCTCTGGCGCTGGCCGCCGCCCTGCTGTTGTCGCACGCCGGCGCCAAGGCCCAGGGTGCCGCTGCGACTGGCGCGCCCAAGCCCGCCAGTGCCGCCAGTGCGGCCAGATCAGCCGAGCGCGGGCTACCGCTGACCCTGCAGGCCGATGCCGTGCGCGGTCGACCCGACCTGGAGTTTGTCGCCGACGGCCATGTGCAACTTCAGCGCGGCCGCATCACGATTCGCAGCGACCGCTTGAGCTACGACAACGTCCAAGATCGCGCGCGCGCGCAGGGCCATGTGCAGATCGTCACCACCGAAGGTGACCGCTTCTCCGGGCCGGAGTTGAACCTACGCCTGCAGCGCTTCGAAGGCTACGTCCTGCAGCCCGAGTATTTCTTTGCCCGCACCGGTGCCGGCGGCCAAGCCACGCGAATCGACTTCATCGACAGCGACCGCGCCCAGCTGACCGGCGCCACCTACACCAGTTGCACCGTCGAAGGCGGTGGCACGCCGGCATGGATCCTGAACACCGACCGCGTCAGGCTCGACTTCGCGGCCAACGAAGGCATCGCCGAGGGTGCGGTGCTGCGCTTTCTGGGCGTGCCGATCCTGGCCCTGCCGGTGTTGAGCTTTCCGCTCACGGATGCGCGCAAATCGGGTTGGCTGCCGCCGTCAATCAACCTGGACAACAAGAGCGGCCTGGGTCTGCAGGTACCCTATTACTGGAACATCGCGCCGCAGCGCGATGCCACGCTGACGCCGCTGCTGTATTCGCGCCGCGGCCTCGGCCTGGACAGTGAATTCCGCTACCTCGAAGCACGCCACCAGGGCGAGCTGCAGGCGCATTGGCTGCCCAATGACCGTGTCTTCGGTGACAACCGCCTGGCCATGCAGTGGCGCCAGCAGGGCCGCGCCTTTGGCAGCAACGATGCTCAGGCCCTGCGCTGGGGCCATGCCGGCCTGCGCGTGTCCGACGACACCTACTGGAAAGACTTTCCTCGCGTGCTGAACTCGTTCACGCCGCGGCTGCTGCCGCTGGCCACGCATGTCGAACGTGATCTGAGCATCGGCGGCGTGCCCACGCTGTTGTATGCGCGCACGCAACATTGGCAGGTTCTGCAAGACGCCGACCCACTGGCGTTGATCACGGCACCCTACAACCGCGCGCCACAACTGGGCTGGCGCGGCGCCGGGCGGCTGCCGGCATTGGGCAGTGCCCTCGATTTCGACTTCGAATTCGAGGTCAATCGTTTCACTTTGACCCGCGACGATGCGGGCCCGGCGCGGCCTGAGGGCTGGCGCGCACACGCCCTGGCCAGCCTCACCCGGAGCTGGCGCACGCCCGGGGGTTGGTTCACACCGCGGCTGGCGCTGAACCTGGCGAACTACCACACCGACACGCCGATGAGCGACGGCCGCCGGAGCGCCGCGCGCGCCATCCCGACGCTCAGCGTTGACGGCGGCCTGGTGTTCGAGCGCAACGCGCACTGGTTTGGCCGCGACTTGCGGCAAACGCTGGAGCCGCGACTGCTGTACGTCAACACGCCTCTGCGCGAGCAAGCCACGCTGCCCCTCTTTGACAGCGCCGCCAAAGTCTTCAACACCGTCTCGCTATTCAGCGACAACGCGTTCACGGGTGTCGACCGCGTCTCCGATGCGCACCAGATCACCGCCGGGGTCACCACCCGGCTGCTCGACCCGGTCAGCGGCGTCGAAGCCTTGCGCCTGGGTCTGGCCCAGCGCTACCTGCTGCGCGACCAGCAGGTCACGCCGGATGGCGTGCCGCTGACGCAGCGCTTTTCCGACCTCCTGCTGGTGGGTTCGGCCCGCATCTCGGCACGCTGGACCTTCGATGCCGCGCTGCAGTACAGCCCGGAGCTCAACCGCACCACGCGCTCGGTGCTCAGCGCGCGCTACTCGCCCGGGCCGCTGCGCACGCTGGCCGCCGGTTACCGTGTCGCGCGCGGCGCCAGCGAGCAGCTCGACGTGGGCTGGCAGTGGCCCGTGTACCGCGGCGAGGCCAGCAGCGGATCAACCTGCAGCGGCACCTTGTACAGCGTGGGGCGAATCAACTACTCGGTGAAGGACAGCCGCGTCACCGATTCACTGGCCGGGTTCGAGTACGACACCGGCTGCTGGATCGGCCGCGTGGTGGCCGAGCGCGTCTCCACCGGGCGCGCCGAAGCCACCACCCGCTTGCTGTTGCAACTCGAGCTGGTGGGCCTGTCGCGGCTGGGTTCGAACCCCCTGCAGGTCTTGAAGGACAATATCCCCGGCTACACGCTGCTGCGCGACAAGCGCAGTGACCCGCCCCTGCGGGACTACACCCAATAGATCCGAAGACCCGATGAAGACTGCCCTGAGACTTGCGGCCCTGCTAGGCTGCTGCGCATTGTTGCCGGCACTGGCGCAGCCGACCCAGGCCAACGCCGCTGCCGCTGCCGCTGCCGCCGCAGCGCGGACCACGCCCCTGCGGCCCGGCGACTACATCGCCGCCGTCGTCAATCAGGAGTCGGTCACCGCCTACGAAGTCAGCCAACGCCTGGCGCGCGCACGCGAGGAAGCAAAACGCAACAACCAGCAGGTGCCGCCCGACGCCGACTTGCACCGCCAGGTGCTCGAGTCACTGATCGAAGACCGCGCCTTGCTCAGCCATGCCCGCGACAGCGGCGTGCGCGTGGACGAGGCGGATCTGGACCGTGCCGTGGCCAATGTCGCGGCGCAGAACCAGATCACATTGGCCCAGTTGCGTGCGCAGTTGGCCCGTGAGGGCATCGAACTGCCTCGCTTTCGCGCCAATATCCGCGACCAGATGCTGATCGAACGTGTGCGCGAGCGCGAGGTCGCCCAGCGCATCCGCCTCACCGACGCCGAGATCGACGAGTTCATCGAAAAGCAGCGCGGCGCCGCGGCGGCCGAAGTGCAATACAACATCGCCCAGGTCCTGGTGACGGTGCCCGAGAAAGCGAGCGATTCCGTGGTAGCCGAGCGCCAGGCGCGAGCCGCCAATGCCTTGGCGAGAATCCGAGGCGGCACGGCCTTTGCTGCGGTGGCCAAGGAGATCTCCGAGGATGCCAACAAGGACAACGGCGGCGAAATCGGACTCAAGCCCGCCGACCGCCTGCCCGATGTGTTCCTCGAGGTCGTGCGCCCGCTGGCCAACGGCGACGTCGCGCCGGCCCTGCTGCGCAGTGGCGCCGGCTTTCATGTGCTGAAGCTGATCGAACGCAGCGACGGCAGTGCCTTTCGCGTCACCCAGACCCGCGCGCGGCACATCCTGCTGCGGCCCTCGCCGCAACTGTCGGCGCAGGCAGCCCAGGCCCGACTGGCTGATTTCAAGCGCCAGATCGAGAGCGGCGCGCGCCGCTTCGAAGACCTGGCGCGCGAACACTCGGTCGACGGCAGCGCGCCTGCCGGTGGCGACCTGGGCTGGGCTGGGCCCGGCCAGTTCGTGCCCGAGTTTGAAGAAACCATGAACGCCCTCGCGGCCGGTGGCCTGGCGGCGCCGGTGGTATCGCGCTTTGGCGTGCACCTGATCCAGGTTGTCGAACGGCGCACGGTCGCGCTGGACACCAAGCAGTTGCGCGAGCAGGCGCGCACCGCACTGCGCGAACGCAAGTTCGAGACGGCCTACGCCGAGTGGGTGCGTGAAGTGCGTGGCCGCGCCTACGTCGAGTTCCGCGAAGCCCCGCTGTGAGCGCCGCAGGGCGCGGTACCGGACTCCAATGACCGCAGGCCGCGCGGCGTGAAACACCAGGCGCGCAAGCGCTTTGGCCAGCACTTTCTCGCCGACCGTGGTGTCGTCGAAGACATCGTCGACGCCATCGACCCGCGGCCAGGCGAGGCACTGGTCGAGATCGGGCCCGGCCTGGGCGCGCTGACACTGCCCATTCTGGAACGCAGTCAGCGTCTGTGCGTCGTCGAACTCGACCGCGATCTGGCCGAACGATTGCGCCGCAACCCGGCGCTCGAGGTCATCGAATCCGACGCGTTGAAGGTCGACTTCGCCGCGCTGGCAGCAAGTCGCGAGCACAAACTGCGCCTGGTCGGCAACCTGCCCTACAACATCTCGACGCCGATCCTCTTCCACCTGCTGCCCGCGGCGGCCGCAGTGCAGGACCAGCACTTCATGCTGCAAAAGGAAGTCGTCGATCGCATGGCGGCCTCGCCCGCCACCAAGGCCTACGGCCGCCTGAGCGTGATGCTGCAGTGGCGCTACCACATCGAGTCGCTGTTCGACGTGCCGCCGCATGCCTTCGAGCCGCCGCCGCGCGTGGATTCATCGGTGGTGCGCATGCTGCCCTGGCCCGAGCCGGCCGCGCTGGACGCGGCCCTGCTCGAGGAACTGGTGCAGGTCGCCTTTTCGCAGCGGCGCAAGCTG
>JANMSS010000165.1:0-2465 GCA_031389585.1 Burkholderiales bacterium | reverse complement strand
ATCCCCGACCACATCACGCTGTGGGGCCTGCGCCTGAAGATCTGCCAGGGCTTCGACCAGTACGCCAATGTGCGGCCGACGCGCATCCTGCCCGGCATCGACGCGCCGCTCAAGCGCTGCAAGCGCGAAGACCTCGACTGGGTCATCGTGCGCGAGAACTCGGAAGGCGAGTACTCAGGCGTTGGCGGTCGTGCGCACCAGGGCCATCCGATCGAGGTCGCGACCGACGTGTCGATGATGACCCGCGCGGGGGTCGAACGCATCATGCGCTTCGCCTTCAAGCTGGCGCAAGGCCGGCCGCGCAAGCTGCTGACGGTGGTCACCAAGAGCAATGCGCAGCGCCACGCGATGGTGATGTGGGACGAGATCGCCGTGCAGGTGGCGGCCGAGTTCCCGGACGTGACCTGGGACAAGGAACTCGTCGACGCCATGACCGCGCGCATGGTCAACCGCCCGGCCTCGATCGACACCGTGGTGGCGACCAACCTGCACGCCGACATCCTCTCCGACCTGGCCGCCGCACTGGCCGGCAGTCTGGGCATCGCGCCCACCGCCAACCTCGACCCCGAGCGCCGCTACCCATCGATGTTCGAGCCAATCCACGGCTCGGCCTTCGACATCATGGGCCAGGGCCTGGCCAATCCGATCGGCACCTTCTGGTCCTGCGTGATGCTGCTCGAGCACCTGGGCGAGGTGGTCGCCGCAGCGCGGCTGATGCAGGCCATCGAGGCGGTCACCGCCAACCCGGCACTGCACACCCGCGACCTGGGCGGCGCGGCGACCACTGCGCAGGTGACTGCCGCGGTGTGTCAACTGCTCGCCAACCCGGTGGCGCCGCGCGCCGCCTGAGGCGATCATTCACGGTATGCATTGACCACCCACGGAGTCCTGACCATGAAGCGCATCCTGATTGCAGCCCTGGGCCTGTTGGCCGCCACGGCCGTCCAGGCCCAGCCTTGCCCCGAAAAGAACCTGATGTACTGGCAGGCCTTCCCGCCGGGTGGCGAGTCCGACATCTCGGCGCGCCACCAGCAGGTGGTGCTGAAGAAGAAATGCCCGGCCATCGACACGATCGTGCAGTACAAGGCCGGCGGCGGCGGCGCCATCCTGTGGAGCTCGGCCAACGCCTTGCCGGTCGATGGCGTCAACATCTACGGCATCAACCTGCCGCATGTGGTGCTGCAGCCGATGGAGGGCCAGGTGCAGTACAAGACCGAGGACCTGGCGCCGGTCTACTGGTACCACTACACGCCCGACGCGCTGGTGGTGCCGGAGGCCTCGCCGCTGAAGAATTTTGCCGACTTCGTGAGAGTTGCCAAGGCAGATCCGAACAAGCTGAACCTCGGCGGCTCGGCCCTGAACTCGGCCAACCACGCCGCGCACGAGCGCCTGAACGGCGCCTTCGGCGTGAAGACGACCTATGTGCCGTTCAAGGGCACCGGCGACATGGCGCTGGCCGTGCTCGGCAGCCATGTCGACGGCGCGATGAGCTACACCGCCTTCGCCATCAACAACAAGACCAAGGTGCGCGCCCTGGCCGTGGCCATGGACAAGCGCCACCCGCTGCTGCCCGACGTGCCGACCTTCAAGGAGCTCGGCGTCGACTGGGTCGACGGCGCGTTCCGCGGCATCGGCGTGCCCAAGGCCACAGCGCCCGAAGTGCGCAAGCGCCTGTCGGACCTGTTTGCCTCGCTCAACGCCGATGCCGAGATGAAGGAGCTGGCGGCCAAGAGCGGCTTCGAGCTGGTCAATGTCGGCGTTGCGGGCATGGATGCATTCATGACGGAACGCACCAAGGTCTACACCGAGGTCGGCAAGAAGATGGGGCTGGGCAAGTAGCCGATCACGACCGCAGGCTGGCGCCGGGCCGCTCCCAAGCCTGTCCTGAGCCTGTCGAAGTGGCCTGTCCTGAGCCCTGTATTCCCGATCATCCTGAGCTTGTGTTTCCGGTCATCCTGAGCTTGTCGAAGGAAGGAAGGGCGGCCTGCGCTCGGGGGGCGACGCCGCAGGCGTCTTGGGGCTGTCAGTTCGCCGTCGCGCCGCTGTCCTTGACCACCTTGCCCAGGCGCGGCACATCGGCCTTGATCAGGGCGGCCAGCTCGGCCGGGGGCATGCCCGAAACGTCCAGGCCGAGCTCGCTGAAGCGCTTGGCCACATCGGGCATCTTCAGGATCTTGCCGATCTCGGTGTAGAGCCGCTCGATGATCGGCTTGGGCGTGCCAGCCGGGGCAAACACCGCCTGCCACGAACTCAGCTCGTAACCCGTGAGGCCGGACTCGGCCATCGTCGGCACCTCCGGCGCGACGCCCGAGCGCTTGGCCGTGGTCACCGCCAGCGCGCGCAACTTGCCCGCCTTGATGTGCTGGATCACGGTGGTGATGTTGTCGAAGGCGATCAACAGGGTGCCGCCGAGCAACTCGGGAATCATCGGCCCGCTGCCCCGGTAGGGCACATGCTGCATCTTC
>JANMSS010000149.1:0-7906 GCA_031389585.1 Burkholderiales bacterium | reverse complement strand
TGACGCCGTGGCTGGGCGAGCTGGCGACGCGCTCGCGGGATTTTCATTGAGGGCCATCGCACGTGCTTGCGTGGGCGAGTCAGCCCTTGCCGGCCTCGAAGGCTCGCCACAGATGCTCGAAACGCGTGAGGTGCTCGCGTGCGTAGCCCGTGTAGTCGAAGTCGATGGCCGAGGTGAAACGTGAGACCGCTCCCCACAACGATTCGCGCAGCAGCGATGCACATTTCAGCGCAGCGAAGCCGCGGCGAAGGTCGGCGCTGACGTGCTCGTTGAAGTAGCAATTGAGCAGCGTGTCCTCGAGCTCGGGCGTCAGTTCGTTGTTCGACGCCAGGTTGGCGAGATCGAACAGCGGCGTGTTGAACCCGGCGTAGTCCCAGTCAATGAGCCACAGCCGTTGGCCGTCGTCGATCAGGTTGGCAGCGAGCAGGTCGTTGTGGCCGAACACGATCGTGACTGGGCCGAGCGCCTTCTCCAGTTGCTCGTTCTTCGCGGCGAGGACGTCGAGTTCGACGTCAAAGGGGTTCGAATTGCGTTCGCGCAACAGCCGCAGGTAGTTGCGGATCACATGGAACACCCAGAAGAGGATGGCAGGACCCTGCTCCAAGTGGCGCGGGATGTCTTGGTGGCAGCGCCGTACCAGATCAGCGATCCGTTCGAGATTGCGGGGGTCACGCACGTCGTCGGGCGTCAGCGTTCGGCTGTCGATGAAGCGGCTGATCAGGAAGCCCTCGCCGGCAAAGACCACTTCCGGCGAGATGCCCGCGGCATGCGCGGCGCGTGCGGCCGCAAGTTCATTGAAGCGCAGCAGGCCGTGCTCGGGAGTGTCGCGCCCGATGCGTGCAACGAAGCTCTGACCACTCCGGTCGGTCACGCGATAGTTGCGGTTGGTCATGCCGCCGACGAGCGGCGACATTTCGATGCCGCCAGACCAGCAGGGCAACGCGCGGATTCGGTCGTTGGTCTCCTGATCGAGCATGCATCGGACTCCGGCCTGGTCGAGCATGACTATAGGTGCAAGAGGTGCGATTGCAGGCTGCGCAGTCGCCACCCCGCGAGGCGTGCATGCTGGCGAACGCGCGGAACCTCGCGCTCGCCGTATCCCTCGATCGCAGTTCATCACTTTCCTGCCTGCGCACAGGCATTCATGCCGCGTGCGGCGCCTACAGGCCCGCGACTCGTGCGATCTCGTCGCCAGCCTGGGCAACACGATCCCCAAAGCGCGATCAAGGCGGGTGCGTCTCGACCGCGTGCCGTACAGCCGCTACCGGCCTGCACGATCTCAGCGCCGCGCTGCCGACTATCGCCCGCTTCGCTCTGCCTGCGCCTGCGCCAGCGCCGCATCGAGCGCGCCTTCGGTCATGCCCTTGAGGGCGCAGAAGTTGGCCTTGCTCAGCGGGCTGGACTCGAAAGCGCGCAGCAGCATCGCGCGCTCGCGCTGGGCCGGATCGGCGGGCAGCACGGCAGGTGGTTCGGCGCGCGGCATCTGCCGCGCTCGCTCGGGGTGCTGGGGGCGTGCGGCGTGCGGCGGACCCTCGGCGCGGCGCGGCGGCCGTGCAGGCCGCGCGGTGTGTGATGACGGCGGCACATCGGGGCCGCGCTCATTTGTACGCTCGGGCCGTTGCCCGCCACCAGGCTGCTGCTGCAGGGGCCGCGCGGCGAGCCGGTTGTCAGGCCGCCTGTCGGGGCGCGCCTCGGGCGGCGGACCGGGGCGGCGTTGCCGGCCCGCCTCGCGCTCGGCGCCTGAGGGCGCTTCGTCTTCGGCGGCCGGCGGCGTCTCGCGTCGCGGCAGACGCTGCGCGGTGCGCCGCTCGGCGGCTAGCGCGTGGCGGCGCGCCAGTTCTTCGGTCGCAGCCTGGCGGTGCACTTCGGCGATCTCGCCCGCGGGTTGGCCGTCGAGGTCGAAGCGGTGCGGCGCGCTCGAGAGCGCTTTCAGGTAGGCGTTGGTCGTCGTGTAGCGGCTGAAGAAGATGCCCAGCGTGCGCTTGCTGAAAGTGCCAGGCGCGCGGGCCTGGATGTCGGCGTGGATGCGCAGCTTGATTGGCTTGGCCGGCCCGGGCCCACCCGGCGCGACGAACAACGCGGGAAACAGCTCAGTCAGGCGCGCACCGCACGCCGCGGGAGACAGCTCCGGCGTCTTCGGCGCGCTGGCGATAGGCGGGAGTTCGGGAGCCGCTTGACTCGCGGCCGCTGGGCTCGGCTCGGCGGGCGACAGATCCGGCGGCAATTCGCGCAACTGATCGGGCACAGTGTCCGGCGCGTCCGGGTCCGCGTCCGCCGGCAGCGCGGGCGCTGCGTCGGTCGCGGCTTGCGGCGGCGCTGTGGCGCTGGCTGCAGCAGGTGCGTCGCTCGGCGCCTCGCGGTCTGCGGCGCCTTGATTCTCTGGGTTCATGGGGCGTGATTGTCCTTCAGCCGCCGCCCACGGGTCTGCCCTTGGCGCCGATCCGTTAACCTTGCGCCACCATGTTCGGCCCGCTCTTCGGCATCCTCGACTATGGCGCCTTTTGCGCCGCGATCCTGCTCTTCCTTGCACTCCCCGGGCCGGGCACTTTCGCACTGCTGACTTCGACTGCCAAGGGCGGCTTTCGCGCTGGCGCGGCAGCGACGCTGGGCGTGATCGTCGGCGACCAGGTGTTACTCTGGCTGGCCGTGGCAGGGGTGGCCGCGCTGCTGGCGGCTTACCCGGTGGCGTTCAAGGCAGTGCAGTACGCAGGCGCGGCCTACCTGGCGTGGATCGGCTTATGGCTCGTGTTCTCGCGCGGCGACGGCAGCGCCTCACCGGTGCGCATCGAGCCGCGCGACTACGCACGCCAGGCCTTCTTCATCACGCTGCTGAATCCCAAGGCCATCGTCTTCTACATGGCCTTCTTTCCGTTGTTCATCGACCCGGCCACGCACCGTGGCCTGCCGACCTTTGCGGCCATGGCGGGCACCATCGCAGTGATCACGGCGGTGTATTGCCTATTGCTCTGCGCCTTTGCCAACGCGGTGGCGGCCAAGGTGCGCGCGCACCGCAGCGCCGCGCGCTGGCTTGAGCGCCTGGCCGGTGTGTTCCTGATCGGCTTCGGTATCCGCCTCGTGCGAGACTGATGCGCATGACGCGCATCTTCTGCATCGCCAACCAAAAGGGCGGGGTCGGCAAGACCACCACCACGGTCAACCTCGCCGCCGGCCTGGCCCGCATCGGCCAGCGCGTGCTGGTGGTCGACCTCGATCCGCAGGGCAATGCGACGATGGGCTCGGGCATCGACAAGCGCAAGCTCGAACTCAGCACCTACGACGTGCTGCTCGAATCAGCAAGCATCGCGGAGGCGCGCCAGGCTAGCGAGAAGGGCGGCTATGACGTGCTCGGCGCCAACCGCGAGCTGTCCGGCGCTGAGGTCGAGTTGGTCGGCCTGGAGCGCCGCGACGGGCGCCTGCGTGATGCGCTGGCCGCCGCGTCGGTCGAGTACGACTTCGTGCTCATCGACTGCCCGCCTTCGCTGAGCCTGCTCACCTTGAACGGCCTGTGCAGCGCGCAGGGGGTGATCGTGCCCATGCAGTGTGAGTACTTCGCGCTCGAAGGCCTGAGCGATCTGGTCAACACGATCAAGCAGGTGCACGCCAACCTGAACCCTGACCTGCAGATCATCGGCCTGCTGCGCGTGATGTTCGATCCGCGCATCACGCTGCAGCAGCAGGTCAGCGCGCAACTCGAAGCGCACTTCGGCGACAAGGTGTTCAAGGCTGTGATTCCGCGCAACGTGCGCCTGGCCGAGGCGCCGAGCTACGGCCAGGCCGGCATCGTGTTCGATCCCACGTCCAAGGGTGCGCTGGCCTACATCGAGTTCGCGCGTGAGATGGTCGAGCGGGTCAAGGCAATGAAGTGAACCACCCCCGAAGCGGCTGCGCCGCTCCCCCTCAAGGGGGCGCCGCTGGCGGACCGGCAAAGCCGGATCCGCGGCGGCCGCTTGGCAAGGCGGGTTCGTGGGTCGCCCGGGGCGCGGTGGGGCAACCGAGATGAGTCGCGCCCACAGTGTCGCGCCCGTCTTCGACCCCGTGCTGCTCTCGCGCATCGAGGACGCGGGCCTCAACGCCAGCGCGCCACCGCAACAGCGCTGGCTCGATGGCTGGCTGATTCGCTTTTCGCCCGGCAAGGCCAAGCGCGCGCGGTGCGTCAATGCAGTCGCGGCGGGCCGCCTGCCGCTCGAGCAAAAGCTCGCGCTGGCCCAAGCCACCTTCGCCGAGGCTCAATTGCCGATGGTGCTGCGCATCACGCCGTTCAGCCAGCCGCACGACCTCGACCAGCAGCTCGAAGCGCGGCAATGGCCGCGCATCGACGACACGCGCGTGATGCTCTGTGCCTCGCTCGATGCCTTGGCTGACGAGCCCCTGCCGGCCGATCTGGTCTGGCAGCGGCTGGGGCACAGCGCCTTTGCACAAGCCGTCGGTCAGTTGCGCGGCTCAGCGTTGGCACAGCGACAGGCCCATGCGCAGCGGCTCGAACTCTCACCGGTTCCGTTCAACGCAGTGGCGATCCGCCGCGAGGCCGACGGCGCGCTGCTGGCTTGCGGCCAGTTTGCGCGCGAGGCCGAGTTGGTCGGCCTGTACGACGTATTCACCGCGGAGGCTGCACGGGGCCTGGGCCTGGCGCGACGCCTGTGCGCGTGTCTGCTGGCGCAGGCCCGCGCCGCGGGCGCACGCAGCGCCTACCTGCAGGTTGAAGGCGACAACCACGCCGCACGCAGCCTTTACCGCCGGCTCGGTTTTGCGGACGGCTACGCCTACCACTACCGCGAGGCGCCGGCGTCACAACAGACAAGCCTGTCACCATGACGATCCGCGTTGCCATCGCTCAGATCGCCATGCACTGGTCAACGCCGGAGAACGTGGCCGCGATCCGCCGCGCGATGGCGCTGGCGCACGACCGAGAGGCACGCCTTTGTGGCTTCTCGGAACTTGCGATCACCGGCTTCCACAGCAGGATCGGGATGGAAGCCGTCCCCGAGCGGGTCTTGCCCGCGGTTCAGGGGCTCCAGGCCTACTGCGCCGAGCTGTCGCTGGGCATCGCGGTGGGCGCGCCGACCTTCGGCGCCGACGGCGCCAAGTACAACTCGCACTTGCTGATCGATGAACTGGGCGCAACCCGTGCCGTCGTCGCCAAACAGGGGCTGACCGATCCGGAAGCCACCTTCTTTGCCCGCGGGTCCGCCCGGCCGGTTGGCACCTTGCACGGGCTGCGCTGCTCAGCCGTCATCTGCAGGGAAGTCGCCGATCTGGCCTTGGTGACAAGTCAGCTCGAGCCGCAAGCCGTCGATCTGATCTTCGTGCCGGGCGCACTAAGACAAGACCCCGAGAAACCGAGGACGGATCCGCCGGAGTATGTCCGCGACATCCAGCGGCTCGCCGCCGCAACCCGGTCTCATGTCGTGCAAACCAACTGGCCCAACGCGCTCAATCGGCCTGAAGAAAGCGTCGAAGGTGGGTGCAGCGCCGTTGCCGCCCCCGACGGTGAGCTGCTCTTTCGCCTGCCGGGCCAGGCCTCAGGGGTTGCGGTGTTCACGCTCGGCGAGCGTTGCTTCGAGTGGCACCCGCAGTGAATCGAGTCCGAATGAGCCGCGGGGCCGTGGCCGACGCGGTGCTCAGCGCCGTGCGACGCAGTCGATTTCGACCCGCGCTCCCTTGGCCAAGCCGTTGACGCCGATGCAAGTCCGCGCCGGCAGCCGGCCGGCGGCAAAGCAGCCGGCGTAAACCGCGTTCATCGCCGCGTAGTCTTCGTCGAAGTGGCTCAGGTAGACGCGCACCGACAACACGTTGGCCAAGCCGAGGCCGCAGCCCGCCAGCACGGTCTGCAGGTTCTTCATCACCTGCCGCGTCTGGGCCTCGATGCCCTCGGGGTAGGGCACGTCGATCGAGGTGCCGGCAAAGGGCATCTGCCCCGTAACGAAGACCCAGCCATCGGCTTCGACGGCGTGGCTGAACGGCGCGACCGGATCGGGCGCACCAGCGACCATGTGAAAGATCGGCGGCATCGCGATCGCGCTCGTCACAGCCCCTGGCCCTCGTCGCAGCCGAGATGCAGGTTCATGCACTGCACTGCGGCGCCGCTGGCGCCCTTGCCCAGGTTGTCTTCGCGCGCGATCAGAATGGCCTGCTTGTCGTCGGCGAAGACGAAGAGGTCGATGCGGTTGCTGTCGTTGGCGCCTTGCACGTCGAAGAAATTCGGCTCGGCGATCGCCGGGTCGCCCAGCGGCATGACGCGGATGAAGCGCTCGCCCTCGTAGTGGCGCTCGAAGGCGCGCACCAGGGCCGCGCCGTCGCTGCCGGCCTTCAGTTGCGACAGTTGCAGCGGCACGCTGAGCGCCAGGCCCTTGTAGAAATTGCCGACGATGGGCATGAACACCGGCTTCACCGTCAGGCCGGTGTAGGCCATCATTTCGGGCACATGCTTGTGGCTGAGCTTGAGGCCATAGGGGCGCGGCGCTTCGAGCATGGGGTTCCCGCCGGAACCTGAAGCGGCAGCTTGCGCTGCCGCGCGGTACTCCTCGATCATCTTCTTGCCGCCGCCGGAGTAGCCGGTGATCGAGGTCGCCGTGAGCGCCAGGTCGCGGGCCACGATGCCGGCGTCGACTAGCGGGCGCAGCAGCGCGATGAAGGCCGTCGAGTGGCAGCCCGGGTTGGCGATGCGCTTGGCCTGGCGCAGCGCGTCGCGCTGGCCGGGCGCCAGCTCGGGGATACCGAAGGTCCAGCCCGGCGCGATGCGGTGCGCGGTGCTGGCATCGATGACGCAGGTGGCGGGGTTGCTGACCAACGCCACCGCTTCGCGGGCCGCGGCGTCGGGCAGGCACAGGAAGGCGACATCGGCGGCATTGAGCAGGCGCGTTCGCTCGGCGGCGTCCTTGCGCTTGTCGGCATCGATCATCAGCACCTCGATGTCGCTGCGCGCGGCCAGGTACTCGTGGATGCGCAGGCCAGTGGTGCCTTCCTGGCCATCGACGAAGACGGTGTGTTTTTTCATGGCGGCTTCAGAATTGGGACGGATGCTGAATCAAGGATAAGGCAAGCTCGATGACCGAATGTCGCGTTTTGTTGCTGCCGGGCTGGCTCGACTCCGACGCCGCGCATTGGCAAAGCCGCTGGGAGCGGCTGCACGGCTACCGGCGGGTGACGCAAAGCGATTGGCGGTGGCCCAAGCGCGGCGACTGGATGGCGCGGCTCGAAGAGGTGCTGCTGAGCAGCCCCGCGCCGGCCGTGCTGGTGGCGCACAGCCTGGGCTGCCACCTGGTGGCCGCATGGGCGGCGCATTCGCAGCACACGGCGCGCGTGCAAGGTGCGCTGCTGGTGGCGCCGCCCGACATCGAGCGCGACGACTTGCCGCCCAACCTGCACCCCTGGCGGCCGATCCTGCGCCAGCCGCTGCCGTTTGCGGCCATCGCGGTGACCAGCGACGACGACCCCTACAGCGCGCCCGAGCGCAGCGCGCGTCTGGGGTGCGAATGGGGCGCGCAGCAGGTCGGCATCGGCGCAGCGGGCCATATCAACGGCGAATCGGGCCTGGGCGATTGGCCGGCCGGCCAGGCGCTGCTCAAAATATTGACGCCGCCGCCGGCATCGCGCTGAATACGCCATCCCGACCTCGGTCCCCACGGAGCCCCATGTCCTACAGGCTGTTGATCATTGAGCCCGCCGACCAGCGCATTGAGCGCGCAGCAGTGTCCATCCCCGGGGCAGTCGATCGGTTGTCGATCCGGCCGCGCCCCGTTCGTCGTGTCAATGAAGCGCAAACCCGCGCAACCCCAAGGAGAGCCTCATGCCCAGTTATGTCGATGGTTACGTCGTCCCGGTGCCGAAGAAGAACGTCCAGGCCTACCGCCGCATGGCGCGCAAGTTCGGCAAGATGTGGATCGAGCATGGCGCGCTCGAAGTTCAT
>JANMSS010000067.1:0-5749 GCA_031389585.1 Burkholderiales bacterium | reverse complement strand
CATCATGATGAACGCGGCCCGCTTCGGGGTCGGTCTTCAAGGCATCGGCCTGGCCGAGCGTGCGTACCAGAAGGCCGTGGCCTATGCGCGCGACCGGGTGCAGAGCCGGCCGGTCGATGGCTCGATGAACGTGGCGGCCCCCATCATCCACCACCCCGATGTCAAACGCATGCTGCTGACGATGCGTGCCTACACCGAGGGCTGCCGGGCGATGGCGCTGGTGGCCGCGGCGGCCTACGACGCCGCGCACGCCCACCCCGAGGCCGCGGTACGCAAGGACAACCAGGCGTTCTACGAATTCATGGTGCCGCTGATCAAGGGCTATAGCACCGAGATGAGCCTGGAGGTGGCGTCGCTCGGCGTGCAGGTGCACGGCGGCATGGGTTTCATCGAGGAGACCGGCGCGGCGCAGTACCTGCGCGACGCCAAGATCCTGACCATCTACGAAGGCACGACCGCCATCCAGGCCAATGACCTGGTGGGCCGCAAGACAGCGCGCGACGGCGGCCAGACGGCCAAGGCCATTGCCAAGCAGATCGAAGCCACCGAAGCCGCATTGGCCAAACGCAAGAGTGCGGCGGCCAAGGCGATGCACAAGCACCTGAGCGCAGCCCGCAAGGCCTTCATCGACGTGGTCGACTTCGTCGCCGGCCAGACCAAGGCCAGCCCGAATGCCGTGTTCGCCGGGTCGGTGCCTTACCTGATGCTGGCCGGCAACCTGATGGCGGGCTGGCAGATGGCACGTGCGCTGCTGGTCGCCGAAGACCAGCTCGCGGCGGGCGTTGAGGCGGCCTTCATGCAGGCCAAGGTCGCGACGGCGCGCTTCTACGCCGAGCACATCCTGTCCAAGGTGCCCGGCGTGCGCGACAGCATCGTCGAGGGCCATGCCGCCGTGAACGAGATGGCCGTGGAGGCTTTCTGATGGCGTTGCCTGCCGTCTTCAAGCGACTGCGCCTGCCCGTGATCGGCGCACCGCTGTTCATCATCAGCAACCCGAAGCTCGTCATCGCGCAATGCCAGGCCGGCATCGTTGGCGCGATGCCGGCACTCAACGCGCGGCCGGCGTCGCAACTCGATGAGTGGCTGGCCGAAATCACCGAAACTCTCGCCGCCTGGGACCGTGCCCACCCGGATGCGCAGGCCGCGCCCTTCGCGATCAACCAGATCGTGCACAAGAGCAACGACCGGCTCGATCACGACATGCAAGTCTGCGCCAAGTACCAGGTGCCGATCGTCATCACTTCGCTTGGCGCGCGCACCGACGTCAACGACGCAGTGCATGCCTGGGGCGGCGTGGTGCTGCACGACATCATCAACAACTTCTTCGCCAGGAAGGCAATCGAGAAGGGCGCCGACGGCCTGATCGCCGTGGCCGCGGGCGCCGGAGGCCACGCCGGCGTCAAGAGCCCGATCGCCCTGGTGCAGGAGATTCGCACCTGGTTCGACGGACCGCTGGCGCTGTCGGGCGCCATCGGCACGGGTGATGCGGTGCTCGCAGCGCAGGCCATGGGTGCCGATCTCGCCTACATCGGCTCGGCCTTCATCGCCACCACCGAGGCCCGCGCCAGCGCGGCCTACAAGCAGG
Source organism: Burkholderiales bacterium (assembly GCA_031389585.1). Classification (GTDB taxonomy): domain Bacteria; phylum Pseudomonadota; class Gammaproteobacteria; order Burkholderiales; family Burkholderiaceae_C; genus CADEEN01. The sequence goes on along the minus strand of JANMSS010000067.1, from coordinate 4,164 downwards.
CCATCGTCGACGGCACCAGCGACGACATCGTCTACTCCAGCCTGTTCACCGGCGTGCATGGCAACTACCTCAGGCCTTCGATCCTCGCGGCGGGCCTGGACCCGGACAATCTGCCCGAGAGCGACGCGAGCAAGATGAATTTCGGCGGCGGCGAGAGCGCCAAGAAGGCCTGGAAGGACATCTGGGGCTGCGGCCAGGGCATCGGCGCCGTCAACGCAGTGGTGCCGGCTGCCGAGTTGATCGAGCGGCTTGGCCGCGAGTACGCAGCGGCCAGGGCGCGGCTGTCGATCGAGGAGCCGGCATGAGGCGCCCCGGGATTCGTTGGATCGCTGCGGCGACGTCTGCGGTGACCGTGCTCGGCTGTGCCAACGTCGGCATCGGTCTGTCGCTGCCGGTCGGCCGCATGGGCGGTGTCGGCGTTTCGGTCGGCGGTGACGGGCAGGTCGGCGTCGGTGTTGGCGTCGGGCGGGGCGGGGCGCAGGTCGGCGCGGGTGCCACGTTGCCGCGCCCCTCCGAGCCTGCCGCAGCGGCCTCGGAGGCGGCGTCGGCGCCGCTGCGCTGAGGCTTCAGCGATCGACGGGCGCGGTCTCGGCGATCGAGTCGCAGCCCGAGCCGGCAGAGATCCAGCGACGCGCCAGCGCAGCGACGATCCGCTGCACGACCTCGGCCACGCGCTGCATGCCCAGCGTTTCGCGCGGCTGGCTGACCACGCCGCAGCGGTAGCGCCGGGTGGTGGATTCCCACTGCAGCGCGGCACAGCGCCCGCGTCGGCGTCGACTGACCAGGATGCCGACTGGGCAGGGCTCGGCCAGGCAGCAGACTCCGCAACCGTTGCACGGCTGGCCCAGGGCCGGCTTGGCAGGCGCCTGCGGTTCGATCGCGATCACGCGCACGCTCATCAAGCGATGCTGCCAGCCGCGTGCAGCGCCGATCCGAGGAACAACCGGGCAAATGACACTCGCATCGCGCGATGCCCAGGCTCGAAGCAAAAGTCTTCGGTGCTAGAGTGCAGCCATGATTTGAAGAGTCCTTCCCGTCCCTTGCCGGCGGCTCGTGCAGAGCGCCGCGGCGAGGCGGCAACGCTAGTCCGCCAACCGGTAGAGCCGGGACGCGGAAGGTTGTGCAACCCATCGAAGCCGCGCAGACCGCGGCGAAAGGTGAGCAAAGATGATGCAGCAAAGCAGGGCGAACTCGTACCTGTTCGGGGGCAACGCTCCCTACGTCGAGGAACTCTACGAGGCCTACCTCGATAACCCCGGCTCGGTGCCCGACAACTGGCGCACCTACTTCGACAACCTGCAAAACGTCGCCGCCACCGATGGCAGCGAGCGGCGCGATGTCGCCCACGCACCGGTGGTCGAGTCCTTTGCCCAGCGTGCCAAGGCCAATGCGTTCGCCAGCAAGGCCAGCAGCACGGATCTGGCCGTTGCGCGCAAGCAGGTTCACGTGCAGTCGCTGATCGCGGCCTACCGCTTCCTCGGTTCGCGCTGGGCCGACCTCGACCCGCTGAAGCGCACCGAACGGCCGAAGATTCCCGAACTGGAGCCGGCGTTCTACGACCTGTCCGAATCGGACATGGACATCACCTTCAGCGCCGCGAACACCTACTTTGGCGCCGAGCAGATGACGCTGCGCCAGATCATGCAGGCGCTGCGCGAAACCTACTGCGGCACGATCGGCGTCGAAACCATGCATTGCACGGATCCGACCGAGAAACGCTGGTGGCAGGAGCGCCTCGAGCATGTGCGCAGCAAGCCCGCGTTTTCGGCCGACGAGAAGAAGCACATCCTCGAGCGATTGACGGCGGCCGAGGGCCTGGAGCGCTACCTGCACACCAAGTTCGTTGGTCAGAAGCGCTTCTCGCTCGAGGGCAGCGAGAGCTTCATTGCTTCGCTGGACGAGTTGGTGCAGCGGGCTGGCGAGAAGGGCGTGCAGGAAATCGTGATCGGCATGGCGCACCGCGGTCGCTTGAACGTGCTGGTCAATACGCTGGGCAAGATGCCGGCCAACCTGTTCGCCGAGTTCGATCACACGGCCAAGGAAGATCTGCCCGCGGGCGACGTCAAGTACCACCAGGGCTTCTCCAGCGATATTTCCACACCCGGTGGCCCGGTGCACCTGTCGCTGTCGTTCAACCCCTCGCACCTGGAGATCGTCAACCCGGTGGTCGAAGGCAGCGTCAAGGCGCGGCTAGACCGGCGCGGCGACAAGGAAGGCGACCAGGTGCTGCCGGTGCTGGTGCACGGCGATGCTGCGTTTGCAGGCCAGGGCGTGGTGATGGAGACGTTGGCGCTGGCCCAGACGCGAGGCTACTACACCGGGGGCACGCTGCACCTGGTCATCAACAACCAGATCGGCTTCACCACCAGCGACCCGCGTGACAGCCGCTCGACGCTGTACTGCACCGACGTGGTCAAGATGATCGAAGCGCCGGTGCTGCATGTGAATGGTGACGACCCCGAAGCCGTGGTGCTGTGCACCCAGCTGGCGATGGACTACCGGCACGAATTCCACAAGGACGTTGTCGTCGACATCATCTGCTTTCGCAAGCTCGGCCACAACGAGCAGGACACGCCTAGCCTGACCCAGCCGCTGATGTACAAGAAGATCGCGCAGCACCCCGGCACGCGCAAGTTGTACGGCGACAAGCTGGTGGCGCAGAACGTACTCGCCGCCGAGGGGCCGGACGATATGGTCAAGGCCTACCGTGCGGCCATGGACGCCGGCAAGCACACTGTCGACCCAGTGCTGACCAATTTCAAGAGCAAGCACGCGGTCGATTGGGCGCCGTACCTGAACCGCAAGTGGACCGATGCCGCCGATACCGCGCTGCCCTTGGCTGAGATCAAGCGCCTGGCCGAACGCATCACGACGCTGCCTGTCGACTTCAAGGCCCACCCGCTGGTAGCCAAGGTGCTTGCCGACCGCGCCGCGATGGGCCGTGGCGAAGTCAATGTCGACTGGGGGATGGGCGAGCACTTGGCCTTCGCGTCGCTGGTGGCCAGTGGCTACCCCATACGCCTGTCCGGCGAAGACTGCGGCCGCGGCACCTTCGTGCACCGTCATTCGGTGTTGCACGACCAGAACCGCGAGAAGTGGGACGCCGGCACCTACGTTCCACTGGCCAACGTGGCCGAGAGTCAGGCGCCGTTCGTGGTCATCGACTCGATCCTGTCGGAAGAGGCCGTGCTCGCGTTCGAATACGGCTACGCCTCGGCCGACCCCGGCACGCTGACCATCTGGGAAGCGCAGTTCGGCGACTTCGTCAACGGCGCCCAGGTCGTGATCGACCAGTTCATCGCCTCGGGCGAGGTCAAGTGGGGCCGCGTCAACGGCCTGACTCTGCTGCTGCCGCATGGCTATGAAGGGCAGGGGCCCGAGCACAGCTCGGCTCGCCTGGAGCGCTTCATGCAACTGGCCGCCGACAACAACATGCAGATCGTGCAGCCGACCTCGGCCAGCCAGATCTTCCATGTGCTGCGCCGGCAGATGGTGCGCATGTTCAGAAAGCCGCTGATCATCCTGACGCCCAAATCGCTGCTTCGCAACAAGGACGCGGCCTCACCCTTGTCCGAGTTCACCAAGGGCGAGTTCCGCACCGTGATCGGCCCCAACCATCCCGACATCGACCCACAGAAGGTCAAACGCGTGATTGCCTGCTCGGGCAAGGTGATCTACGACCTGGTCAAGCACCGCGACGAGAAGAAGGCCTGGGACGTGGTGATCCTGCGTGTCGAGCAGCTCTACCCGTTCCCGCACAAGGCCTTCGCCACCGAGCTGAAGAAGTTTCCCAATGCCACCGAAGTGGTTTGGTGCCAGGACGAACCGCAGAACCAGGGCGCCTGGTTCTTCGTGCAGCACTACATCCACGAGAACATGCTCGAAGGTCAGAAGCTCGGCTATGCCGGGCGCTCGGCGTCGGCCTCGCCGGCGGTGGGTTATGCGCAACTGCACCATGAGCAGCAAAAGGCGCTGCTTGACCAGGCCTTCGGCAAGCTCAAGGGCTATGTGCTGAGCAAGTAAGTAACTAGAGATTCCTATGGCAATCATCGAAGTCAAAGTTCCGCAGTTGTCCGAGTCGGTGGCCGAAGCCACGCTGCTGCAGTGGAAGAAGCAGCCCGGCGAACAGGTCGCAATCGACGAGATCCTGATTGAGGTCGAGAC
>JANMSS010000005.1:0-7975 GCA_031389585.1 Burkholderiales bacterium | reverse complement strand
AAGGCGAGCAGTTGCTGCCGCTGTGGTTGTCGCGCGGCTTGCATCCGAATGTCGGGTTCGAGATGCATGCCTTCACCTACGAAGGTGCGCGCGTCGTACTGTTCGAGGTGCATCCGGCGTTCGACAGGCCGGTGAAGTTCTACGGCACGGCCTATGTGCGCGACGGCACAAGCAGGACCGAACTTGCGAACTACCCGGAGAAGGAGCGTGCCATCTGGCAGCGCCGCGTGGACTGGAGTGCTCAAGTCTGCGAGTTGGCCGCGCTGGCCGATCTGGACCCGGATGCCGTTGCAAAGGCGCGGCACGAGTACACGACGAAGTTCCCACGCCAAGCCACCGACCTCGCTGGATGGGATGACGCCACGTTCCTCAACAAGGCCAAGCTCACGATCAAAGGTGGCGTGACGCATGCGGCGCTGTTGCTGCTGGGCCGAGCCGAGGCGGCCACGCTGTTGGCACCGGCCGTCGCGCGCATCAGTTGGATGCTGAAGAACGAGCGCAACGAGGAACTGGACTACGAGCACTTCGGACCGCCGTTCATTCTGAACGTGGACAAGGTGCTCGCGCGCATTCGCAACCTCACGTTGCGCGCGCTGCCCGACGGCACGCTGTTTCCGGTGGAGCTGACGCAGTACGACCCGTGGGTCATCCGCGAGGCGCTGCACAACTGCATCGCGCACCAGGACTACGGCCTGCGCGGGCGTGTGCAGGTGGTGGAAACGCCGGACTCGCTGCTGCTCACCAATGTCGGCGGCTTCTTGCCGGGTCGCGTGGAAGCGGTGATCGAGCAGGACGCGCCGCTGGAGATCTACCGCAATCCGTTCCTCGCCGATGCAATGGTGAGCCTGAACATGATCGACACGCAGGGCGGTGGCATCAAGCGCATGTTCCAGAAGCAGCGCGAGCGCTTCTTCCCGATGCCGGACTACGACCTCACGCAACCCGAGCGCGTGCTGGTTGCGCTGCGTGGGCGCATCCTCGACGAGCGCTACACGCGGTTGTTGATGGTGCAGACGTCGCTCGACCTCGGCCTGATCATCCTTCTGGACAAGGTGCAGAAGGGGCAGCGCGTTTCCGTGGACGAGTGCAAGCAACTGAAGGCAGCCAAGTTGGTGGAGGGCCGCTACCCGAACCTGATGGTTGCCGGGCGACTGGCGGCCGTGGCCGGCCAGAAGGCTCAGCACATTCGCAATCGCGGCTTCGATAGCCAGTACTACCGCGACATGATCATTGCGCTGGTGCGCGAGCATCAGCCCGTGTCGCGGGACGATATCGACCGATTGCTGCTGGACAAGTTGCCCGAGGTGCTGACGCAGGCGCAGAAGGTCGCCAAGGTCCACAACCTGATTTCCTCGCTGTCTGGTAAGGCGATTCGGAACGTGGGCACCCGGCAGGCGCCGCGGTGGGTCATCGTTGAACAAAGGAAACAGTGAATGAGCGTCCGAACTATCAAAGGCAGACGGGAAAGTCGTTGCCCGACAACAGCTTGGCTTTGTTACCCCGGCGACGGCAGAAATCCCGCGAACAAAGACTTTCAAGGCGTTCGGTGCCAGCGGCCGAGCTTCCAACATTGCGTTCGGAGCTCCCAACATAAGGCGCCGAGGTTCCAACACAAGCGCCCGAGCTACCCACTTTTCGCGCATCGATGAGCCACGAGTGAACGCCGCCACACTCATCCAGAAGCTCTTGAACCGCTGCGGCGGATCGTTCCTTAAATTGCTCCATTTGTAGCAAAATCGGCTACATGACCTCGATCGCCACCCACCTCCTAGGGCAAACGCGCTCGGCCGTGCTGAGCACGCTGCTGCTGCACCCCGAAGACTCGCTGCATGTGCATGAACTGGCACGACGCACCGGTGCGTCGGCCGGCTCGCTGCACCGCGAGTTGCGCGCGCTGGCCGAGCTGGGCGTGCTGCTGCGGCAGGAGGTGGGGCGCCAGGTGCACTACCGCGCCAACCCGGCGAGCCCGGTGTTTGCCGAACTGGCCGGCCTGCTGCGCAAGACGGCCGGCCTGGCCGACGTGCTGCGCGACGCGCTGCTGCCGCTGGGAAAGAAGGTGGCGCTGGCCTTCGTCTTCGGTAGCGTGGCCGCCGGCAGCGAGCGCCCGGGCAGCGATGTGGATCTGATGGTGCTGGGCTCGGCCGGCTTTGCCGACCTGGCGCGTGCATTGGCGCCGGCGCAGGAGGCGTTGGGCCGAGAGGTCAACCCGACGGTCATGGCGCCGCGGGAGTTCGCCCGCAAGTTGACAGCGAACGATGGCTTTGCACTAAGCGTGGCGAAGGGGCCGCGCGTCTGGCTGATGGGAGGCGAAGATGACTTTGCAGAACTTGCAGCGCATCGGAAAGATTAAGGACCACGCGCCCACGGCGGCCGAGGCGCAGCGGCTGCTCGCCGCCATTGACCGCAACCTCGCCGATGCCGGCGTGGACTCGATCAGTGACGAGACCCGTTTCGACGCGGCCTACAAGGCGGTGATGCAGTGCGCGCTGGTGGCAATGCTGGCTGCGGGCTACCGGCCCGCGACGAACGAACCGGGCCACCACCAGACGATGATCCAGTCACTCCCGCTAACGCTCGGCGTGGCCAACGACGCATGGGTGGTTCTCGACGCGCTGCGCCGGCAGCGCAATGCCAACGACTACACCGGCGCGCCAATCACGCCGGACGTCGTCGCGGAATGCCTTACCCAGGCCAAGACATTGCGCAAGTCGCTGCGCGCGCAGCTTGCGAGCAAGCATCCCGAACTCATGAAGAAGCCCGCGTGAACGCCTCCACCCTGGTCCAGAAGCTCTGGAACTACTGCAACGTCCTGCGCGACGACGGCATGAGCTATGGCGACTATGTCGAGCAGCTCACCTACCTGCTGTTCCTGAAGATGGCCGACGAGCGCAGCCGCCCGCCGTACAGCCAGCCGAGCATCATCCCTGCCGCGTGGGCCTGGCCGTCGTTGCTGGCACTGGACGGCGACGAGCTGTTCGACCACTACCGCCACGCCTTGGGCGAGCTGGGCAAGTCGACCGGCACGCTCGGCCTGATCTTCGCCAAGGCGCAGAACAAGTTCCAGGACCCGGCCAAGCTGCGCCGCCTGGTGGTGGACCTGATCGACGCCGAGAACTGGTCGGCCCTGGGCGTGGACGTGAAGGGCGACGCCTACGAGGGCCTGCTGGAGAAGAACGCGCAAGACACCAAGAGCGGCGCGGGCCAGTACTTCACGCCGCGCGCGCTGATCCAGGCGATGGTGGATTGCATTGCGCCCAAGGCCCGCGAAACGGTGTGCGACCCGGCCTGCGGCACGGGCGGCTTTCTGTTCACCGCCTACAACCACATCGTTCACCACAGCCCCAACCTCACGCGCGACCAGAAGCGCCACCTGAAGGAAGAGGCCTTCACCGGTGTCGAGCTGGTGCAGGCCACGGCGCGGGTGTGCGCGATGAACCTGCTGCTGCACGGCATCGGCAGCGAGAAGAGCGTGCCGGTGAAGGTGATGGACGCGCTGGCGGCCGACCCCGGCGAGCGCTTCCACATCGTGCTGGCCAACCCGCCCTTCGGCAAGAAGAGCAGCACGCAGATCGAAGGCGCCGACGGCAAGCGCACGACCGAGAAGGACGTGATCGAGCGCGACGACTTCTGGGCCACCACGAGCAACAAGCAGCTCAACTTCGTGCAGCACATCAAGACGCTGCTGAAGGTGAACGGCCGGGCTGCGGTGGTGTTGCCCGACAACGTGCTGTTCGAAGGCGGCGCGGGCGAGACGATCCGCCGCAAGCTGCTGCATGAGTGCGAGCTGCACACGCTACTGCGCCTGCCCACGGGCCTTTTCTACGCCCAGGGCGTGAAGGCCAACGTGCTGTTCTTCGACAAGAAGGCGGCCAGCGAGACGCCGTGGACGAAGAAGCTCTGGATCTACGACCTGCGCACCAACCAGCACTTCACGCTGAAGACGAATCCGCTCAAGCGCGAAGACCTCGACGAGTTCGTGCAGCTCTACAACCCGGCCAATCGCTTCGACCGCGCGCCGACCTGGGCGCCAGAACCGGGCTCCGCCTCCGGCTGCGGCCCCGAGGGTCGCTGGCGCGGCTACGAGGTCGGCGAGCTGATGGCGCGCGACAAGGCCAGCCTTGACATCTTCTGGCTGCGTGACGAGACGCTGGCCGACAGCGATAACCTGCCGCCGCCCGACGTGATCGCGCAGGAGATCGTCGACGACCTGGAGGCGGCGTTGGAGCAGTTCAGGTTGATCGCGGGGGATCTTGGTGTTGCCGAGGCGCCTGAATGACAGCGAACACGCTTCGCGGATTGCCGACGCCCATCAGTCGCGCAGTTTTGTGAACTTCAAGAGGAAGGACTCATGACAACGCGGCGCAACTCAGTCGCGGAAGACATCGCAGAAATCACGTCCCGCATGCCCTGGTGGGTCGGGGTCGTGCTGGTCGCCGTCATGGCCAAGGGGCTCGCGACGGGTGGGCAGTACGTGTTGCCGATCATCTTTCTTCTGGGCTCGCTTGTATCCGGCTTACGGCGCCTTCGCGCTGCACCGCTGCGGGAGCTCTACGGCGTGATGGCCGCGCGTGGCGCCGCAGGAGGCTTCGTCGTGACGTCCGGGCGATTCACCGATGACGCGAGGGCGTTTTCCAATGGCCGCAATTTGACGTTGATTGAAGGCCGCGCACACATCACGCGCGCCAGATGTCGTTGTCGAGCCGCGGGAGCCTGCCGGGGTGCCATCGTGTCCGCGGTGCGGCAGTGCGATGCTTCGCCGAGAGGCAAGGAAAGGTGCTCAGGCCGGGCAGTGGTTTTGGGGTTGCCCCAAGTTCCCGGAATGCCGGGGCACGCGGCCCATCAGCTAGCCGACGCGCGTCGCAATCACTCGATCGGCGGCACCCCCAACGCCTTCAGCGTGCCCGGCGCCAGGACTCCGGTGTCGTGCAGGCCCTTCAGGGTCTGGAAGTAGCGCACGCCGGTCGCGGTTTCCGGGGTCATGACGCCGTCGATCGGGCCGTCGTACAGCGACAGGCTGGCCAGGCGCAGTTGGATCTGCATCACCTGCAAGCGAACGCGTTCGGTCTTGGTCAGGACGGGCCGGCCCTGGTGCGATTCATGCGCGCGCACGCCGCGGGACGGCGTCGTTGGCAGCAGGCGCGACGTGAGCGCGATGCTGGTCGTGCTGCGCTGCAGGTTCAGGGCCCGTGATGGGCGCGTGGCCGGCGGGGCCACGTCATCGCGCAGCATCGGGTAGGGCACCAGCGGCAGTTGGGCGCCGATGGGGGCACGCGTGACGGCGTTGCCCGCGGTCTCGTCGCTCGGGCCGGGGTGGTCATTGGCCGCCGGGAGATGCGACGCCGGTTGCGCGGTCGTCGCGTCGGCCGGCGCGGCGTCGGGGCGTCGGCTGACGAGCAGCGAGATGCGATTGAGAAGGAAGTTGCTCATGGCCTGCCCTTCGTGACCCACTGATTCTCAGCTAGTTGTAACGCGATGTATGTACTCAAACGAGGGATTCGCCGGCAGTTATGCGTCGGTGTTTTCACCAAGTTCGCGCTGCCTGCGTGGCGATCGATGTCTGCGGGGGCAAGGCCGGCCGCGACTCGCGTCGCGGCCGGTCGCGTCTCGGGCAGGGCCGCGCCTATCAGTTGCGGTGGTTGGCCGTGTCGACAAGCTGGCCGCGCAAGGCGCCGCCGGGGTGCTCGGCGTTGTGGACATTGACGTAGAAGTTCTGCGGGTTCTTCAGGATGCGTTGCACGATGCCGGCCTCGCTGGTCGGGAACTTGCCCGCCGTGGCTTCGGTCAGGCAGTCGCCGGCCTGCCCATCCTGCGGCCAGGCCAGGTTGGCCACCACCGGGCCGTTGCTGCCACGCGCGCCCTCGTGGATGTGCGCCGCGCGGCCGTTGCCGGGCGCCATGTTCAGTTCGCCCACTTTCTTCAGGCCGACCAGCGTGTAGCAAAGCGTGGTGGTACTGCCGTCGATGCCGAACACATAGGCCTGGCCGCGCGCTTCCGGCGCGCCTGCCATGGCGGGGGCCGCAGTGCCGACCTCCTCGCGGCCGTCGAGTTCAGCCAGCAGCACGGTGTTCAGGTGCCCGGCCACCGCGTGCGGCGCCCAGACCGCCAGCGACACGAGGCCGGCAGCAGCGATGGAGGGAATGGTGCGGAACTTGATCATGGTGGGGTCCTTGATGGGTGGGGTTGATTGCCGGCGCTGCGTAGGGCGCGCCGGTCGGCATGGCCCCTTGCGCCTGCCTTGCAGACACAGCGGCCAACCCGAACTACGCAGCCGTGCAACGATTGGATGCACCCTGCAGCAACCGCGCCGCCAATGCGCACTCGCTAAGATCGCCCGTCGCACCCGCACAAGGACCCCATGAACTTCGAACGCCAGGGCCGCCGCGCCCCATGAGCCATCTCTTTCAGCCGCTGAGCGTCGGCAACCTTCAGCTCGACAACCGCATCATCATTGCGCCGATGTGCCAGTACTCGGCCAGCGAGGGCACGCCGGGCGACTGGCACCTGATCCACCTCGGGCAGCTCGCGCTGTCGGGCGCGGGGCTGTTGATCCTGGAAGCCACCGCGGTGTCGGCCGAGGGGCGTATCTCGCCCGGCGACCTGGGTCTGTACTCCGACGCCAACGAGGCCGGCCTGGCCCGCGTGCTGGCGGCGCTGCGCGAGGTCTCGCCGATCAAGGTCGGCCTGCAGCTGGCGCACGCCGGGCGCAAGGCATCGAGCCACGCGCCCTGGGCGGGTGGTTCGCAGATTCGCGCCGACGAGCCGGGTGGTTGGCAGGCGGTGGCGCCGTCGGCGGTGCCGATCACGCCGGCCGAGGCCGCGCCCACGGCGCTCGACCGCGCCGGCCTGAAGCGCGTGCGCGAGGAGTTTGCCGCTGCCGCGCGGCGTGCGGCGCGCCTGGGCCTGGACGGGCTGGAGGTGCACGCCGCACATGGTTACCTGCTGCACGAGTTTCTGTCGCCGCTGGCGAACAAACGCGAGGACGAATACGGCGGCAGCCTCGAAAACCGCATGCGCTTTCCGCTCGAGGTGTTCGACGCCGTGCGCGAGGGCTTTGCGCACGACAAGCCGGTGTGGGCCCGCATCTCGGCCACCGACTGGGTACCCGGCGGCTGGGACATCGAGGGCACGCTGGCGCTCTCAAACGCACTCCAGGCGCGCGGCTGCGCGGCAATCCATGTCTCCAGCGGCGGCGTTTCGCCGCAGCAGGCGATCAAGCTCGGGCCCGGCTACCAGGTGCCCTATGCGCAGCGGGTCAAGGCCGAGGTGGGCCTGCCGACCATCGCAGTCGGCCTCATCACCGAAGCACAGCAGGCCGAGGCCATCATCGCCCGCGGCGAAGCCGACGCCGTGTCGCTGGCTCGCGCCATGCTGTTCGATCCGCGCTGGCCCTGGCATGCCGCGACCGCGCTGGGCGCCCACGTGAACGCACCGAAGCAGTACTGGCGCTCGCAGCCGCGCGAATTCCAGGACCTGTTCGAGGGTGCCGCCTTCGGGCAGCGCTGACGCTGCAAAGCGGCCGCGTTGAAGATCAGATTTTCCACTTCTCCAGCAGCTTTTGCGCGCCCATGCTGTCGTAGCCTTCAAAAGGCTGGTGGATCCAGGGATTGGTCGGCAGGAACTCCACCGAGTAATCCGGCTGGAAGGCGGACATGCCCTTGGTCCAGATCACGGCGCTGCGCAGCTCGCTGATCGGCTTGTAGTTGTTGCGCAGCATCTCGATCACCGCGTGCAGTGTCTTGCCGGAGTCGGCCAGGTCGTCCACCAGCAGCACGCGGCCGGCGATCTCCCCTTTGGGCGTCGTGATGAAGCGGGCGATGTCCAGGTGACCCTGGCGGGTCCCGGCCTCGGCGCGGTAGGAGCTGGTCGACATGATCGCCAGCGGCTTGTCGAAGATCCGCGAGAGCACGTCGCCCGGACGCATGCCGCCACGCGCCAGGCACAGGATGGTGTCGAAGTCCCAGCCCGACTGGTGCAC
>JANMSS010000096.1:0-9467 GCA_031389585.1 Burkholderiales bacterium | reverse complement strand
GCATCGGGGCACAGCACGGCCAGACCTTTGGGCCAATGCCCGGCACGGCCGAAGGAGAGTTCGAAGGGTCGCATCGGCAGTGCCAGTTCCCGCGCCAACTCGGGCAGGCGCGCGTTGGGCACGGCGCCGATGAATTGCACGGTGAGGTGCAACTGCTCCGGCGCAACGACCGCGGCGCCTTGTGGCCAGGCCCAGCGCGCTTGCCACGCGGTAAGTGCGCGCAGGGCCGCCGCGTCGGGCCACAGCGCGACAAACAACCGCGACGTCGCTTCGGGGGGCGCGTTCACTCGCCCTGCAGCGGCTGCCTGCGGCAGGCCCGCCACAGTGTCAGGTCGTAGGCGATCTTGAGCACCCCGCAGAGCACCAGCGGTGCGGCGAGCCAGCCCGCAGCAAACAGCGCGCCGGCCAGGGCCGGGCTTGCGGCCGACGCCAGGCTGCGCGGCACGGCCGTGAAGCTGGCGGCGGCCGTGCGTTCCGCAGGTGTCACCACACTCATCACGTAGGCAGTGCGAGTCGGTACGTCCATTTGCGACAACAGCGCGCGCACCAGCAGCAGCGCCAGCACGATGGGCAACGTGGGCGCGAGTGCGGCGGCCACCAGACAGACGTTGGCCGGAATGTGCGTGAAGACCATGGTGTTGAGCAGGCCGATGCGCCGCGCCAGCCACGGCGCCACCAGTTGCGACGCGGCACTCAACAGGCCGGTCCAGAAGAAGAACGCACCGGCCGCCGCCAGCGAGAGGCCGAAGCGCTGCATCAGCCACAGCGAGACCAGGCTGTTCAATACCAGGCCGCCGGCGAAGGCGTCGACCGAGAACAGCGCCGCGAGTTTGATGACCACGGGCCGTGACGGGCCGAGCGGCGCCGGTGCAGCGTTCGGCTCGGAAACCACTGAGGGCAGCGGCAACCTGCGATACAGAACCCAGATCGCCACCCCGATGACGGCATAGAGCGCGAACATCGCGCGCAGGGCATCGATCATCGCGATTCCCGCGCGGGGCGCCAGCCATGCCGGCAGGCCGACGGCCAGCGCGCCGAACGCTGCACTCAGCGACCCGGCCAAGCTGTAGCGCGCAAACAGGGAGGTGCGCTCGTCGCTGTTGCGGGCCAGGCTGGCCAATCGCGCGTGCTCGAGCGGCAGGAAAACGCTGACGTCGCCGGCGCCCGGGTTGAGCGTGCCGACGAAGGCCACGACGAGCAGCGGCAACAAGCCCGTGCTGGCACTGAAGCCGGCAAACGCGGCGCCGGTTGCGGCCATCAGGATCGCGGCGGCCAGCAGCAACGTGCGCGGCGCCGCACGGTGGCCCCAGGCGCCGATGGCCAGCGTGGCCAGTGCCGATCCCAGCAGGGTGGCGGTGCTGAGCACGCCGACGGCGAAGCTGTCGTGACCGAGAGCCAGCAGGTAGGCCGGCAGCAACACGGCCACCGAGCCGTCGACGAAACCGCGCAGCGCGCGGCCGGCGATGAGGGTGCGTGCGGTCGTGTCCGTGGTGATCAGCTTGGCGAGCGCAGAACCGTCAGCAGCCAACGCTCGAGGTCGACCATTTCTTCGCGGCTGACCGAATGCTCCATCGGGTAGTCGTGCCACTCGGGCCGGTAGCCCAGCGCGGCAAGCTCGTCACGTGAGGCGGCGCCGCGGCCATGCGGTACGACCGCATCGCGCGTGCCGTGGGCCAGGAAGATCGGCACGCGCGCGTTGGCGGCATGGCGCTCGTCGGCGGTCGTTGCGGCCAGCGGCAGATAGCCGGACAGTCCGGCCAATCCTGCCAGTCGCTGTGGGTAACGCAGGCCGGCGCCGAGCGCCAACGCGCAGCCCTGGCTGAAGCCGGCGAGCACGATGCGTTCGGCGCGCATGCCGCGGGCGAGCTCGCGGTCGACCAACTCATGCACCAAGGTGAAGGATTCGCGCAGGCCGGCCTCGTCTTCGCGTGCCAGGCCTTTTGCCTCAAGTTCGCGACCGAGGATGTCGTACCAGGCGCGCATGCGGTAGCCGTTGTTCAGCGTGACCGGGCGCACCGGCGCGCGCGGCAGCAGCCAGCGTACCGCGCCGACCGCCGACAGGTCGAGTTCGTCGGCCAGCGGCAGGAAGTCGGTGCCATCGGCGCCCAGGCCGTGGAACATGACGATGCACGCCGTGGGCTCGCCTTCGGGGCTCAATTCAATGGTTTGCAGGCTCATGTGGTCGGGTTCGTCGGGCCGAGGGCCTCTGTATGCCGGAGACTCATTTCAGTAGCTCAATCCCATTGCCTCGCGCACATCGCGCATGGTCTGCTTGGCGATCGTGCGTGCGCGCTCGGTACCCATCTCGACGATCCAGTGCACCTGCTTCGGGTTGGCCAGGTACTGCTCGGCACGTTCGCGCCAAGGCTGCTGCTCGGCAATGATGGCGTCGATCACGGGCTGCTTGCATTCGAGGCAGCCGATGCCGGCGGTGGTGCACCCCTTGACCACCCAGTCCTTCACCTCAGTACTCGAATAGAGTTGGTGGAACTGCCACACCGTGCACTTCTCGGGGTTGCCGGGGTCGGTTCGGCGTACGCGCGCCGGGTCGGTCGGCATGGTCTGGATCTTCTGCTGCACGACGGCCGGCTCTTCGCGCATGGCGATCGCGTTGCCGTAGCTCTTGCTCATCTTCGCGCCGTCCAGCCCCGGCAGCTTCTTGACTTCGGTGTGCAGCGCCTGTGGTTCGACCAGGATGGTCTTGCCGCTGCCCTTCAAGTGGCCGAGCAGCAACTCGCTGTCGTCGCTGCTCCAGCCTGCGATGTTCGCGGCGGCCTTGGCGACCATGCCTTCACCCTTGGCCAGCGCCTCGACGCTGCCGCCCTCGCCGTAGGCCTTGCGCTGCTTCTCGAGGTAGCGCGCATCATCCTTGGGCAGCTTGACGAGAGCCGCAGTGACCTTGGCGTCGAAGTCGCTGGCCCGGCCGTAGAGGTGGTTGAAGCGGCGCGCCACTTCGCGCGTGAGCTCGACGTGCGAGCTTTGGTCTTCGCCTACGGGCACGTAGGTGGCTTTGTAGATCAGGATGTCGGCCGCTTGCAGCAGCGGGTAGCCGAGGAAGCCGTAAGTTGCGAGGTCACGGTCCTTCAACTTGTCGATCTGGTCCTTGTAGGTCGGCACGCGCTCAAGCCAGCCCAGCGGCGTGCCCATCGCCAGCAACGTGAACAGCTCGGCGTGCTCGGGCAGGCGGCTTTGCACGAAGATCGTGCAGCGCTCGGGGTCCAGGCCCGCAGCCAGCCAGTCGGTGACCATGTCGTAGACGTAGCGCTCCATCACGTTGCGCTCTTCGTAGTGTGTGGTCAGCGCGTGCCAGTCGGCGACGAAGAAGAAGCTGTCGTAGTCTTCCTGCAGTCGCACCCAGTTCTTGAGCGCGCCGTGGTAATGGCCGAGGTGCATGGCGCCAGTGGGGCGCATGCCGGACAGCACGCGCGGTCGCGTGGGCTTCGTGGCGGTCTCGCGGGGATGCATCGTGCGGGGCGTCGGTGAAAGAGCCGAGATTCTAGGCGGCTACACTCGCGCGCCCGCCTGGCCCGCCGTCCGTGAAACGCATCGTCATCCTCATCTCCGACCGCGGCTCGAACATGCAGGCGATCGCGCTGCGCTGCGCTGCCGAAGGCTGGCCGGCACGGGTGGTCGCGGTGATCGCCAACCGGCCCGCTGCAGCCGGGCTGGACTTCGCGGCGGCACAGGGCATCGCTACGGCGGTGGTCGATCACCAGCGATTCGCGACGCGCGATGCCTTTGATGCCGCGCTGGCCGAGGCCATCGATGCGCACCAGCCCGACCTCGTCGTGCTCGCGGGCTTCATGCGCGTCCTCGGCAATGCATTCGTTGGCCGCTACGAGGGCCGTCTGCTCAACATTCATCCCTCGCTGTTGCCGGCGTTTCCAGGCCTGGGTACACACCGCCGTGCCATCGAGTCCGGCTGCAAGCTGGCCGGCGCCACGGTGCACTTCGTGACGCCGACACTGGATAATGGCCCGATCGTGGTCCAAGCCGCGGTGCCGGTACTGCCCGGCGATGACGAGACCAGCCTCGCAGCGCGCGTGCGCGAGCGCGAGCATGTGATCTACCCGCTGGCCGTGCAATGGTTCGTCCAGGGCCAGTTGCAGCTCGACCGGGGTGTCGTCACGCATGCGCTTGGCTCAGTCCAATTGTTGTAATCCTCCATGCATCCCAAAGCCCTGCTCGAAACCTGTACCGAACTGATCGGCGCGGCGCTGAAGTTCGATGCCCCAGCCGACAATATCGTGTCGTTCTTCCTGCGCCAGCGTCGCGAACTCGGGCCGCGCGAACGCCACACGTTGGCCGAAACGGCCTACGCCGTGCTGCGCCGGCGCCTGCTCTACCAGCATCAGGCTCAGGGCTGCAGCGGGCCCATCGAGCGACGGCTGGCAATCCTGGGCTGGGCGGGCGATGCGGCGTTCCTGCGCGCGGCATTGGAGGCGCATGAGCAAAAGTGGCTGCAACAGGTGCAATCCGTCGACCGCAGCACATTGGCGCTTAAGTTGCGCCACAACCTGCCGGATTGGATCGCCCAGCCTTTGCAGGCGCAACTCGGCGACGAAGGCTTTTGGGCCCTGGTCGCCAGCCTGGACGAGGCGGCGCCGCTGGATCTGCGCGTCAATACCTTCAAGACCAAGCGCGACGCCGCCCAGGCAGCGCTGGCTGCCGCCGGCATCGAGGCCGTGCCGACGCCGTATTCGCCCTGGGGCCTGCGCATCCAAGGTCGGCCGGCGTTGCAGAAACTGCCGGTGTTTACCAGCGGCGAGGTCGAGGTGCAGGACGAAGGCAGCCAATTGCTGGCCCTGCTGACCGACGCCAAGCGTGGCGAGATGGTGGTCGATTTCTGCGCCGGCGCCGGCGGCAAGACCCTGGCGCTTGGCGCGGCGATGCGCAACACCGGGCGCTTGTACGCCTTTGACGTTGCAGGCCACCGGCTTGAGGCCCTCAAGCCGCGGCTGGCGCGCAGTGGTCTGTCGAATGTGTACCCGGTTCAGATCGCCCATGAGCGCGACGAGCGGATCAAGCGTCTGGCAGGCAAGATTGACCGCGTGCTGGTCGATGCGCCCTGTTCCGGCTTGGGCACGCTGCGGCGCAATCCCGACCTGAAGTGGCGCCAGTCACCCAAGGCGGTGCAGGAGCTCAAGGCCAAACAGACGGCGATCCTGGCCGGCGCCGCCCGGCTGCTCAAGCCCGGCGGCCGCTTGGTCTACGCCACCTGCAGTCTGTTGGCCAGCGAGAACGAGTCAGTTTGCGAGGACTTTTCTAAGGCCCACCCCGGGTTCGCGCCGCTGGCCGTCGACGCCGTGCTGACCGACCTCAAGGTTGCCGGGGCCGACACCCTGGCGACGGATGGAAATCTGCGCTTGTGGCCGCATCTGCACTCAACGGATGGCTTTTTTGCGGCTATGTGGCACAAAACATGACCTGTTCGTGCCGATCCAGGCAATTGCGGCGAGACCGATACGCATTTCCACGGCTGACGCCAAGGGTCAACAAACTTACAATGCGCGCTAGTGTGAAAGGTGACTGATGGACAGCTTGATTCTCGTGCGCGACGCCTTGGTCGACTGGATGGCGCACGGCGCACTGGCGGCAACTTGGTGGCAGGTACTGCTCGCCACGTTGGCGATGACTCACATCACGATTGCCGCGGTGACGATTTTCCTGCACCGCGCTCAGGCGCATCGCGCGCTCGACCTGCATGGGCTCCCGTCGCACTTCTTCCGGCTCTGGCTGTGGCTGACCACCGGCATGGTGACCAAGGAATTTGTGGCGATCCACCGCAAGCACCACGCCAAGTGCGAAACCGAAGAAGACCCGCACAGTCCGCAAACGCGCGGCATCAAGGCCCTGCTGCTGACGGGCGTGGAGCTTTATCGCGCCGAGTCGAAGGTGAAGGACACGATGGTCAAGTACGGCCGCGGAACGCCCGATGACTGGATTGAGCGCAACCTCTACACGCGCTACAGCTGGCAGGGTGTTGGTGTCATGCTGATTATTGATTTGTTGCTGTTCGGCGCCATCGGTATCACCGTCTGGGCGGTCCAGATGGCGTGGATTCCTGTTATGGCCACCGGCATCATCAATGGGTTGGGCCACTGGTGGGGCTACCGCAATTTCGAGTCCCCCGACGCGTCGCGTAACGTGTCGCCGTGGGGCGTCGTGATCGGCGGCGAAGAATTGCACAACAACCATCACACCTACCCAACCTCGGCCAAGTTCTCGGTCAAGCCCTACGAATTCGACGTGGGCTGGATCTACATTCGCGGGCTGGAGATGCTGAGTCTGGCCAAGGTGCGCAAGACGCCGCCGAAGCTCGCACTGGGCGCCGTGCGCACGGCTGACGGCCAAACGCTGGAAGCGCTGATCGCCAATCGCTACGAGGTGATGGCGCACTACGCGGCGGCGCTCAAGCACGCCGTCGGCGCTGAACTTGAAAAATTGAAGGCTCAGGGCGCAAAAAACAGTGCGCGTTGGACCGAAATGCGGCTGGCCAAGCGTTGGCTGCATCGCGACCACGATCAGATTCCGACGGTCGTGAGGCCGCAGATGGCCCAGGCGCTGGCGCAGAGCCCAGCGTTGGCCAAGCTGGTGGCGATGCGCGAAGAGTTGCGTCAACTCTGGACCCGCACCAACGTGTCGGCCGAGCAACTCGTGGCGGACCTGCAGGCCTGGTGCAAGCGTGCCGAGGAGAGTGGCGTGGCTGCGCTGCAGGATTTCTCGCTCAAACTTCGAGCAGCGCACGCTTGACGCCCGCAACTCCATGTCCGCCCGCGCGGACATGGACGGTGTCAAGGGCGGCAAGTCCTCGAGCCGCGCGGCCTGCAAGGCTAGCGTCGAGCAAAAAGAAGGGCCGCATCAGCGGCCCCACAAAACAAGGGGTCGCATGGCGACCCCGCTGTCTGTCTTACTTTAATTTTGTCTCTTTGTAGAGCACGTGCTTGCGTGCCTTCGGATCAAATTTCATGAATTCGAGCTTCTCTGGCGTCGTCTTCTTGTTCTTGGCCGTGGTGTAGAAGTGCCCGGTGCCAGCCGAGGACTCCAGCTTGATCTTTTCGCGTCCGCCTTTGGTTGCCATGGTCTGCTCCTAGTTCAGAGGGCGCCGCGGGCGCGCAGGTCGGCGACGACCTTGTCGATGCCCACTTTGTCGATCAGGCGCAATGCCGCATTGGTCACGCGCAGGCGAACCCAACGGTTTTCGGTCTCCAACCAAAAGCGGCGGTACTGCAGATTGGGCAGGAAGCGGCGCTTGGTTCTGTTATTGGCGTGGGAGACGTTGTTCCCTACCATCGGGCGCTTGCCCGTGACTTGACAGACGCGTGCCATGAGGCACCTCCAAATGTGATCTCGAATGCGGATTCTGCCGATTTCGGCAAAGACCGCGAGTATAGCGGCAAACCCGCGTCCAGGCCAACCCAGGCTAGTCCTGATGCTCCAGGAATCGCTGGGCGTCGAGTGCGGCCATGCAGCCTGTGCCGGCGCTGGTGATCGCCTGGCGGTAGACATGGTCCTGCACGTCACCCGCCGCAAAAACCCCAGGCACGCTGGTCATCGTCGCCAGGCCATTCAGCCCGGTGCGGCTGATGATGTAGCCGTCCTTCATCTCGAGCTGGCCCTTGAAGATGTCGGTGTTGGGTTGGTGGCCGATCGCGATGAAGCAACCCTGCAGCTTCAAGTCTGTGGTGGCGTCGCCTTGTGTACTTTTGATGCGCACTCCCGTGACACCCGAGGCATCGCCCAGCACCTCGTCCAAGGTGTTCCACAAGTGCAGTTGCATCGCGCCTGCAGCCACCTTGGCCATCAGCTTGTCGACCAGGATCGCTTCGGCGCGAAACTTGTCGCGGCGGTGAATCAGGTGCACCTTGCTGGCGATGTTGGACAGGTACAGCGCCTCTTCGACGGCCGTGTTGCCGCCGCCGACCACGCAGACTTCCTGGCCCTTGTAGAAGAAGCCATCGCAGGTGGCGCAACCGCTGACGCCGCGGCCCATGAAGGCTTCTTCGCTGGGCAGGCCGAGATATTTCGCGCTGGCACCGGTGGCAATGATCAGTGTGTCGCAGGTGTAGTGGCCGGAATCGCCCGTGAGCATGAACGGGCGCTGGGTCAAATCGACGTGGTTGATGTGGTCGAACACGATCTGCGTATTGAAGCGCTCGGCATGTGCGAGGAAGCGCTGCATCAGCTCGGGGCCTTGCACGCCCGCTACGTCAGCGGGCCAGTTGTCGACATCGGTGGTGGTCATCAACTGGCCGCCCTGGGCCATGCCGGTGATCAGCATCGGCTTCAAATTTGCGCGGGCGGCGTACAGCGCTGCGGTGTAGCCGGCTGGGCCGGATCCGAGGATCAGGACCCTGGCGTGAGTGGTGGTGGTCGTCATGGTGGATTGGGGGGGGGTGCGTCGCAGCGCGCCAACAGGCAACACTACATGGGGTACGGACCCAGTGGCGTCAAGCGCGCCAATGGGCACAATAGTGAAATTGTAGGCAGTCGCCCGTGCGGCATTGCGTTTGGGCGCGCTGCCGCACGTAAAACAACCATGAACTCGAAGGAGAACCCCTGATGTCGATGCTCTCGAATCTCGACCTGATTCGTCGCGTACCGCTGTTCTCGATGTTGACCAACGACCAGGCCCAGCAGGTGGCCGATAGCGTGGTCAAGCGGCGCTTTCGCCGTGGCGAGATCGTGGTCGAGCAGGGGCGCAAGAGCAACTCGTTGTTCATCCTGCTGAATGGCCGTGCCCGCGTGTTGACCGCGGATACGCGTGGCCGCGAAGTGATTCTGGCCGTGCTCGAGGCGGGCTCCTATGTCGGCGAGATGAGCCTGATCGACGACGAGCCGCATTCGGCCACCGTGCGATCCGAGATCCAGACCGACATGCTGGTGCTGGGCCGACTCGAATTCTCGAAGTGCCTGCCCGACAGCTCGACGCTGGCCTACGGCATCCTGCGCGGCTTGGTGTCGCGGCTGCGCGCGGCCGACCGGCAGATCGAGTCGCTGGCCCTGCTCGACGTCTACGGCCGCGTCGCGCGCACGTTGCTGGACATGGCCGAAGAGGTGAACGGCGTGCAACTGATCCGCAACAAGGTGTCACGCCAGGACATGGCCAAGGTGGTCGGCGCATCGCGCGAGATGGTCAGTCGCGTGATGAAGGATCTCGAGCAGCGCGGCGTCATCGAGACGCAGGAAAACGGCTCGGTGATCATCAAGCAGCGCCTGAACAACGACTGAGCGCACGCCCGGCCGGCCCGCCCCGTTGGGCGACAATTCCGGCATGACCTTTCCTCTCGGATCGCTGCGCGCGGATGGCAGTGCTACTGCGGCGGGTGCCGGCCCGGCCGGCACCAATGGCATGCCCATGCGCCGTCAGCTTTGGCTGTTGGCCGGTGCCGTGCTGTGGTTGCTGGCGATGTTGGCACTGGTGACGCACCACGCCGCGGATGCCGGCTTCTCGACCTCGGGCACTG
>JANMSS010000141.1:0-2223 GCA_031389585.1 Burkholderiales bacterium | reverse complement strand
GTCGCAGCCTGTTCTTCCTGGCCACTGCCGACGCCGACGGCCAACCGGATTGCTCGTACAAGGGCGGCGACCCGGGTTTCGTCCGCGTCACCGCCGACGACGAACTGGCCTTCCCCAGTTATGACGGCAACGGCATGTTTCGCAGCCTGGGCAATGTGCTGGTCAACCCGGCCGTGGCGCTGCTGTTCATCGACTTCGAGCGGCCGAACCGGCTGCGGGTGAACGGCCACGCCCGCATCGTTTTCGACGACCCGTTGCGGGCCGGGTTCGCAGGCGCCCAGCTCGTCGTGCGCGTGCGCGCCGAGCGCATCTTCCCGAATTGCCCGCGCTACATCCACCGCCTGAGCGTGGTCGAGCCCTCGCCGTATGTGCCGCGTGCCGGCCAGGCCGTGCCGATCCCGAAGTGGAAGCGCATGGACGCCTTCCGCGGCGTGCTGGCCCGCGACGATCCGGCCCGCAACGAGTGACCACGCGCGTGCCGCTGCGGCACGGCGCGCCAAGCATGCGAGGATGGCATCCCCGTTTCCGGAGGCTGCCATGACCGAGTCCGCCACGACGCTGCGCCGGCAGCTGATCCGCAACACCGACGAAGTCCAGCTCGAACGCCACCATCGCGCTCCGCTGTACGACACCCTGTGCGGCAGCATCACCGACGGCCTGGCCGCCCGCAAGCTCGGCGCCGGCTTCGACATCCTGGCGCCCGGCAAACGCTCCTGCCCTTACCACTACCATCTGGCGCAGGAAGAGATGTTCGTGATCCTCGAAGGCACGGGCACGCTGCGCGTGGCCGGCGAAATGCTGCCGGTGCGCGCGGGTGACGTCGTGTTGATCCCGGCCGGCCCCGAGTACCCGCACCAGTTCATCAACACCTCCGACGCGCCGATGAAGTACCTGAGCATCAGCACCCAGGAGCGGCCCGAGATCTGCGTCTATCCCGATTCCGGCAAGGTCGGCGCCAGCGCGCCGGGCCACAAGCTGATGCAGCGCCCCGCGACCAACCTGGACTACTGGGACGGCGAACCCTAGGGGTGGGCACGGCGCAGGCCCTCGGTATCATGCTCGCCTCGGTCCATTTTTCCCCTCCACTGCACGCTGAAGGAGCGCCCCATGGCCTCGGTCAACAAAGTCATCCTCATCGGCAACCTCGGCAAGGACCCGGAGGTGCGTTACGCGCCCAGCGGCTCGGCCATCTGCAACGTCACGCTGGCCACCAGCCGCCAGTGGAAGGACAAGACCAGCGGCGAGAAGCAGGAAGAGACCGAATGGCACCGCGTGGTGTTCTATGACCGCCTGGCCGAGATCGCCGGCGAGTACCTGAAGAAGGGCCGCCCGGTCTACGTCGAGGGCCGCCTGAAGACCCGCAAGTGGACCGACAAGGAAGGCGTCGAAAAGTACACCACCGAGATCGTGGCCGACCAGATGCAGTTGCTCGGCAGCCGCGAAGGCGCGGGTGGCGACGACGCCGGCGGTGGCCAGCGTAGCGCCCCCGCATCGCGCCCAGCGGCGGGGCGGCCAGCAGCTACGGCGGCGAAACCGTCGACCGGCTTCGCCGACATGGACGACGACATCCCGTTCTAATACCGAGCATCCCGCCAGAGCAGACGCGGGCCACCTAGGGCAAGTGCGACGCGGCTGCGCGTGCGCCGCCGTCTGGCCAATTGCTTTTGCGACACGATGACCGATCCGCGCCCCCCAACCGACAGCGAAACCGCGGAATACATCGCGTTCGAGGAGTTCCGCAACGGTCTGCCGCACGGCCGCTTTCGCATCATCGTCAACCCCGACCTGGCGCAGCGGTTCGTGGCGCAGCGGCTCCATGCGACGCCCGTTGCGATCGCGCTCATCGGGCCCGGGATTGCACTCGCGCTCGCGGGCTTTGCGATTGCGGGTGCGCTGCTGGTGGCGGGCGGCCTGCTGTTCAGGCGCAGCATCAAGTGGCAGGCGGGCAAGATCCTCCTGCAACTGGTGAGCCGGCAGCCGGCGGCCTATTACGACGCGACCACCAACGGCGTCATGGAAGTGCGGCGCGCCTAGCCCGTGCCGGTCCCAGGGGGCCGACGCCGCAGGCGTCTTGGGGGCAGCGCCTGCGCACCGCGCCCGCCGCGCCGCCTCCGGCGGCCGGCTTGATCCGACGCAACACGCACCGCATCGCCGGGCGTTATCGTTGGCGGGCAACGGAGATGCCGATGGCCAACCCACCCCGCGAGATCCTGCACCTGGTGC
>JANMSS010000339.1:0-13121 GCA_031389585.1 Burkholderiales bacterium | reverse complement strand
CCGGCAAAGCCGGATCCGCGGCGTCCGCTGGGCAAACAGGCAGCTTCTACCTTGAATCCCTCATGACCGTGTTTCGCATCGCCCCGAGCATCCTTGCCGCCGACTTCGCCCGGCTGGGCGAGGAGGTGCGCGCCGTCATTGTCGCCGGCGCCGACTGGATCCACTTCGACGTGATGGACAACCATTACGTGCCGAACCTGACCATCGGCCCGGCTGTGGCGCAGGCGATCAAGCCACACTGTGTTCGCGCTGACGGCACGCCAGTGCCCTTGGACGTGCACCTGATGGTCCAGCCAGTCGATGCGCTGGCGATCGCGTTTGCCAAGGCCGGCGCCGACGTCATCAGTTTTCACCCTGACGCCAGCGCGCATGTCGATCGCACGCTGCAATTGATCAAGGCCGAGGGCTGCCAGGCCGGCTTGGTCTTCAACCCGGCCACACCGCTGGACGTGCTGGAGTGGGTGATCGACAAGGTCGATCTGGTCTTGATCATGAGCGTGAACCCGGGCTTCGGCGGGCAGTCGTTCATCGAGTCGGCATTGCGCAAGACCGAGGCAGCGCGGCGCCTCATCGAAGCCAGCGGCCGTGACATTCGGCTCGAAGTCGACGGTGGCATCAAGGTTGACAACATCCGTTCGGTGGCCGACGCCGGCGCCGACACCTTCGTCGCCGGCAGCGCCATCTTCGGCCAGCCCGACTACAAGGCGGTCATCGACGCGATGCGCGCGCAACTGGCCCGTACCGGCCTCAAGCAGGCCGCGTGATGGCCGCGCCGCTGACCACGATCGCCGGCTCGACGTTGCCCAAGCCAGAGGCAACGCAAGCCGAGGTACTGCCGGTTGCGCGGACGGTGGCCGAAGTGCTGGCTCAAAGCCAGGTCGAAGCGGTGCTGGACGAACTCGACCGCGATCTCGTCGGACTGGCGCCGGTCAAGCAGCGCATCCGCGACATCGCTGCGTTGCTCGTAATCGACAAGCTGCGGTTGAATCTCGGCCTGCAAGCTCAAACGCCGAGCCTGCACATGAGCTTCACCGGCAACCCCGGCACCGGCAAGACCACCGTGGCGATGCGCATGGCTGAGATCCTGCACCGCCTGGGCTATGTGCGCAAAGGCCACCTGGTGGCGGTGACGCGCGATGACCTGGTCGGCCAGTACATCGGGCACACGGCGCCGAAGACCAAAGAGGTGCTGAAGAAGGCGATGGGCGGCGTGCTCTTCATCGACGAGGCGTACTACCTGTTCCGCCCCGAGAACGAGCGCGACTACGGCCAGGAAGCGATCGAGATCCTGCTGCAGGTGATGGAGAACCAACGCGACGACCTGGTGGTGATCCTGGCGGGCTACAAGGACCGCATGGACACCTTCTTCCAGTCCAACCCCGGCCTGAGCTCGCGCGTGGCGCACCACCTCGACTTCCCCGACTATGCGCACGTCGAGTTGCTGCAGATCAGCGACAAGATGCTGACGGGCATGAACTACCGCTTCGGGGCCCACGGGCGCGACACCTTTGGCGAGTACCTCGCACGGCGCCTGGCGCAGCCGCACTTCGCCAACGCGCGCAGCGTGCGCAATGCACTGGACCGCATGCGCCTGCGCCAGGCCAGCCGGCTGTTCGCTGACCGCGACCGCGAACTCACGGCCGACGACCTGACGACGCTGCTGCCGGCCGACATCCGCGGCAGCCGCGTATTCGCCAGCGGCGCCAACTGATCTCGCTTTCGAAAGCAACCCATGCCTCTGTCGCAACGCTGGACCCTGACCCGCTACCTGATCGAGCAGCGCCGCCGCTTTCCACAGGCCAGCGGTGACCTGAATGCGCTGATCCTCGACATATCGGTGGCCTGCAAGGCCATCGCGCGCATCGTGTCCTTCGGTGAACTCGGCGACGCGCTGGCGCCGGCGGCGCTGCCCGAAGCCGGCGGCCTGAACGTGCAGGGCGAGGTGCAGAAGCCGCTTGATGTGCTGAGCAACCAGATCTTCATCCGCATGAACGAGTGGAGCGGCCACCTCGCCGGGATGGCCTCGGAAGAGATGACTGAGCCGATGCAGGTGCCACAAGCCTATTCGCGCGGCAAGTACCTGCTGGTCTTCGATCCGCTCGACGGCTCGAGCAACATCGATGTCAACGTCTCGGTCGGCAGCATCTTCTCGGTCCTGCGTGCACCTCAGGATGTGATCGACAGTGGCCGTGATGTCGTCGAGGCCGACTTCCTGCAGCCCGGCGCCACCCAGGTTGCGGCCGGCTATGCGTTGTACGGGCCGACGTCGATGCTCGTGCTGACCGTGGGCAACGGCGTGGCCGGTTTCACGCTGAACCCCAACCTGGGCGAGTTCGTGCTGACGCATCCGGACATCCAGGTGCCGGCCAACACCCACGAGTTCGCGATCAATTCGTCGAACAGCCGATTCTGGGAACCACCGGTCAAGCGCTATGTCGATGAATGCCTTGCCGGCAAGCCGGGCGCGCGCGGCAAAGACTTCAATATGCGCTGGATCGCCAGCCTGGTGGCCGAGGCGCACCGCATTCTGATGCGCGGCGGCGTGTTCCTTTACCCGCGTGACTACCGTGTGAGCCCCGAGGCCGCCGCTACGCGTCGTCCGCCCCCCGAGGGGGTGGGTCGCCTTGGGAGCGGCCCGGCGCCGACCCAGGACCCGCCCAACAACGGCCGCCTGCGCCTGCTCTACGAGGCCAACCCGATCGGCTTCGTGATGGAGCAGGCCGGCGGGCGCGCCAGCACCGGTCGCCAGCCGGTGCTTGGGGTCAAGCCGACGGCCTTGCACCAACGCATTGGCCTGGTGTTTGGCTCGAAGAATGAGGTCGAGCGCATCGAGCGCTACCACCACGAACCAGCCACTCGTGACCCGGGCACGCCGCTGTTCGCCGAACGCAGCCTCTTTCGCGACTAGAGGGTCACCATGTCAGAACGCCACCCCATCATCGCCATCACCGGCTCGTCCGGTGCCGGCACGACCTCGGTCACGCGCACCTTCGACAACATCTTCCGCCGCGAGAACGTCACCGCGGCAATCATCGAAGGCGACAGCTTCCATCGCCACGACCGCAAGGAGATGAAGCTGCGCATGGCTGCGGCCGAGAAGGAAGGCAACCAGAACTTCAGCCACTTCGGGCCGGAGAACAACCTGTTCGCCGAAATCGAACAGCTGTTCCACAGCTACGGGGAAACCGGCACTGGAAGGTCGCGCAAGTACCTGCACGACGCTGAAGAGGCGGCCCCGTACAAGCAGGAACCCGGCACCTTCACGCCCTGGGAGCCTCTGTCCGACGACACCGACCTGCTGTTCTACGAAGGCCTGCACGGCGCCGTCGTCACACCCGAGGTCGATATCGCGCGCCACCCCGACCTGCTGATCGGCGTGGTGCCGGTCATCAATCTTGAATGGATCCAGAAGCTCTGGCGCGACAAGAAGCAGCGCGGCTATTCGACCGAGGCGGTGACAGACACCATCCTGCGCCGCATGCCCGATTACGTGAACTACATCTGCCCGCAGTTCACGCACACCCATGTGAACTTCCAGCGCGTGCCCTGCGTCGATACCAGCAACCCCTTCATCGCCCGCGACATCCCGTCGCCCGACGAAAGCATGGTCGTGATCCGCTTCGCCAATCCGAAGGGCATCGACTTCCAGTACCTGATGAACATGATCCACAACTCCTTCATGTCGCGCGCCAACACCATCGTGGTGCCCGGCGGGAAGATGGAGTTGGCGATGCAACTGATCTTCACGCCCTTCATCTGGCGAATGATCGAGCGGCGCAAGCGTGCGCTCGGTGCCATTTGACAATGGCAGGACGACCATGAACTCCAAATCCAACGACCGTGTGATCCGCGCTGACAACGGGCAGCGCAGTCCACTGGCCAATGCGCTGCGCGCGCTGGCGATGGACGCTGTGCAGCAGGCGAATTCCGGCCACCCTGGTGCCCCGATGGGCATGGCCGAAATGGCGGTCGCGTTGTGGAACGGCCACCTGCGCCACAACCCTGCCAATCCGAAGTGGGCAGACCGAGATCGCTTCGTGCTCTCAAACGGTCATGCGTCGATGCTGCTCTATGCGCTTCTGCACCTGTCCGGCTACGAGTTGCCGATGGATCAGTTGAAGCGCTTTCGCCAACTGCACAGCAAGACCCCGGGCCATCCCGAGGTTGGCCTGACGCCTGGCGTGGAAACCACCACCGGCCCGCTGGGGCAGGGCCTCACCAACGCCGTCGGCTTTGCCCTGGCCGAGAAGCTACTGGCCGACGAGTTCAATCGGCCGGGTTTCGAAATCGTCAATCATCACAGCTACGTGTTCCTCGGCGATGGCTGCCTGATGGAGGGCATCAGCCATGAGGCCTGCGCGCTGGCCGGCGCGTGGAAGCTGAACAAGCTGGTGGCGCTGTACGACGACAACGGCATCTCGATCGATGGCGCGGTGCAAGGCTGGTTTGTCGACGATACCGCAGCACGGTTTCGCGCCTACCGCTGGAATGTCATCGGGCCGATCGACGGCCACGACGTGGTCGCGGTCGGCCAGGCAATCGCCCAGGCCAAGACCTCGACCGACCAACCGACGTTGATCGTCTGTCGCACCACCATCGGCAAGGGCTCGCCCGCGCGCGCGGGCACGGCCAAGGCCCATGGCGAGCCACTCGGCGCCGAGGAAATCGGCCACACGCGCGAGGCCATCGATTGGCCGCATGCACCGTTCGAGATCCCGGCGCCGATCGCAGCGCGCTGGAACGCGCGCGAACTCGGTGCCGCGCGTGAGGTGGAGTGGCAGGCTAGATTCGCGGCCTACCGCGCTTCGCACCCGGCTCTGGCCCGCGAGTTCGAGCGACGCATGGCCGGCGATCTGCCACATGACTTCGAGGAGACCCTGCTCGCGGCGATGCTGGAGTTTGGCCAGTCGCAAGAAGCAATGGCCACCCGCAAGGCCTCGCAAAAGGTGCTGGCCGCGCTGGCGCCCAGGGTGCCCGAGTTGCTTGGCGGCAGCGCCGACCTGACGGGCTCGAACCTGACCGACTTCCCGGGCTGCGGCGCCGTTCGCGGAGGAGAGCAGGGCGGTCGACACATCAACTACGGCGTGCGCGAGTTCGGCATGGCCGCGGTGATGAACGGCCTGGCGCTGCACGGCGGCTTCATTCCCTATGGCGGCACCTTCCTGACCTTCAGCGACTACAGCCGCAACGCGATCCGCATGGCCGCGCTGATGAAACAGCGCGTGATCCATGTCTTCACCCACGATTCGATCGGCCTGGGCGAAGACGGTCCGACGCACCAGCCGGTCGAACATGCGGCCAGCCTGCGCCTGATTCCGAACCTGGAGGTCTGGCGGCCCTGCGATGCGGCCGAGACCTCGGTGGCCTGGACCCAGGCACTGTTGCAGCGCGATCGACCTTCGGCGCTGCTGCTGTCGCGGCAGAATTTACCGGCGCAGAAACGCAGCCCCGAGCAGTTGCAGGCCGTTCGCCGTGGCGGCTATGTGCTCAGCGATCGCCAGAATGCAGCCGCGGTGATCTTGGCTACGGGATCCGAGGTATTGATGGCCATGGCCGCGCAGCAATTGCTCGACGCGCGCAGCGTCGCGGTGCGGGTGGTGTCGATCCCGTCGTCGACCCTGTTCGATCGCCAGGACCGCACGTACCGCGAGGCCGTGCTCGGAGGCGAGCTGCCACGCATCGGCGTCGAGGCGGGCGTGACTCGCTGGTGGGGTCAGTACGGGTGCTGCGCCGCATTGGGTGTCGACAGCTTCGGTGAATCAGCGCCAGCGCCGCTGGTCTACGCGCACTTCGGCTTGACCGCAGAGGCACTGGCCGAGTTGGTGCTGGCCGAGTGCGACGACGAGCGCCGCCTGGTGCACTCGTCCAACTAAACTCAAACCAACGCTCCAATGGCCTACGACCTGATCAGCTTCGACCTGGACGGCACGCTGGTTGACACCGCCGCCGAGATCGCCGAGGCGGCCAACCTGACGTTGGCGTCACACGGACTTGCGCGGCGTCCCGTGGCCGAGATCACCGACCTGATTGGCGCGGGCACGCGCGAATTGATGCTCAAGTTGCTGGCGCGCTGCCTTCTCGAACGGCCCGCCGTCATGCAGTCAGTGCAGCCCGAAGCTGTGTTGGCGAGTTTTGATGCGCATTACGCGGTCACGACCGGTAGCTTGGCCGTGCCCTACAGCGGCTGCCGTGAGGCGCTTGCGCAGCTCAAGCAGGCAGGCGTCCGGCTGGCTTGCACCACCAACAAGGAGCTGCGCCATGCACGCCGGGTGCTTGCGGTAACCGAACTCGAAGATTTCTTCGATCTGGTCATCGGTGGCGACTCGCTGCCCGAGAAGAAGCCGCATCCCAG
This sequence comes from Burkholderiales bacterium, assembly GCA_031389585.1. Lineage (GTDB taxonomy): Bacteria > Pseudomonadota > Gammaproteobacteria > Burkholderiales > Burkholderiaceae_C > CADEEN01. The sequence goes on along the minus strand of JANMSS010000339.1, from coordinate 6,769 downwards.
TGTGCTGCGACACGTTGCCGCGGCGCTCGGCGTCGACCCGCATCGGGTGGCACATGTCGGCGATTCGGTCATCGACGTGCAGTCTGCCCGCCATGCGGGCGTTGCAGCCTGGGCCGTGCCCTATGGGTACAACGGCGGCGTGCCAATTTCCCAAGCCCGTCCCGAGCGCCTGTTCAAGAGCCTGCCCGATGTCGCTGCGCATGTGCTGGAGGTCCGGCGGCGCGAGGCACAGGTGGCGAGCGGAATGTCGCAACAAGCTTCTGAATCGGAGGCAAGCCGATGACCCGCTTGAAGGCACTGCTGTGGGACGTGGACGGCACGCTCGCCGAGACCGAGCGCGACGGCCACCGCGTGGCCTTCAATCGCGCCTTCGAGACCTGCGGTCTGTCGTGGCACTGGGACGAGGTGCGCTACGGTGAGTTGCTGCGCGTCACTGGTGGGCGCGAGCGTCTATTGCACGACATGAAAGCACGGCGCGATGCGCCGGTCTTGGCCGACGAGCGCAGTTCGCTGGTTGCCAAGCTGCATCAGCTGAAGAACGCGAATTACGCCGAGTTGCTTCGCGATGCCGGCATCCCGCTGCGGCCGGGTGTCATGAACCTCATGCGGCAGTGCCGGGAGCAGGGCGTGCGCATGGGCATTGCGACGACCACCAGCCGCGTCAATGTCGACGCCTTGCTGCGCATCCACCTGGGCCCGCAATGGTCCGAGTGGTTCGACGTGGTGGTCTGTGGCGAGGACGTTCAGCGCAAGAAACCCGACCCGGAGGTCTACCTGCAGGCACTGCTGGCGCTGGGCGTCGGCCCTCTGGACGCTGTGGCGATCGAAGACTCGCCCGGTGGCGTTGCGGCCGCGCGCGCGGCCGACATTCCGGTGGTCGTGACGCAAAGCGCGTATTTCAGCGGCGCCACGATTGAAGGCGCCGTCGCGATCGGCCCGGGCCTTGGAGAGCGCCCTGGCTGGCGGCCTGCGCTGCGCACGACGATGCGGGAGGGTGAGGGCGTCGACCTCGACGACATTCAGGCCTGGTGCTCGCAGATGGACACCATCTCCCAGTACGAGTAGTGCCGTCGTGGGCGCTATAGGCACGCCAACGCAATTGGGACGGATCACAAGGACTTCGGCTTCGCGACTGGGGCATGATCGGGTCGTGAACACGACGCGGCCAGACTGGTCATGAACAGTTTCCTGCTGCTGCTGGGCATCGGGATAGCGGTGCTGGCTGCCGATGTGCGTGCGCAGTCGGCGGCAGAGGTCTTTCGTGACGCCGATCTGGCGTTGGGGCAGCAGCTGATCAAGCAGCATCGTTGCGTCGAGTGCCACGTGACGAAGTTCGGTGGCAACGGTTCGTCAATCTACCGTCCGGCCGGGCGCATCAACACGCCTGGATTCCTGCGCGGGATGGTGGAGCAATGCAACACCGAACTGAACCTGAGCCTGTTTCCCGAAGAGGTTTCAGCAATCGCGGCGGTCTTGAACCGGGACCATTACCGCTTCAAGTAGGGCATGTTGATATATCGGTTGATGCGAATAGAATCCGGTACCACGTTGCAGTCGAGGCGCATCAATGGACACGAAGAGCAGTGAAGACAAGGTGTTCGCTACGGTCGCTGAACTCTTTGCCGTGCTGTCCACGCCGATTCGCCTGCGCATCATCAGTGCCGTCTGCCAGGGCGAGAAAAATGTTTCCGAGCTGCTGGCGCAGATCGACACGACCCAGCCGAACATGTCGCAGCACTTGAGCATGCTGTATCGCAGCGGCGTGTTGGCCAAGCGGCGCGAGGGCACGCAGATGTATTACCGGCTGCAGAGCGAGCGCGTGGCTACGCTGTGTCGCGCGGTATGCACCCAGGTCGCTATCGAGCTGGAGAGCGATGCGCAGGTTGATCCCACGGACCGGCTGGTTCCCGCGATGTACCGTTGAGTGGGCCGGGGCCGAAAGAGCCCGGACGCAGTTCGTTGAGGTCTTCAGCTGGGTTCAAGTCATTAAGTAGTTAACATAATATACATTGTCGCGTAGACAGACCGTGCCTGAGCCAGCGAATTCAAGGCCCGCTCAGCGCGGCGGCACCCCCAGCCGAGTCAACAGGAACTCGCGACCGGCCTGCCTGGCAAAGCCTGCAGCATCGACATCGCGGTCGTTGCGCAGCCGCTTGTCTGCGCCCCGCGCCAGCAACAGGTCGACGTTGGCCTCGGCGCCGTAGCCCGCCGCCATCATCAACGGCGTCGTCCGGTTCACGCTGGGTGCGTCAATGGGCGCGCCGCGATCGAGCAGCATGGCCACGACTTTGGGCTCACCACCCGTGGCGGCGTAATGCAGTGGCGACCAGCCCTCATGGTGCACTTTGGCCCCCCGATCGATCAGCCGTCGAGCCCACTCGAGGTCGCCGCGCAGCGCGGCCATCATCAGCGGCGACTCGCCACTCGCGTTCATCGCATTGACGTCCAGCGCCGGCTGCGCCCACAGTGCCTTCGCAACCCGAGGCGACTGGTCGCGAAGCGCCAGATGGAATGCCGTCTGGCCCTCAGGGTTGCGTGAATTGGGGTCAAAGCCGCGTTGGACCAAGGCCTGGACGGTCTCGCCATCGTCACGGCTGACGGCTTGGAAAAAATCCTCGTACGCACCAGCGACCACAGACGAAATTCCTGTTGCAACAACTAGATAAAAGACTGATTTAAAGTACTTTCTCATTATTGGCGAGCCTGAAGAGACGGTCGAAATTGACGCTGGTCGCGCGGGCGATCTCGGTTTGCGGTAACTGCTTGAGCTCCGCGACCTGCTTGGCCACGAAGGGCACATTGGCCGGCTGATTGGTCCTGCCGCGGAACGGCACAGGCGCCAGGTAGGGGCTGTCGGTTTCGATCAAGAGGCGATCCAGCGGCACGAAGCGGGCCACCTCGCGCAGCTCATGGGCATGGCGAAAGGTCAGGATCCCCGAGAACGAGATGTAGAAGCCCAGGTCGAGCGCCGCCCGGGCGACCTCGGCAGTTTCGGTAAAACAGTGGAACACGCCACCCGCCTCCCCGCCGCCCTCCTCGCGCAGGATCGCCAGCGTGTCGATGCTGGCGCTGCGGGTATGGATGACCAATGGCTTGGCGCAGGCGCGGGCGGCCCGGATGTGCACCCGAAAGCGCTCGCGCTGCCAGTGCATGTCGTCGGTGCTTCGCTCGCCCAGGCGGTAATAGTCCAGGCCGGTTTCGCCGATCGCCACCACGCGGGGCAGCGCGGCACGTTGCAGCAGGTCGTCGATGCTGGGTTCGCGCACGCCCTCGTTGTCGGGGTGCACGCCTGCGCTGGCCCAGAAGTTGTCGAACCGCAGCGCCAGCGCATACACGGTGTCGAACTCTTCTAGCGTGGTGCAGATCACCAGTGCGCGATCAACCTCGGCCGCGGCCATCGCTGCGCGCACATCGTCGATGCGCTCATGCAGGCCATCGAAGGTCAGGTGACAGTGGGAATCGACGTACATCGCAGCCGTTACAGGTGGGCGGCCTGGCAGTCCGCGGCGGCGCAGCGCTTCAGATCGTCTGGGTGGGCTTGGCCGACTGGATCGAGGTGCCAAGCAACTCTTCAATGCGCATCTTGAGCAAGCGGGTCTTTTCATCGCCGGGGAAGCGCACACCCACGCCTTGGGTGCGGCCGCCGGAGGCATTGGCCGGTGTCACCCAGCCCACCTTGCCCGCCACGGGGTAGCGCTGCGGGTCGTCAGGCAGCGACAGCAACAGGTAGATGTCTTCGCCGAGCTTGTAGTCGCGAGTCGTCGGCACGAACAACCCGCCCTCAGTAAACAGCGGAATGTAGGCCGCGTACAGCGCACCCTTTTCGCGAAACACGAGTTGAATGACGCTGGGCCGACCCGACGCATTGGCCGGTGCGTTGGCCTGGGTGGTGCGGGTGGCGGGCTCACTCATCGAGTGCCGAGTGTATCCAAAGGATCGCGGCGGGCGAGCGAAGTTGTGCGTGGTGTTTGCCACAGGCGCGCGCCTTGTCCGACCAGGGCTTCGTTGCGCAGGCCGGCGTGCCATGGGTGCTCGTCGTGGCGGGCCGCTTGCATCAGCTCGCGCGACCACTCGGCCAGTGCCGTCCACGACGGGCTGTGGCGCTGGGCCAGCGGCGCGAGCGTCGCGACGCCGAAGTGGCGCGGGGCGGCGCCAGCGCGAAGGCACATCAGGTCATGACACAGCTTTTGCAAGGCGTCGATCAGGCACGTCAGCGGCCAACCGGCCAGCGCGGCGGCCGCACCGCGGTGCACAGCACCCGGCAGCCGCTCCCAGGCGGCACTGTCGATGCCGTCGACGGTCATTGACAGCGCCTCGAGCGGTTGGCCGCCGCTTGCCGCCAACAACACCTCGGGCCGCGCAACGCCCCGCTCGGCGAGCCAGGCCAGCGATTGCGCCATCGGCGGCAGCTCGAGCCGCAACCGCTGGCAACGGCTGCGCACCGTCGGCAGCAGGGCCTCCGGGTCGTCGACGGTGAGCAGCAGGCGCAGGCGGCCGGCGGGCTCTTCGAGCGTCTTCAGCAGGGCATTGGCCGCAAAAGAGTTCATGGCCTGCGCCGGATGGATCAGCATCACCTTGGCGTGTCCGCGCGAGGAGCTCATCTGACTCCACTCGATGGCCGCGCGTACGGCATCGACGGGGATCACCTTGCTGGGCTTGGCCTTGGACTTGCCTGACTTGGCCCCCTCCTCGCCATCGTCCGGACCCGGCCAGCCGAGCGGCTCGCGCAACGCGTCGGGCAGCAACAGGTGGAAGTCGGGATGGGCGTGCGCAGCCATCAGGTGACAGCTGCTGCAGCGGCCACATGGGCGAGCCGTGTCGGCCGCGGCTTCGCACAGCCACCCGGTGGCCAGGGCCAAACCGAGCTCGTACTGGCCGACGCCGCCAGGCCCATGCAGCAGGAGTGCGTGGGCGCGCAACGCCAAGCCCTGCGCCAGCGGCGCCGACAGCCAAGGCAGCCCGGAAGGCGTGTCGCTCATGCCGGTGTCTTTGATTGCACGGCGGCCACAACCTGGGCCCAGACGCCGTCGCGCGCCTGGGCGGCGTCAATGCGCGCAAATCGCAGCGGCTGCGCCACGCAACGCGCTTCGTACCCCGCGTGCACACGGGCAAAGAAGGCCACGTCTTCGCGCTCGAACCGATCTGGCGCTCGTACTGCGGCGCGGCGCGCAGCGGCGACTGCCGGGGCCAGCTCGAACCAGAGTGTCAGATCCGGCTGGCGGCCCTGCAGGACCCAGGCTTCGAGCTGCGCCAGCACCGCCGCGTCGAAGCCTCGGCCGCCGCCCTGGTAGGCAAAGGTCGCGTCGGTGAAACGGTCACAGAGCACGGTGGTGCCGGCGGCCAGCGCCGGCTCGATGGCCTGCTGCAAGTGGTCGCGGCGGGCAGCAAAGATGAGCAGGGTTTCGGTCAATGAATCCATCGGCTCGTGCAGCACCAGCTCGCGCAGGCGCTCGGCCAATGCGGTGCCGCCGGGTTCACGCGTGACCATCACGGGCTGGCCGCGCTCGCGCAGCCAGGCGGCCAGGGCCTCGACATGCGAGGACTTGCCGGCGCCGTCGATGCCTTCGAAGGTGATGAATCGACCGCGGATCACTGAGTGCGTCACGGCGGCGCCTTGCCGCCGCGCTGGAATTGATTGACCGCACGATTATGGTCGGCCAAGGTCTCGCTGAAGACGCTGCCGCCGCCGCCGTCGCTGCGGGCCACGAAATACAGCGCCCGCGTCTTCGCCGGCCGCACCGCGGCACGCAGCGAGGCCACGCCGGGCATCGCGATCGGCGTCGGCGGCAGGCCGCCGCGGGTGTAGGTGTTGTAGGGTGTGTCGGCCAGCAAATCGCGCTTGCGCAGGTTGCCGTCGAAGGCCGCACCGAGGCCGTAGATCACGGTCGGGTCGGTCTGCAACGGCATGCCGATGCGCAGGCGGTTGATGAAAACCCCGGCAACGTCCGCGCGGTCGGCGTCGCGGCCGGTCTCCTTCTCGACAATCGAGGCCAGGATCAGCGCCTCGTCCATCGTCTTGAGTGGCAGGTCGTCCGCGCGCTCGGCCCAGACCGTGATCAGCCGGCGCTGCATCGCCGCATGCGCGCGCTTGAGGACGGTGAGGTCGCTGACACCTCGGCTGTACGCATAGGTATCTGGAAAGAACCGACCCTCCGGGGCAAGCGCGGGCTCGCCCAGGGCCGCCATCAACTGCTGGTCGCTAAGCGCCTGGGTGATTGGCTTGAGCGACGGTGCGGCAGCCAATGCGGCGCGCACCTGGGCAAAGGTATGGCCCTCGGCAAGGCGCACGGTCTCAAACACCTCGTCGCCGCGCACCATCTTGTCGAGCAACTGCCGCGGTGTGACGCCGCGCTCGACTTCATAGCTGCCGGCACGGATCTGCCGCGCTTGGCCCGACCAGCGAAACCACTCGTAGAGCAGGCGCGGTGATGTGCGCACGCCGGCCTCGACCCACAGTTCGGCCACCCGGCGCGGTGAATGTCCGGCCTCGATCGAGACCTCGGCCGCCGGGCCGGCCAGCGGCAAGGGCCGGTTCAGCCACCACCACGCCGCCAGCGCGGCAGCCCCTACCACCAGCACGGCCAGCCAAGTCAATCTAAGCAGCCAGCGCATCAGCCAAAGCGTGTGTGGTTCATCTGCGGCCCATGATAATCGGGGCATGAATCAGACTGATGCCAATGCGTTGCAAGGTGCGGTGCGACTTGCCGATTGGGGAGGTGGCGCGCTGTCAGCGGGCAGGGCCAGCAGGTGGCGGGCGACACCTTCGGCG
>JANMSS010000124.1:0-2212 GCA_031389585.1 Burkholderiales bacterium | reverse complement strand
CCAGCCAGCCGCGCGAGTAGGTCCGCAGCCGCATCAGGCGCTCACAGGGCTGGGGGGCAGCACGACCAGCGCCTCTGCACCCAGCGCCTCGTCTGGCGACTCGGGCGCCGGCAACTTGCGCACGCCGCGCAGCAACGGGTGTCGCCACGCAGCCAGCGCCGTCAACAGGGCCGCGCCGCCGGCGAACACCAGCGAGGCCCGCAAGCTGACATGCTCGCCGAGCCAGCCGCCGACCAAGGCCCCTGGTCCCGCGGGCAGCAGGATCAGCCAGCGCATCGTGCTGGTCATGCGGCCCAGAAGCGGCGCGGGCGTGACCGCCTGGCGCAACGCCAGGAAGTTGATGAAGATCAGCACGGCGCCAAAGCCAAAGCAGACCAGCATGGCCACGAACATCATGCGCCCCACGGTGGTGGGGGGCGCAAACGCCAGCAGCAACCAGCCCGCGCCACACACCGCCAGCCCGAGCAGCAGGCTGGGGCCGGGCCCGACCCGTGCCGAGATGCGGTGCCCCAGCGTGCTGGCCACGATGGTGCCCAGGCCCAGGCCGACGAAACTGAGTCCGATCTGCGATTCGTTCAAGCCCAGCGTGCGCGTTGCAAACAGGATCTGCACGACGACGGCGGCGTGGTGGGCCATCTGCCACAGGCCCACCGTGATGGCCATCGCCACCAGCAGCGGCGTGCCGCGCACAAAGCGCAGGCCGGCGCGCAGGTCGCGCCAGAAGTGCGCGTCCTTTGCAGGAACGAGTCGCTCCTGCACCTTGACACCGCGAAGGATGACCACTGAGGCCAGCAGCATCAGCGCGTCGAGCAACAGCGCCACGGGCGCGCCGGCGACCTTGATCAACGCACCGGCAAACCCCGGCCCGGCGACATCGGCGCCGGAACTGGCCAGCGCGCTGCGCGCATGGGCCTCAACCAGCCGCTCGCGCGGCACCACCTGCGTCAGCACGATCTGCGCCGCCGAGCCGGCCACGACATAGACGCAGCCCATCACGAAACCCACCGCGTACATCCACGGCATCGTCAGCCAGCCCAGCACCCAGGCCAGTGGCACGCTGCTCACGATAAGCGCCAGCGCAGCCTCGCCGGCAATGTAGACCGGCAGCTTGCGCACGCGATCGAGCCAGACCCCGCTGGGCAGGCTGAGCAGCACGAAGGGCGCGATCTCCATCGCCACCAACACGCCCATCTGCGTCGGCGAAGCCTTGAGCAACACCACTGCGGTCAGCGGCAAGGCGAGCATCGTGATCTGGCCGCCGAGCGAACTGATCAGGATCGAGGTCCACAGACGCCGGTAGACAGCGTCGCGAAACAGGTCGTCGGGCGGCAACGACATGCGCTGCCTGAGGTGATCGGTCAAGGCCGAGAATAAACGGCGGGTCATGGGGTTCTCGTTGTCGCGGGCAGCGGTCTTATCGACCGCGGCGTGCACGGCAAGCCCAAAAAAACTTCGGGCCTGACGCCGATGTCTCGGCGCAGGCCCGGTCGGGGCAATGCCGAGGAGGAAGACTCAGTGCGAGGCCACCCGTGCACCCGGCACCGGCAGGCTGCGCGCGCAGCGTCGGTTCGGAATGTCGTGGGTGGTCATGGCATGGTTTCCAGCAGTCGAGAAGATGGGCTGAATGTTAGCAGCGACAGCAGCGTGGCATCAAGCTGCGGGCATCCCTAACTGCGATAGTCCGCGTTGATGCTGACGTAATCGTGCGACAGATCACAGGTCCAGACCGTGGCGTGTGCCGGACCGCGATGCAGGTCGACGCGGATCGTGATCTCGGCCTGCTTCATCACCCGCTGGCCCTGCTCTTCTCGGTAGTCGGCGTGGCGACCGCCACGCGTGACCACATGCACGTCGTCGAGAAACAGATCGATCAGCGTCGGGTCCAGATCGCCGATGCCGGCGTAGCCGACCGCTGCGAGGATGCGCCCGAGATTGGGGTCGCTGGCGAAGAACGCCGTCTTGACCAGCGGCGAATGCGCGATCGCGTAGGCCGCGAGCCGGCACTCGTCCTGGGTGCGACCGCCATCGATACGCACGGTGATGAACTTGGTGGCGCCCTCGCCGTCGCGCACGATGGCCTGCGCCAGTTGCCGCGACACCGCGAACACCGCCTCGCGCAGCAGCGCGCCTTCTGGCGACTCCAGCCGCGTGATCGAGCCGTGGCCGGCCTGGTGCGTGGCCATCAGCACGAACGAGTCGTTCGTACTGGTGT
>JANMSS010000316.1:0-3808 GCA_031389585.1 Burkholderiales bacterium | reverse complement strand
CAACTGGCTGTGGGGATTCACCACGGTGGGCATCAACGTCGACAAGGTCAAGGCCGCCCTGGGCGCCCTGCCGATGCCCGACAACGCCTGGGACCTGGTCTTCAAGCCCGAGTACATCAGCAAGATGAAGGGCTGCGGCGTCGCCTTCCTCGACTCGGCCTCCGAAGTCGTGCCTGCGGCACTGCACTACCTGGGCAAACCGTCGTTCAGCAAGAACCCGTCGGACTACTCCGCGGCCACCAACCTGCTCAAGAGCGTGCGGCCGTCGGTCACCTTGTTCAGCTCGTCGGGCTACATCAACGACATGGCCAACGGTTCGATCTGCCTGGCGCTGGGCTGGTCGGGTGACATCAATATCGCGCGCCAGCGCGCCATCGAAGGCAAGACGGGGCAGAACATCCAGGCCCTGATCCCCAAGACCGGCGGACTGCTGTTCTTCGACGTGATGGTGATTCCGGCCGACGCCGCGCGCCCCGGCAACGCGCATAAGTTCATCAACTACATGTTGCGCCCCGAAGTCTCGGCCAGTCTGACCAACAAGGTCTTCTACGCCAACCCGACTCTGGCCTCCAAGCAATTCGTCAAGCCCGAGGTGGCCAGCAACCCGACGATCTTCCTGCCGCCGGCCGACCTCAAGAACATGGTCGCGCCTGATTCGCTGTCGAACGATTTGCGCCGCCTGATGACACGCACGTACACCGGCTTCAAGACCGGCCTTTGACATGCGGCTCCGCTCTCACCTCGTTCGCTGCCCCCAAGGGAGACGGTCCGTGCCTTGGGGCGGCCCGGCGGTACTGGCGTGACGGCGTTTCTCCAGATCCAGGACGTCGTCAAGGACTTCGGCGGCCACCTGGCCGTCAACCATGTCAGCCTGGACATCGCCAAGGGCGAGATCTTTGCCCTGCTCGGCTCCTCGGGCTGCGGCAAGAGCACGCTGTTGCGCATGCTGGCCGGCTTCGAGACACCGACCTCCGGGCGTATCGTGCTCGACGGCCAGGATCTGGCCAGCATGCCGCCCTACCAGCGGCCGATGAACATGATGTTCCAGAGCTACGCGCTCTTTCCGCACCTGACGGTGTGGGACAACATCGCCTTCGGCCTGCGCCGCGAAGGGCAAGCCAGCGACAAGGTGGCGGCGCGCGTCGAGGCCATGTTGAAGCTGGTGCAACTGAGCAAGTACGCCAAGCGCAAACCGCACCAACTCTCGGGCGGCCAGCAGCAGCGTGTGGCATTGGCGCGCAGCCTGGCCAAGCAGCCGCAGTTGCTGCTGCTCGATGAGCCGCTCGGCGCCCTGGACAAGAAGCTGCGCGAGGAAACGCAGATCGAACTGGTCAACATCATCGAGGCTGTCGGCGTCACCTGCGTGATGGTCACGCATGACCAGGAAGAGGCGATGACGATGGCCTCGCGCATCGCCGTGATGAGCGAAGGCAAATTCCTCCAGGTCGGCGCGCCGGCCGACATCTACGAAACGCCTGCCACCCGATTCGTCGCCGATTTCATCGGCAACGTGAACCTGATGGACGGCACCCTGGATGTCGACGCTGCCGACCACTGCATCATCGGCAGCCCCGACTGCAAGCACTACGTCGGCCACGGCATCACCGGCACCGAGGGCATGACCGTCTCGGTGGCCCTGCGGCCGGAAAAGATATCGCTCACGCGCGAAGCCCCGGCCGACGCCGCCTTCAACGCGGTTCAGGGCACCGTCAAGGAGATGTCCTACTTTGGCAGCTTCACGGTCTATCAGATCGCCCTGTCCAGTGGCGCGATGCTCAAGGTCAGCCAGGCCAACACCGAGCGCCACCGCGACGACACCCTGACATGGGGCGACCGCGCCTGGGCCCAATGGTCGCCCTCGGCGCATGTAGTCTTGACGGCGTAGCCATGTTCAAACGCCTGCGCGCCCTGGCCAACGGCCGCACCGCCGTCATCGGCGTGCCCTACCTGTGGCTGCTGGCCTTCTTTCTGCTGCCCTTCCTGATCGTGGCGCGCATCAGCGTGTCGGAGATGGAAAACGTCGCCTTCAAGGACTTGGTGACGTTCAAGGAAGGCTTGATGCAACTGACGCTCAAGTTCAGCGGCTACCAGTTCATCGCCCAGGACTCGCTCTACTTCGACACCTACCTGCGCAGCGTCAAGTACGCCGCCGCCACCACGGTACTGTGTCTGCTGATCGGCTACCCCTTCGCCTATTTCATGGCCCGCGCCAAGGCCAGCGTGCAGCCTGCCCTGCTGATGCTGGTGATGCTGCCGTTCTGGACTTCGTTCCTGCTGCGCGTCTATGCCTGGAAGGGCCTGCTCAGCGAAGGCGGGTGGGTGGCCGAGGCCATCGTCGGCCTGGGCCTGGACCGCGTGCTGTTCGCGCTCGGGCTGATCGAGTCCCCCGGCCGGCTGATGCACACGCCGTTCTCGCTGGTGCTGGGCATGACCTACACCTACCTGCCCTTCATGGTCCTGCCGCTGTACGCCAATCTCGTCAAGATGGACCTGCGCCTTCTGGAAGCGGCATCGGACCTCGGCGCAACCGCCTGGGTGGCGTTCTGGAAGATCACAGTGCCGCTGTCCAAGGCCGGCATCATCGCCGGCTCGATGCTGGTCTTCATTCCCTGCATCGGCGAGTTCGTGATCCCCGAGTTGCTCGGCGGCCCGCGCACCCTGATGATCGGCCGCGTCATGTGGGACGAGTTCTTCTCCAACAACGATTGGCCGATGGCCGCCAGCGTCGCCGTGGTGATGGTGCTGCTGATCATCGTGCCGCTGGCGGTCTTCAACAAGTACCAGGCCGAGTCTCAGGAGGGACGGCGATGAATGCCGTCGTGCAGGAGGCGCGCAAGTGAGCGCGGCCTCGATCAACAAATGGTTCGGCCGCGGCTGGCTCGGCGCCGGCTTCGTGTTTCTGTACTTGCCGATCGCCGCCCTGGTGTTGTACTCGTTCAACGATTCGGCGATCCCGAATGTCTGGCGCGGCTTCACCCTGAAGTGGTACGCCGCCTTGCCGAGCGACAACGAATTGATCGCCGGCCTGTGGCTGAGCCTGAAGATCGCCTTCCTCACCGCCTGCGGCTCGGTTGTCCTGGGCACGCTGGCCGCGTTCACCCTCGTCAAGTACAAACGCTTCGCCGGCCGCACCTTGTTCTCGGGCATGGTCAATGCGCCCTTGGTGATGCCCGAGGTGGTGGTCGGCCTGTCGCTGCTGTTGATGTTGGTCAGCGTGCAGCGAGCCATTGGTTTCCCAGAGCGCGGCCTGGCCACCATCTGGCTCGGCCACATGCTGCTCGGCATGGCCTACGCCACGGTCGTGATCCAGGCCCGCCTGAACGATTTGAACCCGCAGCTCGAAGAAGCGGCGATGGATCTCGGCGCCAAGCCGCATCAGGTGTTTTACCTGGTGACGCTGCCGATGATCACGCAATCGATGCTCTCGGCCTGGCTGCTGACCTTCACGCTGTCGCTCGACGATGTCGTGCTCTCGGCCTTCCTGTCCGGCCCGGGGGCGACGACGATGCCGCTGGTCATCTTCTCGCGTGCGCGGCTGGGGCTGAACCCGAGCGTCAATGCGGTGGCCACCATCATCGTGGCCCTGGTCGCGATCGGCGTCATCGCCGCCAGCTACTGGATCGCCCGCGCCGAGCGCCGGCGACTTCTTGAAATGCAGGCCGCCAACCGTGCCTGATTGAAGCCAACGACCGTCAAACTGCACCACAGGAGAACCCGAAATGAAGAAGACCCATGCCCTGCGTCCCACCTTGCTGGCCCTGGCGCTGACCTGCGCCTTCCCGGCCTTCGCGCAAACCAACGCCGAAGT
>JANMSS010000289.1:0-3351 GCA_031389585.1 Burkholderiales bacterium | reverse complement strand
GGCGGTCGAACTTGGGCCCGACAACATCCGTGTCAACGCCCTGCTGCCGGGCATCGTCTCGGGCGAGCGGCAAGAACGCGTGCTGACGGCCAAGGCCCAGGCGCGCGGCGTGTCGTTTGAAGACGTCGAAGCGGCGGCCTTTGCCGCCACGTCGATCAAGCAGTACGTCAGCGCCGAGCAACTGGCCGACTACGTGGTCTTCCTGGCCAGCGCGCGGGCGGCCACGATTTCAGGGCAGGCGCTGTCGGTGTGCGGCGACACGAACATGCTGAGTTGAGCGCCCGCTCGGCCCGGCACTTGGCCGGCTATGCCAGCGCCCGCCCGTATCAGCAGGCGGCTGGCTCGCTGGCTATGCCAGCGCCCGCCCGATGAGAATCCGCTGCACGTCGCTGGTGCCTTCGTAGATCTGGCACACGCGCACGTCGCGCCAGATGCGTTCGACGGGGAAGTCGCTGACATAGCCGTAGCCGCCGTGGATCTGGATCGCGGCGCTGCACACCCGCTCGGCCATCTCGGAGGCAAACAGCTTGGCCATTGCCGCTTCTTTCAGGCAGGGCCGGCCGGCGTCCTTCAGGCTGGCGGCATGGTGGATCAGCTGGCGTGCGGCCTCGATCTGCGTGGCCATGTCGGCCAGGCGAAACTGCAGCGCCTGGTGTTCGAAAATCGGCTTGCCGAAAGTTTCGCGCTGCTTGCTGTAGGCCAGCGCCGCATCGAACGCCGCGCGCGCCATGCCCACGCTTTGGCTGGCGATGCCGATGCGCCCGCCTTCCAGGCCCGAGAGCGCAATCTTCAGGCCCTGGCCTTCGTCGCCGATCAGGTTCTCGGCCGGCACGCGGCAGTTCTCGAACAGGATCTGCGCGGTGTCGCTGGCATGTTGGCCGGTCTTGTCTTCCAGGCGCGCCACGGTGTAGCCCGGCGTGGCGGTGGGCACGACGAAGGCGCTGATGCCCTTCTTGCCGGCGGCCTTGTCCGTCACCGCCATCACGATCGCCACGTCGCCGTTTTTTCCACTGGTGATGAACTGTTTGACACCGTTCAACACGTACGCGTCTGCGTCGCGCACTGCGGTGGTCTTCAGCCCACCCGCCTCGGAGCCGACATGCGGCTCGGTCAGGCAGAAGGCGCCGAGCATCTCGCCGCGCGCCAAGGGCTTGAGCCATCGCTGCTTCTGCGCCTCGCTGCCCCAGGCCATCAGGATCGAACACACCGGGCAGTTGTTGACGCTGACGATGGTGCTGGTGGCGCCATCACCGGCAGCAATTTCTTCGAGGATCAACGACAACGCCAGGTAGTCCAGGCCGGCGCCGTCGTACTCGGTGGGCACCGCCACGCCGTAGCAGCCCATCTCGGCCAGACCGCGCAGCTCGGCTTTGGGGAACGCGTGGCTCTTGTCCCATTCGGCGGCCTTGGGCGCAATGCGGTCCTGCACATAGGCGCGCACGGCGTCTTGGACGGCAACATGGTCTTCAGTCAGCAGCATGGTGTCCTGGACTCCCGGATCAACGCGGTCGGCTCAGGGCCGCTCGGCCAGCGCCAGCCGCGCAGCCAGCAGCGCGAACAGGCCGCCGCCGGCCAGATGCAGGCCGCGCGCCAACGCCGGCCGCGGCTGCCAGCGGCGCAGTGGCGCCACCAGCAGCACGAAGGCGGCGAGAAAGACGGCACCCTGGACGATGAACCAGGCGCCGAGGAAGAGGAAGGCCATTGTCTTGCTCGGTGCGTCGGCGGCAATGAACTGGGGCAGCAGGGCGAGGAAGAACAGGGCGATCTTGGGGTTGAGTACGTTGGTCAGGAAACCCTGGCGGAACACCGCCCAGGCAGCGCGCTGCGGTTCGGCTGCCGCGGTGGCAGGTGCGGCCCCGTCACGACGCAGTGCTTGGCGCAGCATGCCCACGGCCAGCCACAGCAGGTAGACGGCACCGGCCCACTTGACGAGATTGAACGCCGCGCTCGATGCGGACAGCAGCGCGGCCAGGCCGAAGGCAGCCGCCAGCGTGTGCACCACGCAGCCGGCGTTGATGCCCGCAGCCGCGGCCAGGCCGGCGCGCACCCCACCTCGCAGCGTCGTCACCAGCGTGAAAGCCATGTCCACCCCCGGCGTGGCGTTGACGACCAACACCGTGAGGGCGAAGAGCGCGAGGTCGTGGCTGCCCAACATCGGCTGCGCCCTAGAGCAATTCGATCGCCATGGCCGTGGCCTCGCCGCCGCCGATGCACAGCGCGGCCACGCCGCGCTTGAGGCCGCGTTTGCGCAATGCGCCAATCAGGGTGACGACGATGCGCGCGCCCGAGGCGCCGATCGGGTGGCCCAGGGCCACCGCGCCGCCGTGCACGTTGACGATCTCGTGCGGCAACTTGTACTCGGTCATCGCGGCCAAGGTCACCGCGGCAAAGGCCTCGTTGACCTCCCACAGATTGACGCTCTTGGCGTCCCAGCCGGCGCGCTTCAAGACCTTGTCGATGGCGCCGACCGGCGCGGTGGTGAACCATTCCGGGGCCTGCGCGTGCACGGCATGACCAGCGATGCGGGCCAGCGGCTTGAGCTTCATCCTGACCGCGGTGTTCTCGCGCATCAGCACCAGCGCGGCGGCGCCATCGGAGATGCTCGACGAGGTGGCCGCGGTGATCAGGCCGTCCTTTTTGAACGCCGGCTTGAGGCCTGAGATTTTGTCGAGCTTGGCCTTGAAGGGCTGCTCGTCAAACTTGATCAACGTCTCGCCGCTCTTGCCGGCGACCGCGACCGGTGCCATCTCCCATGCGAAGCTGCCGTCTTCGTTGGCGGTCTTGCTGCGCTGGGTCGACGCGATCGCGAACTGGTCCATCGCTTCGCGGGTGAAGCTGTACTTGCCGACGCACTGCTCGGCGAACACGCCCATCGCCTTGCCGCGTTCGTAGGCGTCCTCCAAACCGTCGATCGCCATGTGGTCGTAGAGCTGCGCGGCACCGTACTTGATGCCCTTGCGCGCGAACATCAGGTGCGGCGCGTTGCTCATGCTCTCCATGCCGCCGGCGAGCACTACCTCGGCGCTGCCCGCAGCGAGCATGTCGTGGGCGAACATCATCGCGCGCATGCCGCTGCCGCACATCTTGCTCAGGGTTACGGCCCCCGCACTGTCAGGCAGGCCAGCGCGGCGCATGGCCTGGCGCGCCGGCGCCTGGCCCTGGCCGGCCATCAGGCAGTTGCCCATCAACACTTCGTCGATGGCGTCGCCGGGCACGCCGGCGCGCTCGACCGCGGCCTTGATGGCCACGGCGCCCAACTCCCAGGCCGCGAGGGTGGTGAAGTCGCCGAGCAGGCCGCCGATGGGCGTGCGCGCGGCAGAGACGATGACGATGGATTCGGTGGACATGAGG
>JANMSS010000104.1:0-12759 GCA_031389585.1 Burkholderiales bacterium | reverse complement strand
GAGTACTTGGCGGTCACCGGGCCAAAGCTCAGCGCGCCATAGATCTCGGTGGTGTTGGCGTTCGGACTCAGGTTGTTGTTGGGGTACTGATAGGTGAGTACACCAACGTCATAGCCCAGGCCCTTGGTGAGTTCGCCCTTGAAGCCGCCGTACAGATCGATCTCGACGTCGGAGTTGCCGTTGAAGTGATGGATCCACTTGATGCTCGATGCCCAGGCGCCGAGGTACAGGCCACCGGCCGAATAATCGATGCCGCCCTGCAGGGCGGGTTTCAGGTTCGTCTGCGAAATGCCGCGGTAACGGTAGTCGCTGGTCAAGCCGACGTTGAAGGCCACGTCGGCATGGGAAATTGCGGGCGCGACCGCGGCAACGGCCGCGACGAGAGTCAGCAGGGCTTTCTTGATCATGACGGATCCAACTCCAGGGAGTTTGTGAAAAGAGGCTGAAACACCTGATTGCAGCTTCCGTGCCTGCGCACTCGGGGACTGCGCTGCCCCGGCGCTGTGCGAAACGCCTGCGGCGGAGCCGATGTGAGGCACCAAGACGGTGAATCAGGGCGCGTTGCACTGATACGGTGCCACCCTTAAGGGGGAACGACAGAGCGCGTGAGGCTATCCAGAATCGGCCGCACTGCAAACCCAGCAAGGCTGCCGATGAATCTGCCCCCAGCTCAGTGCGTTGGCGGCCCCTGTCTCCGCCAGGGGTGGTTGACCGGCCCCCTGGGCGCGGTAGCCCCCTGGGGCAGCCCGGTGGCGCTGATATGACCCTGGCCGTAGTGCGCTCGCGCGCGATCGACGGGCTCGACGCGCCGCCCGTGATGGTCGAAGTCCATCTGGCCAACGGCCTGCCGAGCTTCACCCTGGTCGGCCTGGCCGACACCGAAGTCAAGGAGGCGCGCGAGCGCGTGCGCGCGGCGCTGACCCACAGCGGGCTGGGCTTCCCGCACAACAAGCGCATCACGGTCAACCTGGCGCCGGCCGACCTGCCCAAGGAGTCGGGCCGCTTTGACCTGCCGATCGCGCTGGGCATCCTGGCCGCCGCCGGCCAGATCGACGCCAAGGCGCTGGACGCCTGCGAGTTCGCCGGCGAGTTGAGCCTGGCGGGCGAACTCCGCCCCGTGCGCGGTGCGCTGGCCCTGGCCCTGGCAGTACGCCGCGAGGGCGTCGCTCGCGCGCTGGTGCTGCCCGAAGCCAGCGCCTGCGAGGCCGCGCTGGCCGAACGCGTGGACGTGCGCAGCGCGCGCCACCTGCTCGACGTGGTGGCCGCCCTGCAACCGGGTGATGCCGCTCAGCCGTTGCCGGCAGCGCGTGCGCCGCAGGCGGTGCTCCGCGCGCTGCCGCCCGACTTGCGCGACGTTCGCGGTCAGGCCGGCGCCAAGCGCGCACTGGAGATCGCCGCGGCCGGCAACCACAGCCTGTTGCTGGTCGGCCCGCCCGGCACCGGCAAGTCGATGCTGGCGCAGCGCCTTTGCGGCCTGTTGCCGCCGATGAGCGACAACGAGGCGCTGGCCAGCGCCGCCATCGCCAGCGTGGGAAAAGGTTTTGATCCGGCCTTGTGGATGGTGCGGCCATTTCGCGCGCCGCACCACTCGGCCACCGCAGCGGCGCTGATCGGCGGCGGCTCGCCGCCGCGGCCGGGCGAGATTTCGCTGGCCTACGCGGGGGTGCTCTTCCTGGATGAGATGCCCGAGCTGCCGCGCACCGCGCTCGAAGCCCTGCGCGAGCCCTTGGAGACCGGGCGCATCACGATCTCTCGCGCGGCCCGGCAGGCCACCTTCCCGGCGCGCTTTCAACTCGTCGCGGCGATGAACCCCTGCCCCTGCGGCTACCTCGGCGCCTTCGCCGCCACCGGCCGGCATTGCCGCTGCACGCCCGACGCGGTGGCGCGCTACCAGGGCAAGCTGTCGGGGCCGCTGCTCGACCGCATCGACATGCAGGTCGAGGTGCCCGCCGTCAAGGCGGGTGAGCTGATGGGCGCGGCGGACGGCGAGCCCAGCGCCGCGATCGCTGCGCGCGTGCTGGCCGCGCGGCAGCGACAACACGAGCGCCAGGGCCTCACCAATGCCGAGCTGCCTGTCGCCGACCTGGCGCAGCACTGCATGCTCGACCTCGGTGGCCGCGATCTGCTGCAACGCGCCGCCGAGCGCCTGGGCTGGTCGGGCCGCGGCCTGCACCGCGTGCAAAAGCTGGCGCGAACGATCGCTGACCTGGCCGGCAGCGAGCGCATCGCCTCGATGCACATCGCCGAGGCGATGCAATGGCGACGCGGGCTCCCGGCCGCAGGAGGCGCCTGAGCGCATCGCCGAGCCCGCCCTCCGGCTTACACCATGAAGCCGAGGTTGCGGTTGCTGAAATTCCTCAGGTTCGGGAACACGTCGAGCAGCTGCGTGTCGGTGGCGCCGAACCAGCCTCCCAGCGTGGCGCCGAGCTGATCGACCGCGAGCTCGGGCAGCAGGCTGCCGTTGCTGAGCTGGTTCGGGCTGCCGTCGAAGTTGTTGTTGTTGGTGTTCTTCAACGCCAATGTCGGGAAGCGGCCGTACAGATCGCCGCCGCGCACCGCGCCGCCCATCACGAAGTGGTGCGCGCCCCAGCCATGGTCGGTGCCGTCGCCATTGCTGGTGAAGGTGCGGCCGAAGTCGCTGGCCGTGAACGCGGTGACCTGGTTGCGTGCGCCGATCGCGCCCAGCGTGGTGTCGAAGTAGCGCATCGCATGCCCCAAGCGGGCCATCAGGTCGGCTTGGCTTCGATTCTGCACATCATGGTTGTCGAAGCCGCCCAGGCTGACGAAGAACACCTGGCGCCGCGCGCCGATGCCGGCGTTGCTGCTGGCCTCGATCATGCGGGCCACGACCTGCAACTGTTGCGCCAGGGCGTTGAAGGCGGTGGTGCCCGGGACCAGCGGGTCGGGCGTGTAGCGCAGCTTGGGGTCGTTGTTGGCGTTGTAGGCGCCGCTGGCCGGCGCGGTGCCGAACAGCGGGTCCGAGGCGGCCCTGAGCGCCGTTCGCAGTGCGACCTCGGCATCGATCGAGCGTTGCGACACCGCCGCCAGATCGCCCTCGAAGAGATGGCCGCCACGGCCGCTGCGCACGATGCGCTCCATGGCCGCCGTCACCGCCGTCGAGCCGTAGATGCGGCCGGCGCTGTCGGCGCCCATGCGGATCGCGCCGTTGGCGCCGACCTGGTACTGGCGCACGTCCTGCCCCGACAACCAGACGGCGTTGCCGGCCGCCGAGATCGACGTGAAGATCGCACGCTGGTTGCCCGCGGCCATCAGGTCGCCCAGGCGGCCGCCCCAGCCCACCGTGGCGCCCTCGGGCTGGAAGCTCTGCCAGGTGTTCTGCTGGTCGTTGTGCGAGAACAGACTGGCCGGCCGCGGGTGCGAGGGCTGCGCGTACTGGGCCTTGCTGGTCGGCAGCACGAGCGGGCCGACGTTGGGCACGATCGCCAGCCGGCGGTCGACATCGAACATCGATTGCAGCGTGGCCAGCATCGGGTGGAGTGCGAAGCTGCGGCCCTGGGGGTTGACCGGCAGGATCGGCAGCACGCCGCCCAGGCGGGCGGGCGAACCGGCCACGGCGCCGGCGTTGGGTGCCGTGCCCGGGGCCAGCAAGGCGATCGAATCAGGCGCCTGGTTGCGCACTGTGCTGTAGGCGTTCCAGGAGGCGGCATCGGTGGGCAGCACCATGTTGTAGGCATCGTTGCCGCCAAACAGGAAGATGCAAACCAGCGCCTTGTAGTCGGGGGCGGCCTGCGCCGAGGCGGCACTCATGGCCGCCAGGTTCAACGCCAGCGGCGCCCCTGCGCCAAGCGCCGCCATCGCGCCGGCCTGGCGCAGGAAGGCACGGCGTGAGGCGCGGGGTTGGATCAGCGGGGTCATGTCGTCGCCTTACTTCTGAACCTGGAACTCGGGCGAGACCAGGGTGAGGAAAATCGCCGTGTTGACACGGCCGCGGCGGGCGGCGTCGATCGCCGCCTGGTTGCTTCCGGTGGCCGCAGGGATCGCGATCGAGGCCACGGCGCCCTCGATCTCCGTGGCCAGCGCGGCCGGCATGCTGCCGAACATCAGCTTGCGATTGGTCAGCGCCACCAGCTCAGTGGGCGTGGCGGCCAGCGCCAGTTCGGCCGTGAAGTTGCCCTGCATTTCGCGCCGGTTCAGCGCGGCGTTGGTCGAACCGACGCCCAAGGCCATGTTGTCGCGCATGAAGTTGGCGTAACCCGCGACCGTGGTCTCGTGAACGATCTGCATCTCCGGCACGACCAGACCGGCCGCTGTGGCCTGCGTGCCGGGCCCGACATAGCCCGGGCGATAGAAGTTGAACACCGACGGCGAGCGCATTGGCGTCTGGCCGAGCGAGGTGCCCGGGTTGTCGGTATTGCCGACCCTGAAGTCGCCACTGTCGGAGCCGAAGTTGTAGGCGCGCAAGAAGGCCGACAGGCGCAGCACCGGCTCGCGCAGCTTGCCCGAGTTATTGCTGGTGGCACGCGCCTCGGCGTGCATCAGGATCGTCTTGACCACATGGCGCATGTCGCCGCGCACGCCGCTGCCGTTGTTGGCGAACGCGCCAGCCACTGCAGACACATAGGCCGGGCTCGGGTTGCTCGTCACCAGGCGCTGGATCAACTGCTTGCCGACGAAGGGGCCGACGTTGGGGTGCCCGGCCAGCCGGTCGAGCGCCGTGCGCAGGCTGGCCACTGGGTCGGCGGGCGCCTGCGCGGCAATGGTGGTGCTCAGGAAGACCTTGGCGTCGCTGCTGTGGTACTGGGCGTAGCCGCGCATCGGCTTGAAATGGCGGTCGGGGTCGCTGACGCCGCTCAGCGAGCCCGACGAGAAGCAGTTGTTGGCGGGCCAGCCCGGGCAGTCCCAACTCCAGCCGGTGAACACCTTGGCCAGACCGCTGATGTCGGCAGGAGCGTAGGTATCGATGCGTGAACCCGCGTTGAGCCTCATGCTGCCGTCAGCGTTGAGCTCGTGCAGGCCGATCGAAAACAGCTGCATCACTTCGCGCGAGTAGTTCTCGTCGGGTACGCGGCCGCTGACCGGATCGGCCTTCTGGTTGCGCAGGTGGGACAGGTACACGCCCATCATCGGGTGCAGCGACACGCCCTCGAGCAAGTCGCGGTAGGTCCCCAGGCCCTTGTCGGCCAACAGGTCGAGGTAGGCCGACACCGCGCGCGGGTTGTCGCCCACCGTACCGTCCTGCATCGAGATGACCATCAACTGCGACAGCGAATAGGCCAGCCGCTGTCGCAGCTGGTCCTGGCCGGAAGTGGCTGCTTTCCAGAAGGCATTGATGGTGCCGTTCTGGCCGGCGCTGGCATTCGGGTCGGTCGGGGCCGCCGCTTTGGCCGCAGCGTCGGCCGCCTCCCAAGTGGCGCGGTGCGCAAATGCCGGGCGGGCGAGCTGCTCGTCGATCCAGGCGCCGTAGCCGATGGCCATGACGCGGTCGATGTCGGCCTCGGTCGGGCCGAACGTGGCCTGGGTCAGGAAACGCGCGGCGGCGTCACGTGACGCAGGCATTTCGGCGTTGCCCCCGGAACCGCTGTCGCTAACACCGCTGCCGCCGCATGCGGCCAGCATCGCCAGTGACAGCGCCATCACGGTGCGCCTGCTGCTCTTGGTGAACTGCACTTTGTCGGACTCCGGTTGAAGCGCGGGCTCGCTGGCCTCGCATCGGGCGCTCCGATTGTTCGCCAGGAAGGGCGACGCAATGTGAGAAATGGTTGGTGAGTGGCTGAAGTCTTACGTCAGGAAACAGGCCGCGGGCCAGCCCTGTCAGGCCGTCATACGGGCGTCGCGATCGGCTTGCACAGCGCCGCGATGACATCCGACTGCGTGACGATGCCAGTCAGGCGGCCGTCGGCGTCAATGATCGGGATGTGGTGGTGACCGGAGCTACCGAACAGTGGAATCAGTTCGACCAGGTGTCGGTTGGCACTGGCCACGCGCACCTTGCGGGTCATGATCTGGCCGATCGAATCGGCTGTCGGGGCGGCACGCACAAAGTCGGCCGGCGTGACGATGCCGACGATGCCGCCTGCGGTGTCGACGACCGGCAAGGCCTTGATGCGATGCTGGCGCATCAGGGCCTGGGCAGCAGGCAGCGGATGTCCGCGAGTTTTCGCTGGTAGGCACGCAACCGCGTGTCCTCGAGTAGCGCCTTCAAGTCCTCGCGATTGATGCCGAGCACCTCGTTGTAGCGAGCGATGACGGCGTCGAGGTCGGCATCGACCGTGCTGTCCCGCGCATCCCGCGCCGCCGGGGCGGCCGGCTGGGGAAGAGGATGCGGTTGGCGGGTGGCCCGGTTGCAAGCCAGCGCCGCCGCCGCCAGCAACAGCGAATTGACGAGCACCGGGAACAGCGCGAACGCGGGATCCGTCACCCCGGTCAACGCCGTCAGCAGTGCGCAGGCACCGCCCGGCGGGTGAAGACAACGCAGGGCGAGCATCATCGCGATCGCACCGCTGACTGCCAGCGCGGCCGCTAACGCGGGCGGGTCGATGGCCAACGGCGGCGGCCTAAGCCCGCGCAGCCAGGCCCGGTACAGCGCGCATCGAGGGGTTCAGCCGAGTTGCGGCGCCAGCGCACGCCGCGCGCCGGCTTCATCGAGCGCGCAGCGCGCGGCCCAGTCGGCGAGCTGATCGGCGCCGATCGTGCCGACGTTGAAGTAAACGGCTTGCGGGTGCGCCAGGTAAAAGCCGCTGACGCTGGAGGCCGGTGTCATCGCCAGGCTCTCAGTAAGCCCCATGCCGATGTGCACGGCGTCCAGCACGCGGAACAGCTCGCGCTTGGGCAAGTGATCCGGGCACGCGGGGTAGCCTGGCGCGGGGCGGATGCCGCGGTACTTCTCGGCAATCAGATCCTCGTGGCTCAGTGATTCGTCGGCGGCGTAGCCCCACAGTTCGGTGCGCACGCGCTGGTGCAGGCGCTCGGCGAAGGCCTCGGCCAGGCGATCGGCCAGCGCCTTCAGCATGATCGCGGAGTAATCGTCGTGGTCGGCAAGGAACTGCGCTTCCTTCTTCTCGACGCCCTGGATGCTGACCGCAAACATGCCGGCGTAATCGGGCTTGATGCCTTGCGGCGCGACAAAGTCGGCCAGGCAACGGTTGGGCCGTTTCACGCCGTCGACCACCGGGCGCTCGGTCTGCAGGCGCAGGCCATGCCAGACCATCAACGGCGGTTCGGTGCGCGACTCGTCGGCGTAGAACGCAATGTCATCCTCGTGGAGGCTGTTGGCGGGGTACAGGCCGACCACGCCATGCGCCTGCAGCCAGCGGCCGTCGATCAGGCGCTGCAACATGCGCTTGGCCTCGCTGAATACACGCGTGGCTTCGGCGCCGACCACCTCGTCGCGCAGGATCTCGGGGAAGCGCCCGGCCAGGTCCCAGGTCTGGAAGAACGGCGTCCAGTCGATGTGCGCGGCGATCTCGGCCAGGTCGACATTGCGCAATTCGCGCCGGCCGATGAACTTGGGCGCCGGCGGCGTGTAGGCCACCCAGTCGATCGCGTGCTTGTTGGCGCGCGCTGCGGCGAGGCTCACCAAAGGCGCGGTCTTCTTGCTGGCATGTTGTTCGCGCACGCGCACATAGTCGGCGTTCAGATCGGCGACGTATTTCGCGGCGCGCTCATCGCTGAGCAAGTCGCTGCACACGCTGACGCTTCGCGAGGCGTCGGGCACGTAAGCGACCGGCCCTTCGTAATGCGGTGCGATCTTGACCGCGGTGTGCACGCGGCTGGTGGTCGCGCCCCCGATCAGCAGTGGAATTTTCCTGGTGCGGAACCAGTCGTCACGCTGCATTTCGGCGGCCACATGCTGCATCTCTTCCAGACTCGGCGTGATCAGCCCCGACAGGCCGACGATGTCGGCGCCCTCGACGCGCGCCTTGGCCAGGATGTCCTGGCAGGGCACCATCACGCCCATGTTGATGACTTCGAAGTTGTTGCACTGGAGCACGACGGTGACGATGTTCTTGCCGATGTCGTGCACGTCGCCCTTGACGGTGGCAATGACGATCTTGCCCTTGGCCTTGGCCTGCCCGCCGGCGTCGACGAGGGCCTTCTTCTCGGCCTCGATATAAGGCAGCAGGTGGGCCACGGCCTGCTTCATCACCCGCGCGCTCTTCACCACCTGCGGCAGAAACATCTTGCCGGCGCCAAACAGGTCACCGACCGTGTTCATGCCAGCCATCAGCGGCCCCTCGATCACATGCAACGGCCGCCCACCCTTGGCCAGGATCGCCTGCCAGGCTTCTTCGGTGTCCACCGTGATGAACTCGGTGATGCCGTGGACCAGGGCATGCGCGAGGCGGTGCTCGACATCGCCGACCCTCCACGCCAACCGCTCACTGTCGTCAAGCGCCCGGCCCTTGGCGCGGTCGGCAATCTCGACCAGGCGCTCGCCGGCGTCCTTGCGGCGGTTCAGCACCACGTCCTCGACACGCTCGCGCAATTCGGGCTCAAGGTCGTCGTAGACGCCGACCATGCCGGCGTTGACGATGCCCATGTCCATGCCGGCCTGGATCGCGTGGTACAGGAACACGGTGTGGATCGCCTCGCGCACCGGGTCGTTGCCGCGAAAGCTGAAGCTCACGTTGGACACGCCGCCGCTGATCTTGGCGCCGGGCAGGTTGGCCTTGATCCAGCGCGTGGCTTCGATGAAGTCGACGGCGTAGTTGTCGTGCTCCTCGATGCCGGTGGCAATGGCAAAGATGTTGGGGTCAAAGATGATGTCTTCGGCCGCAAAACCGACCTCGTTGACCAGGATGCGGTAGGCCCGCGCGCAGATCTGCGTCTTGCGCTCGAAGGTTTCGGCCTGGCCCTTCTCATCGAACGCCATCACCACGGCCGCGGCGCCGTAGCGGCGCACCAGATTGGCCTGGCGCCGGAATTCGGCCTCGCCTTCCTTCATCGAGATCGAGTTGACGATGCCCTTGCCCTGGATGCATTGCAGCCCGGCTTCGATGACGCTCCACTTGGACGAATCGATCATCACCGGGACCCGCGCGATCTCGGGTTCACCGGCCATCAGCTTCAGAAACCGCACCATCGCAGCCTGGCTGTCGAGCATGGCCTCGTCCATGTTGACGTCGATGATCTGGGCGCCGTTTTCCACCTGCTGGCGGGCCACGGCCAGCGCGGCCTCGAAGTCGCCGGCCAGGATCAGACGGGCGAAAGCCTTTGAGCCGGTGACATTGGTTCTCTCGCCGATGTTGACGAACAGCGCCCCAGCGCCGATCGAGACCGGCTCAAGGCCCGCGAGGCGCAGCGGCGGAGGGTGGGGGGCAGACATCGTCGTTGCATTGAGAGCATGACGAGCGCCGTTGCCGCGCGCAGCAGGAACCACCGCGCGCTTGCCGAGCCTGGCGGCCGTGCAGCCGTCGCAACGCTCCTCGGCACCGCGAGATTCTAATCTCGGGCCTTGAAATCGACGCCTGCGTCGGCACCTTGCGGCCACGGGTAGCATTCGCCACCCTCACCAGGAGTCCTTGCGCATGAACACCTCCACCCGTCGCCTCGCCACCTGGTTTGCCGCCCTCAGCGCCGCGCTGGCGTTGTCGGGCTGCGGCTACAACCAATTCCAGACCCTGGACGAGCAGGTCAAGGCCGCCTGGAGCGAGGTGCTCAACCAGTACCAGCGCCGCGCCGATCTGATCCCGAACATCGTCGCCACGGTCAAGGGCGAAGCCAATTTCGAGCAGGAAACGCTGACCAAGGTGATCGAGGCGCGCTCGAAGGCGACCTCGATCCAGGCCACGCCCGAACTGATCAATGACCCCGCGGCGTTCAACAAATTCCAGCAGGCCCAGGGCGAACTCTCGAGCGCGCTGTCGCGCCTGATGGTCGTCGTCGAGCAATACCCCAACCTGAAAGCCAACCAGGGATTCCAGGACCTTCGCGTTCAGCTCGAAGGCACCGAGAACCGCGTCACCGTGGCGCGCAACCGCTACATCAAGACAGTGGCCGAATACAACGTGCTGGCGCGGCAGTTTCCGACCAACCTGACGGCCATGCTCTTCAGCTATGGCGTCAAGGCCAGCTTCACGGTCGCCAACGAAGCGCAGATCTCGGCGCCGCCTGCGGTGAGCTTCGACAAGGCGGCCGCACCGGCGGCTGCGGCCTCGAAGTAAGGCCTGCCGTGAACCGCGCGCGGCAGCTCGCGCTGCTGCTTTCGCTGCTGCTGGCCGCGCTGTGGGCCGCACCGGCGCTGCACGCGCAGGATGTGCTGCCGGTGCCGCCGCTCAGCGGCCGCGTGATCGACCAGACTGGCACGCTGACGGCAGCGCAAAGCGAGGCGCTGACAGGCAAGCTGGCGAAGTTCGAGGCCGAGTCGGGCCCGCAGATCGTCGTGCTGCTGGTGCCGACCACGCAGCCCGAGGACATCGCCGCCTTCGCCCAACGCGTCGGCGACCAATGGAAGATCGGCCGCCGCGAGGTCGGCGATGGGCTCGTGATCGTCGTCGCCAAGAACGACCGCCGCGTCAACATCCAGACCGCCAAGGCGCTCGAGGGTGCAGTGCCCGATTTGGCGGCCCGGCAGATCATCGAGGGCGCGATCCGGCCGGCGTTTCGCGCCGACGACTACGCCGGCGGGCTCAACGCCGCGATCGACCAGTTGATCGCGCGCATACGCGGCGAAGCGCTGCCGGTGCCGGCGCGCCAGCCGGCGAAATCTGGCCTGTTCGGCAACCTGCCGCCGACCGATCTGCTGATCTTCGCCTTCATCGCATTGCCGATCGTGGCCGGCGTGACGCGGCGCATGTTCGGCCGCGGCCTGGGCTCGCTGGCCAGCGGCGGCGCCACCGGCGTGGTGGCTTGGCTGGTCAGCAGCAGCCTGATCATCGGCGGCATCGGCGTCGTCATTGGCCTGCTGTTCGGACTCTTCGCCGGTGCCTCGAACCTGCTGCGCAGCAGCGGTCGCGGTAACGGCGGCTTTGGCGGCGGCTTCGGCGGCGGGGGCTGGAGTGGTGGTGGCGGTGGCGGCGGTTTCTCCTCGGGCGGCGGCGGCGATTTCGGCGGCGGCGGGGCCTCGGGCAGTTGGTGAAAATGGGCCCCCACGCTCACGAACGTTCGCTGCCCCCCACGGGGGCGCATGCCTTCTTTGAGACGGCTCGGCAGGCGGCATGGCAATGAACAAACTCTTGCGCATCCTCAAACACCGCTGGCTCGACGAGCGCGACACCGCGCGCGCGCTCGGCGCCGGCGCGCTGCAGCGGCTGGAGGCCCGGGTGCATGCCAGCGAGAAGACCCACAGCGGCGAGATCCGCCTGTGCGTCGAGGCGGGCCTGCCGCTGTCATACCTGTGGCAGAACCTCGCCGCCCGCGACCGCGCGGTCACGATGTTCGGCAAGCTGCGCGTATGGGACACAGAAGCCAACAACGGCGTGCTGATCTACCTGCTGCTGGCCGAGCATGCGATCGAGATCGTTGCCGACCGCGGTCTGGCGCAGCATGTGAGCACCGAACAATGGCAGGCTATCGTGGCCGGAATGCGCGAGCCGTTTCGGGCCGGGCGCTACGAGGAAGGCCTCAATGCGGCGATCGCTGCCGTTGATGCGCTGCTGGCCCGGCACTTCCCGCTCGACGGGTCGGCCGCCAGTCCGAACGAGTTGCCCAACCGCCCCCACCTGGGCTGAGAGCGTGACGGAGCCAATACGCCTGCGGCGCCGCCATCCCCCGAGGACGCTCAGGCCACCTGGGGTGGCCGGGTAGGGTCTGAAGTGACGCGACAAACGCCGTTCGACTCGCTCCAGTCGGCCAGTGGCGCTCCAAGATCGACGCCGCGCCGCAATGCGGTCATCTCAGCGACGATGGCAAGTGCGATCTCCGGCGGCGTCAGGCCGCCGAGCCTTAACCCCACCGGACCGTGCAGGCGTGCCGACTCGTCACGGCTGACTTCGAACTGCAGCAGCCGCTCGCGCCGCGCGTCGTTGTTGCGGCGCGAGCCGAGCGCGCCGACATAGAACGCCGGCGTGCGCAGCGCCTCCATCAGCGCCAGGTCGTCGAGCTTGGGGTCGTGCGTGAGCGCGACGACGGCGCTGTTGGCATCGAGGTTCATCGCCAGCACCAGATCGTCGGGCATGCTGCGCGACAGGGTTGTGCCTTGCATCGACTGCCACCCTTCGTGGTATTCCTCGCGCGGCTCGCAGACGGTGACGCGGTAGTCGAGCATCACCGCCATCGCCGCCAGGTAGCGCGAGAGCTGGCCGCCGCCGATGATCAACAGCCGCAGTCGCGGGCCATGCACCGTGGCCAACACTGCACCGTCAAAGCGCAGCGTGTCGCCTTCCAGTGCCTCGCCGAGCTGCACGACGCCCGTGGCCAGGACGAGCCGACGCGCGACCAGCCGATGCGCCTCGATCGCCGCCAGCAACTCGCGCAACTGCGAACGCGCCGACAGCGGCTCGAGCACGATCTGCACCGTGCCGCCACAGGGCAAACCGAAGCGCTGCGCTTCCTCGGCCGTCGCCCCATAGGTCGTGACCTGCGGCAAGTGCGAGCCGAGCTCGCCGCGCGCCACGCGGCCGATCAGATCGTCCTCGATGCAGCCGCCCGACAGCGAGCCGGCCACCTGACCGTCGTCGCGGATGACCATCAGCGAACCCGGCGGGCGCGGCGCCGAACCCCAGGTGCGTACCACCGTTCCCAGCGTCACGCGGTGGCCGCGGTCGAGCCAGTCGATCGCGCTGCGCAGGACTTCGACGTCGATGCTGTTCATCAGGCCAACCCCTTTTCAAACGACGGCAGTGCGCGCGGCGGGCCAGC
>JANMSS010000210.1:0-5773 GCA_031389585.1 Burkholderiales bacterium | reverse complement strand
GTCTCGCTGTTCGCCTACAAGGGCTTGTGGCTGACGGTCGTTCTCTACGGCCTGTTCACGCTGCTGGCACTGGCGGGCTGGCGTGCCTGGGCGCAGCGGGCGCGGCCATGACCGGCCAAGTCATCGCCATCGTCGGCGCCGAGAGCACTGGCAAGAGCACGCTGGCCACCGCGCTGGCGGCGCGAGTTGCCGATGCCACCGGCCTGTCCTGTGTGGCCGTGGCTGAACACCTGCGCGAGTGGTGCGAGCGCGCGGGGCGCACACCGCGGGCCAACGAACAGCTTGCGATCGCCACCGAGCAGCAGCGCCGTATCGACACCGCCGCCCAGAGCCACGATATCGTGGTTGCCGACACCACGCCGCTGATGGTCGCTGTCTACAGCCAGCTGCTGTTCAATGACCGCTCGCTGCTGCCGCTGGCGGTGGCCTCGCATCGCCGCGCGGCGCTGACCCTGCTGACGGCGCTCGACCTGCCCTGGGTACCCGACGGGCTTCAGCGTGACGGCGCACATGTTCGCCTGCCCGTCGATCAGGCACTGCGAGAGCGGCTCATCGAGCATGGATTGGCCTGGTCGGTCGTGGGTGGCCAGGGCAGTGCCCGGCTCGAACAGGCCTTCAATGCGGCCAACCCACTGCTGGCCACGCTGGCGCCCGCGCACGCCGGCCTGTTCACCCGCCTGGCCGAACGCGAGGCGGCCCTGCCAGTCTGGCAATGGGTGTGCGAGAAGTGCGACGTGCCCGAGTGCGAGCACGCCGCGCTCCAATCATTGCAGCGACGCTGAGCCTGGCGGCTGGTCGCGCTCGGACGTGAACAGCTCGCCAACATCGACCGCGTCAAAGCCGTACTGCAGGCCGCAGAACTCGCAGCCGACCTCGACCCTGCCGCGCTCGGCGACGATGCCCTCGACCTCGGCCGCGCCCAGGCCGCGCAGCATGCCACGCACCCGATCGCGCGAGCAGCGACACGCAAAGCGCGGCCGCAGCGGCGTGAAGCGGCGCACGTCCTCTTCCCAGTAGAGCCGGCGCAGCAGCGTTTGCGCATCCAGGCTCAGCAACTCCTCGCGGGTCAGCGTCGCGCTCAGGAGCGCGATGCGGTTGAAGGCCTCGTTGATGCCGATCTCGTCTTCGCGATGCTGCCGCTGCAGATTGCCTTCGCCTTCCACTGGCAGGCGCTGGATCAGCAGGCCCGCCGCGCATTCGTCGGTGGCCGCGAGCATCAGCCGGGTGTCGACCTGCTCGGACTGCAGCATGTAGTGCTCGAGCACCTGGTCCAGGACCTTCAGCGGCTCGCCGGCATCGCCATGCAGCCCGACGACGCCCTGGTAAGGCTGCGCGCCGCCCGACTTGTCCTGCGGGTCCAGCGTGATCGAGCAACGGCCCTTGCCGTGCACATTGAGCAGGGCCACCAGTGTTGCGTCGGGGGGCACCGCGCCGACCACCTTGGCCGTGGCCCGAAAGCCCAGATCGGGCTGCACTTCGGCCACCGCCAGCTTGACCGGCCCATCGCCGAAGACCTGCAGGACCAGCGCGCCCTCGAACTTGATGTTGGCCTGCATCAGCACCGCCGCCGCGGCCATCTCGCCGAGCAGCGCGCGCACCGGCGCCGGGTAGGCGCCCTGCGCTTCACGACGGCGCAGCGACTCGCGCCACGATGGCCCCAAGCGCACCAGCATGCCGCGCACCGGCTGGCCCTCGAAGATGAATTTGTGCAGCTCGTCGATCAATTCAGTTTGCTCCACCGCATCGGTCGATCAGCAACTCACGAAACTCGAAACGATGGGCGCGCGCAAGGCCGTGGGCGCTCGGGCCCGTACGCTCAGAATGCGGGTACGCATATTCGCTTCCAGGCCCGAACGCCCACGGCCTTGCCGGGATGCACTGAAGTACTTGCCAGGGCATGCCACCTCTGTGTGCCGGCCGGAGGGCGCTTGCCTGTCGGGGTGAATATGCGTACCCGCATTCTGAACCCCGGCGGGCAAGCGCCCTCCGGCCCCACGCCATCATCCGCGTCGTCCTAACTGTCAATGCGCGCCAGCTCACTGCGATAGCGCTGGGCCCGCGCCACATAGCCGTCGGCGATGCGCAGCTGGCCTTCGATCTGCACGGGCGTCAACGCGCGCTTCAGCGTGGCCGGCGCGCCGATGACCAGCGAGCCGTCGGGGAACACCTTGTCTTCGGTCACCAGCGCACCGGCGCCGACCAGGCTGCCACGGCCGATGATCGCGCCATTGAGCACCACGGCCTGGATGCCGATCAGGGAACCGTCACCCACCGTGCAGCCGTGCAGCATGACCTGATGGCCAACCGTCACGTTTTCGCCGAGTGTCAGCGGCCGGCCGGGATCGGTGTGCAGCACGGCGCCTTCCTGGATGTTGCTGCGCGCACCGATCACGATCGGCTCGTTGTCGGCGCGCAGCACGGCGCCCGGCCAAACGCTGCAACCCGCGCCGAGGGTGACGCGGCCGATCACGGTGGCACTGTCGGCGATCCAGGCGCTGGGGTCGATTTGCGGCGTGGCATCGCCGAGGCGGTAAACGGGCATGACGGACTCGGTGGCAGGAAACGCACAATTGTAGGAATGGAACTGCGACAACGATGCCTGGACCTGCTCTGCGTGACCGACCCGGCCGAGAAGGTGCAACGGACGCGCGCGCTTTTCAGCGCTATCGACGCGCTGGCATTGGACACCGCGGCCGCGTTGGTCGAGCCGGCCACCCTGCCCGGGCGGCCGCCCCTGCCGCGGCTGGTCGCGCATGTCAGCCTGGCGCGCCGCTCCCCGTTCACGCCGGCCGGCCGCGCCGCGCTGCTGCATGCGGTGGCGCATATCGAGTTCAACGCCATCAACCTGGCGCTCGATGCGGCCTGGCGTTTCGCCGGCATGCCGCCCGATTACTACCGCGACTGGCTCGGCGTCGCCGCCGAGGAGGCGCTGCACTTCACGTTGTTGCGCGAGCACCTGCGCGCGAGCCTGGGCCATGACTACGGCGACTTCGACGCCCATGACGGCCTGTGGACGATGGTCGAGAACACCCGGCACGACATCGTCGCGCGCATGGCCCTGGTGCCGCGAACGCTCGAAGCCCGCGGCCTGGATGCCACGCCGCCGATGCAGGCCAAGCTGGCCAAGGCCGGCGACGCGCGCGCGGTCGAGATCCTCGACGTGATCCTGCGCGACGAGATCGGCCATGTGGCCATCGGCAACCGCTGGTACCGCTGGCTGTGCGCGCGCGAAGGCCTCGACCCCCTGGCCCATTACGCCACCCTGGCGCAGCGACATGGTGCACCGCGGCCCAGGCCACCATTCAACCTGGCGGCGCGAGCGCAAGCCGGATTCAGCGACGACGAGTTGGCCTTGCTCGACCACCCCTGGCCCGTAGGCGGCTGATAAAGTCGATCGGCGACGCCTCGGTTCGAGGGCGAACGCACAGGAGGGTCGGATGCAGGTCGTCGTGGTCGTCATTGCAGGCGTCTTAGTCGGTGCGGCCTGGTCTGGCAGCTTCGGCGCCTTGATCGGCGGTGCTGTCGCCTGGCTGCTGCTGCAGTCGCGGCAACAGGAGCGCCTCATCGTGGCCATGCAGCAGTCCTTGAAGGCCCTGCAGGCGCAGTTGGCGGCGGGCGCCAGCCCGCCCGCATCTGCTCCCGCACCGGAACCCGCAGCCGCCCAAACCATCGCCGGCGTCGCACCTGCGGCGTTCGCCGTCGCGCCGAAGGCATCAGTGGCGTCAGCGCCGCTGCCACCCTCCCCATCGCGCCCGCCACCACCGGCGCGCCCCGACCCGTTGGCGCCGATCAAGGCCTGGCTGTTCGGTGGCAACACCATCGTCAAAGCCGGCGTCGGTATCCTGTTCATCGGCCTGGCGTTCCTCGCCAAGTTTGCCAGTGAGCATGTGCAGGTGCCCGTCGAGATGCGGCTGGCAGGCATTGCCGCGGTGGCCGTGGCCCTGCTCGCCGTCGGCTGGCGCCTGCGACTCAGCCGCCCCGGCTACGCACAGGTGCTACAGGGCGGCGCGGTGGCCGTGCTGTACCTGACGCTGTTCGTTGCCTTCCGTTTCTACGGCGTGCTGGCGGTGACGCCGGTGTTCGCGATGATGGTCGCCGTGGCCGCCCTGTCGGCCGCGCTGGCGGTGCTGCAAAACACGCGCGCGCTGGCGGTGATCGGTGCGCTCGGCGGCTTCGCGGCGCCGCTCCTGATCTCGACCGGCAGCGGCAACCATGTTGCGCTGTTCAGCTACTACCTGGTGCTCGACCTGGGCATCGCCGCGGTCGCCTGGCACCGCACCTGGCGCTTGCTGAACCTGATCGGCTTTCTCGGCACCTTCATCGTCGGCACGGCCTGGGGCGTGCTCAAGTACCGGCCAGAGCACTACGTCAGCAGCCAGCTGTTCCTGATCGCGTTCTTCGTGCTCTTCGTGGCCATCATGCTGATGCCGCTGCGCCAGCCGAGCGGCGAGACTGCAGCGCAGCGACCCGATACCTGGCTCCACGGCAGCTTGCTGTTCGGCCTGCCGACCATCACTTTCGCGTTGCAGCATGGCTTGGTCCGCCACACCGAGTACGGCACCGCGATCTCGGCCCTGGTGTTGGCGGGTTTCTATGTCGCGATCGCCACCTGGATGCGTTCGCGCCCGCGCCTGGCCACGGCGTTCGAGGCCAGCCTGGCCATCGGCATCGTGTTCCTGACGTTGGTGATTCCGTTCGCGCTCGACGCCCGCAGCACCGCCGGGGCCTGGGCGCTCGAAGGCGCGGGCCTGGTCTGGCTGGGGTTTCGCCAGTCGCGCGGCCTGGCACGTGGGTTCGGCTATGCCCTGCTGCTGCTGGCCGGTGTGGCGATGCTGTTCGCTCTCGACCGCCATGGCAC
The DNA here is from genome assembly GCA_031389585.1 of Burkholderiales bacterium. Classification (GTDB taxonomy): domain Bacteria; phylum Pseudomonadota; class Gammaproteobacteria; order Burkholderiales; family Burkholderiaceae_C; genus CADEEN01. The sequence goes on along the minus strand of JANMSS010000210.1, from coordinate 915 downwards.
GCCGGGCACGTTCTTCAACGCCTACTTCTTCAACGGCCTGATGGCCGCGGCGGCATCTCTGGCGGCCGCCCTGTTCGTCAGTCGGCATGCCGCCGCGCCTGACGACAAGGCCGGCAAGCCGGCCCGCCTCGAGGTCCTGGCCGAGCCGCTGCTGATTGCCTGGGGCACGCTGTGGCTGCTCAGCGCGGCGGCGCTGCAGATCGACTCCTTCGTCGACAGACACCTGCAGCTCGCAGCCTGGCTGGCCTGCTTCAGCGGCATTGCGCTGCTCTACACGCTGGCCTCCGTGCGCCTTGATTGGCCCCGGGTTGGTGTGCCAGTGATGGCCCATGCGCCCCTGCACATGCTCGGCGCGATGGTCATCGCGGTGGCCTGGGCTCGCCCTCTGCAGGACGGCGGCTGGTGGGCCTGGCCGCTGGCGCTGCTGGCTCACGCAATGGTGCTGTGGCGGCTGGCACCGCACTGGCCGAGCATGGCGCGCGACGTCGTGCATGCCTTCGGCGTGCTGGTGCTTGCCACGCTGGGCGCGCTGCAGGGCCGCGCGATCACCGCCGATTGGGGTGACGCCGCGAGCGCCTGGGCCTGGTTGGGCTGGCTGGTCGTGCCTGCCGCGCTGTTGATCTGGTTGCCGCGCCCGGCCAGTGCGCGCCGCTGGCCGTTGAGCGCCGCACCCGGCGCCTACCAATGGATCGCGTCACTCGTCCTCGCCCTGGGCCTCTTGCTGTGGACGCTGCTGGCCAACGTGGCCTCCAACGGCTCGGCCCAGCCGCTGCCGCATCTGCCGCTGGCCAACCCGCTCGATCTGGGCATCGGCGTGGCCTTGTTGGCGGTCTGGTTGTGGCGCAGCAGCGAGGCCGCGCGGCCCGAGTTGGCCCGCGCCGCCGCGTTGCCAAATGCAGCGCTCGCGGTCGCGGC
>JANMSS010000136.1:0-2262 GCA_031389585.1 Burkholderiales bacterium | reverse complement strand
CAGGCGCTCGAAGAAGCGCGAGCGCTGCTCGTCGCTCAGGCGCTCCAGGCGCTCGACGATCTCCTGCGCCAGCAGCGGCCCGTTGGCCTCGCCGCGCACCGACAGCAGGCGCGCGCAATCGGCCAGCACCTGGCGCAGCGGGCGGTCGACGCCGATGCGCCGCGCCGCAGCCTTGAGTTCATCGAGCACGGCGGCTCCCGCGGCGCGCAGCTTTGTTCACGGCAGCCAGCTCGCGCGCACGCAGAGCCTTCAGTGCGTCGAGCTGCGACATCAGGTGCGCGTGCATGGCGTTGCCGGCGCGCTCGGCGTCACGGCGCTCGATGGCTTCGATCAGCTCGCGGTGTTCGGCGATCGACCGCTCGATGCGCCCCGGCAGCATCAACTGGCGCCCGCGCAAGAGGCGCGCGAAGCGGCGCAGGTCGCCCGTCACGCGGTCGAGCCAGCGGTTTGCGGCGAGCGCCTGCAGGCGGGTGTGAAAGACATGGTTGGCGCCGTAGTAGGCGTCGATGTCCTGCGCCGCGGCGTGACGCTCCAGCGTCTCGTGCAGGCGGCGCAGTTCGGCGACGTCGGCGTCGCTCGCGCGCAGTGTGACTTCGACCGCGCAGCGGCCCTCGAGCAGGGCCATCACCGGAAAGAGCGCGTCGGCGTCGTCGTCGGTGAGTTCGACGACACGGCTGCCGCGTCGCGGCTCCAGCTCGACCAGGCCTTCGGCCGCCAGCACCTTGAGGGCTTCGCGCAGCGGCGTGCGGCTGATCTGCCAGCGCGCGGCGAGCTCGACCTCGTCGATCAACGCGCCCGGCGCCAGCTCGCGCTCGAAGACCATCGAGCGCAGGCGCTCGGCGACACCGTCGTGCATCGAGGTGCCGCGAAGAGGAATCAGGTGAGCCATCGCGGCATTGTGATTCTGTAATTACAGAATCACAGGCGGGCAAACCCCGAGCCGGCGCTGCCGGCGCTGTCACCGGCGCGCCAGGCGCACTGGCTGCACGGACGCCGATATCGATGCATGATCGGGATCGATTGCCAAACCCTCGCAACAGGAGACACCCCATGCAACGCATAGGATTCATCGGCGCCTCGGGATTGATGGGCCATGGCATGGCCAAGAACCTGCACGCCAAGGGCTACCCATTGGTGCTGACAGTGCACCGCAACCGCGAACGTGTGACCGACCTGCTGGCGGCAGGCGCCACTCTGGCCGCCACGCCGGCCGAGATGGCGCGCGCCAGCGACATCGTGTTCCTCTGCGTCACCGGCTCGCCGCAGGTCGAAGAAGCCGTCTGCGGGCCCGAGGGCCTGCTGGCCGGTGCAGCCAAAGGGCTGATCATCGTCGACACCTCGACCGCCGAACCTGAGTCGACGAACCGGCTGCGCGGCTTGTGCGAAGCCAAGGGTGTGTTCTTCATCGATGCGCCGCTGGCACGCACCCCAGCCGAGGCCGAGGCCGGCAAGCTCAATGTGATGGTCGGTGCCAACGACGCGCAGTTCGCCCAGCTCGAACCGGTGCTGCGCGCCTTTGCCGAGAACGTCTTCCACGTCGGCGGGCCCGGCGCCGGCCATGTCATCAAGCTGCTCAACAACTTCATTGCCCAGGCCAGCTGCACCGCGGTGGCCGAGGCCTTCGCGGTCGGCCAGAAGGCCGGCATCGACTTGCGCCAGCTGATCAAGCTGATGTCGGCTGGGCTGGTGAACTCGGGCCTGATCCAGATCATGGCCAAGACCCTGGATGGCGACCTGGCCGGCATGAAGTTCGAGCTGAACAACGCGCGCAAGGACATCCGCTACTACACCCACCTGGCCGAGGGCCTGGGCGTGCCCACCGTCGTTGGCGAGGGGGTGCACCAGTCGCTGGCGCTGGCCTGCGCGCTGGGCTACGGCGGCAAGTTCGTGCCCTCGCTGGTCGAGGCGCAGGAAAGGATCACCGGCGCGAAGATCGTTCCCAGGTGATCGGAGCCCCCTCGGCCGCGACGCGACACGCGATCGTCGCGCGTCGCGGGTGGTGCTGTTGGCTGGCCTGTAGCGGACTGCGTTGCCTGCCGGGTCCCGGCCCGGCGGCCGGGTGACTTTGGTGCCCGCATAACTTCGCTGCGCGAAGTGAGCGGACCCCCGCGTCGCGAACATTTGCGGCCCCAAATGAAAGTCACCAAAGCAAAGGGGCTGAATGCAAAACCTCTCAGCTCGTTCTTCGCGCCTCGCACACCCGGCCCGGCGGGCCACTTGGCTACACCGCGCAAGACCGAAACGACAGCCCACTCGACGAGG
>JANMSS010000093.1:0-3874 GCA_031389585.1 Burkholderiales bacterium | reverse complement strand
GCACCCCCGGCTTGACGCGCTGGTGGCGCGGGCGCGCGAGCGCTCGCGCCAATCGTCGCCAACCGTCGGGCTGGTCTATGCCTGTGACGCGCTGGCGTTGCAGGCCGCGCAGCGCATCCTGCAAGCGGGCATTGCGCGGCCGCTGTTGATCGGCCCGGCTGCCGCGATCGAGCGCGCCGCTGCCGCGGCCCACGTCGAGGTAAAGGACTTTGAGATCGTCGCCAGCGGTGAGTCGGCGCCCGAGGCCGCGCGCCGCGCAACGGCGCTGGTGCGCGAGGGCCAGCTCAGCGCCCTGATGAAGGGTTCGCTGCACACCGATGAGCTGATGTCGGCGGTGGTCGACAAGGCCACCGGGCTGCGCGGCTCGCGCCGCATCAGCCATGCCTTCGTGTTCGACCTGCCGCGCTATCACAAGCTGCTGGCGCTGGCCGACTGCGTCGTCAACATCGCGCCCAACCTGGCGACCAAGCGCGACATCGTCGGCAACGCGGTCGAGTTGCTGCAGCGCCTGGGTGTGGCGCAGCCCAAGGTCGCCGTCGTCGCCGCGGTCGAGACTGTCAACCCGGCCATTCCGGCGACGGTCGATGCACAGGCACTGGTGCAGATGTCGCGCGAGGGCGCCTGGCCGGGCGCCATCGTCGAGGGCCCGTTCGGTTTCGACAACGCGTTCTCGGCAGCGGCCGCGCGCACCAAGGGCATCGAGTCGCAGGTGGCCGGTGACGCCGACCTGCTGGTGATGCCCGATCTGAACGCGGGCAACATGCTCTACAAGAGCTTCAACTATGTGGGTGGCGGCGACTGCGCGGGCCTCGTGCTCGGCGCGACTGTGCCTATCATCCTGACCTCGCGCGCCGACTCCCTAGGCGCGCGCCTGGCCTCGGTGGCGCTGGCGGTACTGGCCGCAGGCGACACCTCACGGAACTGATCTCAGATGGGCATCCCGATCCACGATTCCACCGCGACGGCGCCTGCGAGTTCCCGCGAGGTCAAGAACACCACCTGCTACATGTGCGCCTGCCGCTGCGGCATCCGCGTGCACCTGCAGGATGGCAAGCTGCGCTACATCGACGGCAACCCCGACCACCCGCTGAACCAGGGCGTGATCTGCGCCAAGGGATCGTCCGGGATCATGAAGCAGTACTCACCGGCGCGGCTGACACAGCCGCTGCGCCGCAAACAGGGTGCCGAGCGCGGCGCAGCGGAATTCGAGCCGATCTCGTGGGAAGAGGCGTTCACGACCTTGACCGAGCGGCTGGCCAAGATCCGCGCCACCGACCCGAAGAAGTTCGCGCTCTACACCGGGCGCGACCAGATGCAGGCGCTGACCGGCATGTTCGCGCGCCAGTTCGGCACGCCCAACTACGCCGCGCACGGCGGCTTCTGCTCGGTCAACATGGCCGCCGGCATGATCTACACGATCGGCGGCTCGTTCTGGGAATTCGGCGGCCCGGATCTGGAGCGCGCCAAGCTGTTCGTGATGATCGGCACTGCCGAAGACCATCACAGCAACCCGCTGAAGATCGCGATAGCCAAATTCAAGCGCGACGGCGGCCGCTTCGTCTCGATCAACCCGGTGCGCACCGGCTACTCGGCAATTGCCGACGAATGGGTGCCGATCCGCCCGGGCACCGATGGGGCGCTGCTGCTGGCGCTGATCCATGAACTGATCGCCACCGGCCTGTACGACCGCGACTTCCTGGTGCGCTACACCAATGCCGGCCAGCTGATCGATGCCGACGAAGCCAGCGACAGCTTTGGCCTGCACGTCAAGGACGAGGCCAGTCCCGAGGTCAATCCGATGTACCCGCAGAACAAGCTGTGGTGGGATCGGCTGCATTCCAAGGCCGTACCGACGCACACCGAGGGCGTCGACCCGCAGCTGCGCGGCACGTTCACGCTCGACGACGGACGCAAGGTCAAGCCCGCCTTCACGCTGCTCAGCGAGCGCGTGGCCCAGTACACGCCCGAGTGGGCCGAGGGCATCACCGGCATCCCGGCGGCGACGATTCGTCGCCTGGCGCACGAGATGGGCATGACCGCGCGCGATCAGAAGATCGAGCTGCCGATCGCCTGGACCGACTGCTGGGGCAAGGAGCACGCCACCGTCACCGGCAACCCGGTCGCCTTCCACGCCATGCGCGGGTTGGCTGCGCACAGCAATGGTTTCCAGACCATCCGAGCGCTGTCGATCCTGATGTCGATCCTGGGCACGATCGACCGCCCCGGCGGCTTTCGCCACAAGGCACCGTTCCCGCGCGCCATACCGCCGACTGCCAAGCCGCCCAACAACCCCAACGCGGTGCAACCGAACAAGCCGCTGGCCGGCCTGCCGATGGGCTGGCCGGCGTCGCCCGATGATTTGTTCATCGACGCCGCAGGCCAGCCGGTGCGGCTGGACAAGGGCTTCTCCTGGGAGCATCCGCTGTCGGTACACGGCCTGATGCACAACGCGATCACCAACGCCTGGCGCGGCGACCCCTACCGCATCGACACGCTGATGATCTTCATGGCCAACATGGCCTGGAACTCGACGATGAACACGTCCGAAGTCCGCAAGATGCTCAACGACAAGGGCGATGACGGTGAGTACAAGATCCCGTTCATCGTCGTCTGCGATGCCTTCCAGAGCGAGACGACGGCCTTCGCCGACCTGGTGTTGCCCGACACGACCTACCTCGAGCGCCACGACGCAATGTCGATGCTGGACCGCCCGATCTCCGAATTCGACGGCCCGACGGACGCCGTGCGCATCCCCGTGCTGCCGGTCACAGGCGACTGCAAGCCGTTCCAGGAGGTGCTGATCGAGCTGGCCTCACGCCTGAAGTTCCCGGCCTTCACCCAGGCCGACGGCGGCCGCAAGTTCCGCGACTACCCCGACTTCATCGTCAACTACGAAACCGAACCGGGTTCGGGCATCGGCTTCCTGGCCGGCTGGCGCGGCGCCGACGGCAGCAAGTTCATGAAGGGCGAACCCAACCCGCGGCAGTGGGAGATGTACGCCAAGAACAACTGCATCTTCCATTACGAGTTGCCCAAGAGCTACCAGTACATGCGCAACTGGAACAAGGGCTATATGGAATGGGCCCAGCGCACGCGGCTGCGCCGTTTTGCCGAGCCGGTGCTGATCCAGCTGTGGAGCGAAGAGCTGCAGAGCTTTCGCTCGGCCGCACAGGGCAAGCGCGCTGGCCGCCAGCCGCCCGAGCATTTGCGTGAGCGCGTGGCGCGGCATTTCGATCCACTGCCGTTCTTCAGCCTGCCGTTGGAAACCCTGGCCACCGACCTGCAGAAGTACCCGCTGGCCGCAGTCACGCAGCGGCCGATGGCGATGTACCACTCGTGGGATTCGCAGAACGCCTGGCTGCGCAGATGCTCGGGCGGCTGCTTGCCGGGCCGCTTGCCAAGCGCTGCGAGGCGGAACTTCTGCAGCACGTCGGAGTAGAGGTGGATCAGGATCGGGTCGGCGTCGCGGCGCATGCGCATGCTCTTGGTCCAGTCCATATAGCCCTTGTTCCAGTTGCGCATGTACTGGTAGGCCGGCGGCAGCGGGTAGTGGAAGGTGCAGTTGTTCTTGGCATACATCTCCCATTGGTTCGGGTTGGGCTCGCCGCAGATCGACTTGCTGCCGTCGGCGCCGCGCCAGCCGGCGAGAAAGCCGATGCCTGAACCCGGCGCGGTTTCGTAATTCACCACAAAGCTCGGATAGTCCTTGAACTTGCGCCCGCCCTGGGGCGTGTTGAATGCCGGCAAGCGCAGCCGGCTCGCCAGCTCGATGATGACCTCCTGGAACGGCTTGCATTGGCCCATTGGCTCAACCACCGGAATTCGTACCGCGTCGGCCGGGCCATCAAACTCAGAGATCGGGCGGTCGAGGATC
>JANMSS010000076.1:0-3273 GCA_031389585.1 Burkholderiales bacterium | reverse complement strand
CGCCGACCGCGCAACGGGGCAGCCCCCTGTGAGCGGTCGGCACTTTCATCGACGCCGATGACGCTCAGCTACATCGTTCTGGCCACGCTGGCGGGTGGCCTGTTGTCCGTGTTGATCGCGGCCAGCCTGACCGTGGGCGTGCTCAGCCGGCTGGTGCGCAACCTGGTCAGCCTGTCGGCCGGGGTGTTGCTCGGCACCGCGCTGCTGCATGTGCTGCCCGAGGCCTTCGAAAGTGGTGCCGACGCGCATTCGCTGTTTTTAACGCTGCTCGGCGGCCTGCTGTTCTTCTTCCTGCTGGAAAAGGCCGAGCTGTACCGCCACACCCACCACCACGAAGGCGACGGCCACCACCACCACCATGATTTCGATGCCGAACAGGCCGGCCGCGGCGGCTGGAGCGTGCTGGTGGGCGACAGCATCCACAACTTCTGCGACGGCATCATCATCGCCGCGGCCTTCCTCACCGATATCAATCTGGGCCTGGTGACGTCACTGGCCATCGTCGCCCACGAAATTCCGCAGGAGGTGGGCGACTACATCGTGCTGCTGAATGCCGGCTTTTCGCGCGCCAGGGCGCTGTTGTTCAACGCGCTGTCGGGCCTGGCCGCGGTGCTGGGCGGCGTGCTCGGCTATTTTGTCGTCGGCCCGTGGGAGGCGCTGTTTCCCTACTTGATGGTGGTGGCGTCCAGCAGCTTCATCTACGTGGCGGTGGCCGACCTGCTGCCGCAATTGCAAAAGCGCCTGCCGTGGCGCGAGACGGTGTCGCAACTGGCCTGGCTGGCCGGCGGGTTGGTGTTGATCACCCTGGCGCAACGGCAGGCGCTTTTGCAGTTGCGGCAGCAGGTCGGCCACTGCCACGTAGACAAAGCTGCTCGAAGCCGCCACCAGCAGGTAGGGAAACAAGGCCTCCCAGGGCCCGACGATGAAGTAGCCCAGCACGCCGCCCACCACCGAGGCCATGCCGGACATCGCGTTGTAGAACAGCGCCTTGCTGCGGCTGAATCCGGCATTCAGCAGCACGATGTAGTCGCCCACCTCCTGCGGTATCTCGTGCGCGATGACGGCCAGCGCGGTGACGAAGCCCAGCCGCGTGTCGGCCAGGAAAGCGGCCGCGATGATGACGCCGTCGCAGAAGTTGTGAATGCTGTCGCCGACCAGCACGCTCCAGCCGCCACGGCCGGCCTGTTCGGCATCGAAGCCGTCATGGTGGTGGTGGTGCGGATCGTCGCCCTCGTGGTGGTGGGCGTGGCGGTACAGCTCGGCTTTTTCGAGCAGGAAGAAGAACATCAGGCCGAGCAGCAGCGTGACGAACAGCGCCTGCGGCTGGGCCGCCGGGCTCTCGAAGGCCTCGGGCAGCACCAACAGCAGCGCAGTGCCGAGCAGCAGGCCGGCCGACAGGCTGACCAGGCTCTTGACAACGCGCCCGAGCACCGCCACGGTAAGCGCCGCGGCGATCAACACCGACGCCAGCCCGCCGGCCAACGTGGCCAGCACGATGTATGCCAGCGTCACGCCACGCCTTGCGCGGCGAACCAGTCGATGCAGCGGCGCCAGCCGTCTTCGGCGTCCGCCTGGCGGTAGCTGGGCCGGTAGTCGGCATGGAAGGCGTGCGGCGCTTCGGGGTAGACGACGAAGCGGCTGGCCCGCGCCGCTGCGCTGCCGGCGGCCAGCGTGCGCTTCATCTGTTCGACGGTGGCCAGCGGAATGCCGGTGTCGGCACCGCCGTACAGACCGAGCACCGGCGCGTGCAGGCGCGCGGCCACGTCCACCGGGTGAGCGGTCTGCAGCGCGTTCTTCTCGCCCACCAGCCGGCCGTACCAGGCCACGCCGGCCTTCACTGCCGGGCTGTGCGCGGCATACAGCCAGGTGATGCGCCCGCCCCAGCAGAAGCCGGTGATGCCCAGCCGCGAGGTGTCGGCGCCTTGCGCCGCGGCCCAGGCGACGCAGGCATCGAGGTCGGCCATCACCTGCGCATCCGGCGTGCGGTTGACCACCTCGGCGATCAGCTTGGCCACCTCGCCGTAGCTGCCGGCGTCGCCCTGGCGCTCGAACAGTTCGGGGGCGATGGCGAAGTAGCCGCGTCGGGCCAGGCGCCGGGCCACGTCGGCGATGTAGGCATGCACGCCGAAAACCTCGCTCACCACCAGCACCACCGGCGCCTTGGCCTTGCCAGCGGGTGCGGCACGGTAGGCGGGCATGGCGTGCGCACCGACCGCAATGCTCACCTCGCCGACCAGCAGGCCGGTCGCGTCGGTCTTGACTTCAGTCTGGGCCTGCACCGGCAACACTGCAGCCGCGAAGCCGCTGCCCAGGCTGGCGCGCACGAAGTCGCGGCGGTTGATCTCAGCGGTGCTGTCGGTGCTGTCGGTGCTGTCGGTGGTGTCGGTGGTGTCGGAGGTTTCTCGCATCGCGCAATTCTAGGCAACCCGGCGCGGGCCGGGCTACACAGCACAATGCCGGATGTCTGCCCTGCCCTCTCCCGATGCCCCCCTGGCTGCCATCGACATCGGTTCGAACAGCTTTCGGCTCGAGATCGGCCGCATGCAAGGCAAGAGCTACCGGCGCATCGACTACGTCAAGCAGACGGTGCGCCTGGGCGCCGGCCTGGACGCGCAAGGCCAGCTGACCGACGAGGCGAGCGAACGCGGGCTGGCTTGCTTGCGCCGCTTCGCCGAGCGCCTGCAAGGCATGGCGGCCGAGCAGGTGCGCGCGGTGGCCACGCAGACGCTGCGCGAGGCGCGCAACCGCGACGCTTTCCTGCTGCAGGCCCGCAGCGCGCTGGGCCAGCCTATCGAGGTGATCTCCGGGCGCGAGGAAGCGCGGCTCATCTACGCTGGCGTGGCGCACCTGCAGCCGAGCGCGGTACCGCGGCTGGTGATCGACATCGGCGGTCGATCGACCGAGATGATCCTTGGCCGCGGCCTCGTGCCACGTCGCGCCGAGTCGTTCGCCGTCGGCAGCGTCAGCCTCAGCAGCCAGCATTTTCCTGGCGGGCGGCTCACCGCATCGGGCTTTCGAGCGGCGCAGGTGGCCGCGGGCGCCGAACTCGAAGAAGCTTTGCTGCCCTTCGCGGCGCGCCACTGGCAAGAGGCCCTCGGCTCCTCGGGCACGGTGAGCGCGGTGTCGCAGCTATTGGCCGCCCAGGGCGTGGAGGGCGGTGCGATCACGCCCGACGGATTGCGCTGGCTGATCGAGCGTTGCGTGCGCGCCGGCCACATCGACCAGCTCGAGCTGCCGGGCTTGAAGGAAGACCGGCGTCCGGTGATCGCCGGC
>JANMSS010000039.1:0-1760 GCA_031389585.1 Burkholderiales bacterium | reverse complement strand
TTCTCGGCGTTCTGGGAAACGACGGCCAGTTGGGAGCTGGCAGCGCTGCCGCTCTTCATCTGGATGGGCGAGATCCTGTTTCGCACCAAGCTCTCGGAGCAGATGTTCGATGGCCTCGCACCGTGGCTGTCGAAAGTGCCGGGGCGCCTGATGCACACCACGATCCTGGGCTGCGGCATCTTCGGCTCGGTGTCGGGTTCATCGGCTGCCACCTGCGCCACGATCGCCAAGGTGGCCTTGCCCGAACTCGGCCGGCGCGGCTATGACCGCAATCTCGCCATCGGTGCCTTGGCCGCGGCCGGCGGCCTGGGCATCCTGATTCCGCCCTCGATCACGATGGTGGTCTATGCGGTGGCGGCCGACACCAGCGTGATCCGCCTGTTCCTCGCCGGCTTCCTGCCCGGCTTCATGCTGATGGCGCTCTTCTCGAGCTACATCGCCTGGTGGAGCTGGCGCCATGCCGACAAGGTGCCGCCGCCCGAGGCGCCGACCACGCTGGCCGAGAAGCTGCGCCGCTCGGGCAGCCTGATTCCCTGCGGCCTCTTGATCGTGTTCATCGTCTGGGTCCTGGTGGCCGGCATCGCCACCGCCACCGAATGTGCGGCCTATGGCGTGCTCGGCGCGCTGGTGATTGCCGCGGCCGGGCGCAGCCTCACCGTGGCCAACTTCTGGCAGGGCCTGATGGGCGCCACGCGGGTCAGCTGCATGATCATGTTCATCCTCGCCGGCGCTGCGTTCCTGACCAAGACGATGGCTTTCACCGGCATTCCGCGCGCGCTGGCCGAGGCGGTGACGGCGGCGCAGTTGTCGCCGTATGCGTTGATCGGCGTACTGGTGGTGGTCTATCTGATTCTCGGCACCGCCTTGGACGGCATCTCGATGATCGTGCTGACCTCGGCCGTGGTGCTGCCGATGGTGCAGAGAGCCGGCTTCGATCTGGTCTGGTTCGGCATCTTCATCATCTTGCTGATCGAGATCGCCGAGGTCACGCCGCCAGTGGGCTTCAACCTTTTCGTGCTGCAAAACATGACCGGCATCGACAGCAACCGCATCGCGCGGGCGACGATCCCCTTCTTCGTCTGCATGTTGGTGGCGGTGGTATTGATCACCGCGTTTCCGGCCATCGCGACCGGGCTGCCCGACGCCGTGATGGGCGTGTCGCGCTGAAGCGTCAGCGCTACATCCCCAGCCCCGTGAACGCAGGGCGCGCGACGCCACACGGCGCATCGCGGCAAAACGTCACAGACGAAACGCAGCGCCATTCGGTACCCTTCGTGACACGTCAGATTGACGCCCGGACGGCTGCTCAGTCTGCGCACAGGAAAGCACGATGACTGAAGTCGACACACCGCTGCCCACTTTGAGCCTCGATGCCGAGATGGCGTGGCGCTGGCCAACGCCGCCGTTTGTGCACCGCCAAGTCACGACCCCCCTGGACACCGGCGAGCAGCCGTGCAGCATTGAAACGCCGGAGGGCGCGACGGTCGAATCCCAACTGGTCGGCTTCGATGTTGACGCCGGCCAGATGCGCGTTCGCATGCACCCTGATGGCGAGCCCGTGGCGTTGCGGTTTTCAAAGATCCGTCGGGTGACGCTGACCACGCCGTGGCCGATCGCGCGCCACGTGTTGGGTGTTCCCGACGAGCGATCGCCCCATGTCATGCATGAACGGGGCTATTGCATCGAGCTTGCCAGCGGCGTCGAGTTGACGGGACGCACGCTGGCTCATGTCAAGCTGCCCTGCGGCATGTTCCTTTTTG
>JANMSS010000001.1:0-1737 GCA_031389585.1 Burkholderiales bacterium | reverse complement strand
AAACGCGCGAGCGCAGTTGCAGCGCGTCGTGCAGGTTGTCGACGCCCAGCTCCTTGAAGCGCTGCCAGGTCCAGTTCACGTCGTCGTGCGAGAAGTTCAGCTCAGCTTGACGAGCTGCTTGCCGAAGTTCCTGCCCTTGAGCAGGCCGATGAAGGCCTCAGGTGCGCTGGCCAGACCCTGGGCGATCGTCTCGCGGTACTTGAGCTTGGCCGTGGCCACCAGCGTGCCGAGCTCCTTCAGCGCCTGCGGCCACAGCTCCAGGTGCTCGCTGACGATGAAGCCTTCGACCTTCAGGCGATTGACCAGGATCAGCGCCGGGTTGGCCATCGGCAGCGGCGCGCCGTTGTAGCCGGCGATCATGCCGCACACGGCAATGCGGGCGAAGGCGTTGGTGCGCAGCATCACCGCGTCGAGGATCATGCCGCCGACGTTCTCGAAGTGGCCGTCGATGCCGTCGGGGCAGGCTTGCTTCAATGCTCCCAACAGCGACTTCAGGTCGGGGTGCTGCTTGTAGTCGATGCAGGCATGGAAGCCGAGTTCTTCGACCACATAGGCGCACTTGTCGGGCCCGCCGGCCAGGCCGACTGCGCGGCAGCCGCGCACCTTGGCCAGTTGCCCGAACACGCTGCCGACTGCGCCCGACGCGGCACTGACCACCAAGGTGGCACCGGCCTTGGGTGCGATGATCTGCGTCAGGCCGTACCAGGCGGTGACGCCGGGCATGCCGACCGGGCCAAGATAGGCCGACAGCGGGATCTGGCGCGTATCGACCTTGTGCAGCACGCCGCGCTGGGCGGCGTCGACAACCGAATACTCCTGCCAACCGCCTTGGCCGATGACTTGGTCGCCGACGCTGAAGTGCGGGTTCTTCGAGGCCATCACTTCGCCGGCGGTGCCGCCGATCATCACCGCGTCGAGCGGCTGCGCCGCGGCGTAGCTCTTGCTCTCGTTCATGCGCCCGCGCATATACGGGTCCAGGCTCAGAAAGTGGTGGCGTACCAGCACGTGGCCTTCGTTCAATTCAGGCAGCGGCGTCTCGACCATGCGGAAGTTTGCCGGCGTGGGTTCGCCCTGCGGCCGCGAGGCGAGCAGGATCTGGCGGTTGGTCAATGCGGTCATGGTCATTCGTCCTTGCGGGTCTGCAGCGGTTTGGCGCCACGGCCCTTGGTCGGCAGCTTGCGCAGGTACTTGAAGGTGCCGGTGGCGTGGGCGCAGAGGTGGTTGTCGTCGTCGAACACCGAAGCCTCGCAAAAGGCCATCGTCGCGCTGCGATGCAGCAGCTTGCCGTTGGCGCGCAGGCGGCCCTCGGCGGGGCGCATGAAGCTGGTCTTCATCTCGATCGTGACCAGGCCGGGGCCGAAGTCAGGCTCATGAGCGTGGACGCTGCGCGCGGCATGGGCCATGGCCACGTCGAGCATCGTCATCAGCACGCCGCCATGCGCCACTTCCCATGAGTTGAGGTGCGCCTCGTCCAGGTCGACGCGCAACTCGGCATGACCATTCTCGAAATGGTGCAGCTCGAAGCCGAGTTCCTCGACGAACGGGATATGCAGCGGAAACTTCATCGCCATGGACTCATGCTCCGTTGTGGACTGCGCTGACGCCGCCATCGACGGCCAGGATCTGGCCGGTGATGTGCTTGCCCGCGGCGCTGGCGAACAGGACTGCCGCGCCCTTGAGGTCGTCGTCGTCGCCCAGCCGGCGCAACGGCGCCGCGGACGCCATCTTCTCCGCGCC
>JANMSS010000361.1:0-11051 GCA_031389585.1 Burkholderiales bacterium | reverse complement strand
CAGGCGGCGCAGCGAATCCTCCACCGCCTGCCGGATCCAGCGCGCCGAAAGTCCCGTGCGGCCCTCGCCCATATCCTTCCCGACCTTGGTGGCGATCAGCACGCGGTCGCGCTTGCCACTCTTCTTCAGCCAGCGGCCGATGATCGCTTCCGATTCACCACCCGCATGCCCCGGCACCCAGCGCGAATAGACGTCCGCCGTGTCGATCAGGTTGAAGCCGGCATCGACGAAGGCATCGAGCAGGCGGAACGACTCCGCCTCGTCGGCGGTCCAGCGAAGACGTTGCCGCCGAAGGCCAGCGGGGCGGTCATCAGGCCGGAGCGGCCGAGGGGGCGAAGTTGCATTTGCTAATTTTGCGCCAGCGCGATGGGTACGCTTCCAGCGTATAGTTGAATGCGTGGTCTTCGTCGAACTGACTCCATTTGTCACTTTTCGCGAAGCCCATTGGAATGACGAAGACCTGCGCCGCTTGCAAAACCACCTGCTGACGACGCCGGACGCTGGTGACCTGATCACCGGTGGAGGCGGAGTCCGCAAACTGCGATGGCAGGCGCAAGGGCGCGGAAAACGGGGCGGCGCGCGGGTGATCCCATCGCGTTCGAGGCCGGCACGCTCGGACCGTTGTTAGAGCCCATGCGCGCGTTGGCCGGTGCGCTAAGCATGCTCAAGTTTTAAGGGGCCGCACATTGAGTTGAAGGCATTCGCAAATGCCTACATGCTGCGCCGGTACTGTCCGCCAACCTCGAACAAAGCGTTCGTGATCTGCCCCAGCGAGCAGCAGCGCACCGCACCCATCAGCACCTCGAAGACATTTCCGTTGTCTATGACGGCCTGTTGAAGGCGCTTCAGCATGGCCGGGGCCTGGCCGGCGTGGCGGGCATGGAAGTCGGCCAAGCGCGCCAATTGCGACTGCTTTTCCTCATCCGTCGAGCGCGCCAGTTCGATGTGCTCGGACACCGCATCGCCCTGCGGATTGCGGAAGGTGTTGACGCCGACGATCGGGTATTCGCCGGTGTGCTTCTGCATCTCGTAATGCATCGACTCTTCCTGGATCTTGCCGCGCTGGTAGCCGGTCTCCATCGCGCCGAGCACGCCGCCGCGCTCGGCGATCTTGTCGAATTCGGCCAGCACGGCTTCTTCGACCAGCTCGGTCAGCTCGTCGATGATGAAAGCGCCCTGGTTCGGGTTCTCGTTCTTCGCCAGGCCCCATTCGCGGTTGATGATCAACTGGATCGCCATCGCTCGCCGCACGCTCTCCTCGGTCGGCGTGGTGATGGCTTCGTCGTAGGCGTTGGTGTGCAGGCTGTTGCAGTTGTCGTAGATCGCGATCAGCGCCTGCAGCGTCGTGCGGATGTCGTTGAACTGGATCTCCTGGGCGTGCAGCGAGCGCCCGCTGGTCTGGACGTGGTACTTCAGCTTCTGGCTGCGCTCGTTGGCGCCATAGCGGTCACGCATCGCCGTGGCCCAGATGCGCCGCGCCACGCGGCCCATCACGTTGTACTCGGGGTCCATGCCGTTGGAGAAGAAGAAGCTCAGGTTCGGCGCGAAGTCGTCGATGTGCATGCCGCGCGCCAGGTAGGCTTCGACGAAGGTGAAGCCGTTGGACAGCGTGAACGCGAGCTGGCTGATCGGGTTGGCGCCGGCCTCGGCGATGTGATAGCCCGAGATGCTCACCGAGTAGAAGTTGCGCACATCGTGGTGGACGAAATACTCGGCGATGTCGCCCATCACCTTGAGCGAGAACTCGGTCGAGAAGATGCAGGTGTTCTGGCCCTGGTCTTCCTTCAGGATGTCGGCCTGCACCGTACCGCGCACATTGGCCAGCACCCATTCGCGGATCTTGGCGGCTTCGGTATCGGTCGGCTCGCGGCTGTTGTCGCGCCTGAACTTGTCCAGGTTCTGGTCGATCGCGGTGTTCATGAACATCGCCAGGATCGTGGGCGCGGGGCCGTTGATCGTCATGCTGACCGACGTCGCCGGGTGCGTCAGGTCGAAGCCCGAATACAGCACCTTCATGTCGTCGAGGGTGGCGATGCTGACACCCGAGTTGCCGACCTTGCCGTAGATGTCGGGCCGCGGGTCGGGGTCGTTGCCGTAGAGCGTGACCGAATCGAATGCGGTGGAGAGGCGCTTGGCCGGCAGGCCGGCGCTGACCATCTTGAAGCGCTTGTTGGTGCGAAACGCGTCGCCTTCGCCGGCAAACATGCGCGCCGGGTCTTCACCTTCGCGCTTGAAGGCGAAGGTGCCCGCGGTGTAGGGGAAGCTGCCGGGCACGTTGTCGAGCAGCAGCCACTTCAGCAACTCGCCATGGCACTCGAAGCTCGGCAGTGCAACCTTGCGGATCTTGGTGCCCGACAACGAGGTCGAGACCAGCGCCGTGCGGATCTCCTTGTCGCGCATCTTGACGACGTATTCGTCGCCGGCGTAGGCCTTTTTCATATCCGGCCACATACCCAGCAGCTTTTTCGCCGTGGGGTCGAGCCGGGTTTCACGCTCGCTGGCCAGGTTGCTGGCGGCTTCGGCCGCACGAGGCTTGTCGGGCTTGCCCACCGTCAGCATCTGCGCGGCGGCGCGCAACTGCTGGATTTCGCGCGCCAGCGCGGCTTGCTCGCGCGCGCGCCGCTTGTAGCCGCGCACGGTGTCGGCGATGTCGCCCAGGTAGCGCACCCGCGCGCCGGGCACGATCGGCACCTGGTGCGTGCTGTGGCGCGTGGCCACGGGTGGCAGGCGGCCCTTTGACAGCTTCAGGCCGGCTTGCGCCAGGCGCGGCGTCAGGGCCTGGTATAGCGCGGTGACGCCGTCGTCGTTGAAGCGGCTGGCCATGGTGCCGAACACCGGCATCTCCTCGGGCGACTGCGTAAATGCTTCGCGGTTGCGCTGCACCTGCTTGGCCACATCGCGCAGCGCGTCGGCGGCGCCCTTGCGGTCGAACTTGTTGATGGCCACGAACTCGGCGAAGTCGAGCATGTCGATCTTCTCGAGTTGGCTGGCGGCGCCGAACTCGGGCGTCATCACGTACATCGGCACGTCCACGAGTGGCACGATCGCCGCGTCGCCCTGGCCGATGCCCGAGGTTTCGACCACGATCAGGTCGAAGCCGGCCACCTTGCAGGCGGCAAGCACGTCGGGCAATGCCTGGCTGAGTTCTGATCCGAAGTCGCGTGTGGCCAGGCTGCGCATATAGACCCGTTGCGCGTTGGCTGCAGTCTTCGAGTCCGCCGGCGCCTGGCCCCACGGCGCAATCGCATTCATGCGGATGCGATCGCCGAGCAGCGCGCCACCGCTCTTGCGCCGAGACGGGTCGATAGAAATTACCGCGATGCGCAGGGCGTCGTCCTGGTCCAGGCGCAGGCGGCGGATCAACTCATCGGTGAGGCTGGACTTGCCCGCGCCGCCGGTGCCGGTGATGCCGAGCACCGGCACCTTCGCGGCCGCCGCGCGGCTGTGCATTGCCTTCACCAGCACGGCGTCGGCGCGGCCGCTCTCGAGTGCAGTGATCAATTGCGCCAGCGCGCGCCAGGCCGCTTCGCTGTGGCCGACGAGCGCCTCCAGCGACTTGGGCGCATGCACCGACAGGTCGGCGTCGGCGCGCTGCAGCATCTCACCGATCATCCCCTGCAGGCCCATGCGCTGGCCGTCTTCCGGGCTGTAGATGCGCACGCCGCAATTGGCCAGTTCGCGGATCTCGCCGGGCACGATCACGCCGCCGCCGCCGCCGAAGACCTGGATCCGCTCGCCACCGCGGGCGCGCAGCAATTCGACCATGTAGCTGAAGTACTCGACATGGCCGCCCTGGTAGCTGCTGACCGCAATGGCCTGCACGTCTTCCTGCAATGCTGCGGTCACGACCTCGTCGACCGAGCGGTTGTGGCCCAGATGAATCACCTCGGCACCCATGCCCTGAAGGATTCGCCGCATGATGTTGATTGCCGCGTCGTGGCCGTCGAACAAGCTGGCAGCGGTCACAAAGCGCAGCTTGTTCTTGGGCCGGTAGGCGGCCAGGGCTTTGGCGTTGGCGGACAGGTCGGTCATGGGGCGCTCGGGTCACGGGGCAGTCGCACGGGCTAGATTGACGTTGACGTAAACGTCAATTGCAATGATGCCACCGATGCCCGGTGGCGGCCGATGCACGGGCGGGCGCCTCGTGGTTTGCCCGTATGCGCCCGGACGCTCGCTGGAATTCTGCACAATCGCAGCATGCCGCTCCTTGCCGCCGCCCCACCGCACCGCACCGCCTCGGGCCATGCCGAGCTGGCCAAGCGCGGGCGCCGCGTGTCGCAGCGCCACCGCACGGTGCTGTTGCTGGTTGACGGGCGGCGCAGCGAGCGCGACATCCGCATGCTCGCCGCGCAAGCCGGCGCGGGCACGGAGTGCCTGGACGACCTGCTGCGCCTGGGCCTGGTGACGCTGCCCGGCAGCGCGCGGGCCGATGCGACCGTCACCGAGGCCGCGGGCGCCGACTCGTCGCTGCTGGCGTCGTCACAGTCGCTGCATGGCGACTCGAGCTGGTCCGTGCTCGATGACGACGCCGCAGGCACGACCGACCGCCCCCTGGCCGAGGCCCGCGAGTTGCTGATGCGCGCCGTGCGCCAGGAGGCGCCGCTGAGTGGCACGCTGACGCTGATGAAGCTCAAGCGCGCCACCACCCGCGAAAGCGTGGAAGCCCTGCTCGACGAGGTCGAACAGCGCCTGCGCCGGCCGCGCCGGCAGATCATCGCGGCGCAGACGATGCGCCATGTGCGGCACCTGCTGAGCCTGCCCGTGACGTCGCGGCCTTCCTGAGCGCGCAGCGAGCATCACTGCGCATGACATTCCTCGCCATTGACATTGGAAACACGCGACTGAAGTGGGCGCAGTACGCCTCGCCGCAGGCAGGCGCGCCGGTGGTGGCGCATGGCGCCGTGTTCCTGGAGACCATCGACACGCTGGCTGAAGGCGACTGGGGCAAGCTCGCAGCGCCGGGCAGCATGCTCGGCTGCAATGTGGCGGGCGACGCGGTGCGCCGCCGCGTCGAGGAGCAACTCGAACTCTGGGACATCGCGCCGCGCTGGCTGGTGCCCTCGGCGCACGATGGCGGCGTGATCAACGGCTACGAACACCCGACGCGCCTGGGCGCCGACCGCTGGGCCGCCTTGATCGGCGCCCGCTGGCATGCGCGTCAGCGCGCGCAGCGCCAACGCACGCCGGCGCGGCCGGTCCTGGTGGTGATGGTCGGCACCGCCGTCACCGTCGACTCGCTCGATCCCGAGGGCCGCTTCCTCGGCGGCCTGATCATGCCCGGCTTCGGCCTGATGCTTCGCGCACTCGAACAAGGCACATCCGGCCTGCGCGTACCCACCGGGGAGGTGGTGGACTTTCCGACCAACACCAGCGACGCCTTGATGAGCGGTGGCGCGCACGCCCTGGCCGGCGCCATCGAGCGCATTCACCGCAAACTGGTGGCACGCTGCGGCGTCGAACCGCTGCTGCTGATCACCGGCGGCGCGGCGGTGAAGATGGCACCGATCACCAACCTGCCCTTCGAAACCATCGATTCGCTGATCTTCGACGGCCTGCTGACGCTGCAGTCGCACCGCCTGGCGCTCTAAGCACGCGAACTGGCCGTCTCGTCGTCCGATTTGGGCTGGCCGCACCGCGGTCGCACGAGGCGCGCACGGCGCGCCCCGTCGACCAGGGCGATCAGTTGTTGCGCACCCGCACGCTGGCATGTTCGTTGATGCCCATCGCGCCAAAAAACAGCGCCACCAGGCGGTGCGATTCGGCAAAGGTCACGCTGCGGCTTTCGCCCCGCTTGGCCAGCACCCAGTTGAGCAGGTCGCCAGCCGCGAGGAAGTCGACGCGGATCAGCTTCGTGCAGGACACGGTGACCATCGGCGCTGCGGCAAGCTGGGTGTCGAGCTGCTTCAAGGTGGCACTGATATCACCGATCAACTGGCCCGACAGCTCCACCGAAGCCATCGTCACCGTGCCGCTGTGTTCTTCAACCGATGATTCGAGGAAGGTGGTCGCCACTTCGCCGACCTGTGACAGCGGCGGCGACTGCGTCGACAGCCCCGTGCCACCGATGCGCACCTGGCAGCGCGTGCGCTCCCACGATGGCGGCGAGACCTCGTAAGTCACGCAGTAGTCAATCGCGGCTTCGTCGAACTGGTCGGGCCGGTTCGCCAGCCGCAACGCATCCAGGCGCAGCACCCAGTACGCCGGGTCGGCATCGCGCACGCCGGTCGGGGCGGCGTCCTGCAGCGCCTCGAGGAAACGATGCCCCGACAGCCAGCGCATGTCCAGCGCCTCGGGCGCCCAGTGGCGGAACAACTCGGACAGATGCGCGGCGGCCTCGGGGTCGACGTGCTTGAGCGCGCTCCAGTCGAACACCCAGGGCAGGGGCAGCTGCAGCGTCACCGAACGCAGCCGCGCCACGGCGTCGATGTCGAGCGACTCGGGACAGATCCAGCCGATCTCGCCGGCCACGCGCCGCTCACGCGGCTTTTCCTGCTGCGCCGACTCCGCCACCAACTTCGGCAGCGAGTACCACTGCGGCGCCGACCAGCCGAACTGCTGCGCGTACTCCAGCGCCAGGCCTTCGAACTTGTTTTGTTGGCCAGTGGCGCGATGCAAGTCGAACAGCACCAGCCAGGTCTCGGCATGCTGCGCGCGCGCGCCGCCCACTCGCGTCAGCGCTGTCAGCGCCTGCTCGCACTGGTCGAAGTCGGCGTTGGCAAACGCGATCACGGCCTCATCGAGTTCCGGGTCGTGCACGACCTCGCTGACCTCAACCGCGAAGGGGCTGGCGAAGTCGCTGGCTGCAGAACCCTGCAGCCCCCCCAAGGACACGGCGGCCGGCACGTTGCGCTGCGGCTGCGCCGCGGCGGCCGGCGGCTGTGCGGCCACGGGGGCCTGGTCACTCCTGGCGGCCTGTGGAACGAGCACACTCGGCCGCGTCGTGGTCTGGCGGAACGGCACCTGGTGCGTCTGGCCATCGAACATGCCCGCAGGCTTGCGTGAGCTCGAGCTGGCGAAGTTGTCGCCGACCATTTGCTGCTCGATCTCGTCGATCTTTGCCTTCACGCCGCTGTCAGCCGCGCGCGGCGGGCTGTCACTGCCGACCTTCGATTCGGAGTCGTCCAGCCGCGACGAGCCGCCGAGCGCGGCCAGTTGTTCGGGCGAGAGGCCTTCGCGGCGCACCTTGCGCAGCATGTCGAACTCGCGCTTGCGCACGAAATCGTTGCGCTTCTTGCGCTCGATCATGGCCTTCAGCTCGGACTTCTCGAGGTCGAGCTCGCGACCCTCGTCCTGGCGCGAGTTGAGATCGGCCCAGTCCGTCGCCGGGTTGGCCACGAAACGCACCACCTTGCGAAAAAAGCTGTCGCCGTCCTTGGGTGGGGTCTGGGGATCCGTCATGTCAGCCACTCAACGGCGCGGCGCAGTCCCGAGCGCACGCCGCGGACCGGGCTTCGCCCGGCCGCTGGCGTGGCCCCCTCGCGGGGGAGGGGGGTCGGCGAAGCCGCAACGGGGTGGTCCACATCTAGTCGCCGAACATCTTCTGCTTCATTTCGCGGCGCTGCTGTGCCTCGAGAGACAGGGTGGCCGTAGGTCGTGCGAGCAGGCGGCCCAAGCCGATCGGCTCGCCGGTTTCGTCGCAATAGCCATAGGTGCCGGCCTCAATGCTCGTCAACGACTGCGAAATCTTCTTCAGCAGTTTGCGCTCGCGGTCGCGGGTGCGCAACTCAAGTGCGTGTTCTTCCTCGATCGTTGCGCGGTCGGCCGGATCGGGCACGATGGTCGTGTCTTCGCGCAGGTGCTCGGTGGTCTCTCCGGCATTCGACAGGAGGTCGTCCTTCAGCGCCACCAGGCGCGCGCGGAAGAAATCGAGTTGCTTGTCGTTCATGTACTCGGAGTCGGGCATGGCCTGCAACTCGGGCTCGCTCAACGCGCGGCCGCTCTTGTGCTTCCACGCACCGGCCAACTTCGGATCGGCCTTGACCGCCGGCTTGAGGGGCTCCAGCGAACTGTCGATGACGACGCGTGCCACCGCCTTGGGCGGGGCAAAGCGATCGGCAAAGCGGCTGGCCGAGGCAGCCGAGGCGGCCGCGGCACTGGCCGCGGCTGCAGCAGCCACCGCCGCCGCGGCAGCAGCGGCCTTTCCGGCAGCGGCCGCAGTGCGGGCCGGGCTAAGGGGTTTGACGATGGGAGCGGCAGTCACTGTCTTGGAGGAAGGGGAAGGCATCGAGCGATTCTTGGGTACGGAAGAGGCAGCTTTGGACGCTGCCTTGGCGGCGGACGGGGCAGCGGCTTTGGCGCTGACCTTGGGGGGGGTCTTCGGCGCGGGCTTGGCGGCGGGTTTCGCTGCGGGTTTCGCGACCGGCTTCTTGGTTGGTTTGGCGACTGGCTTGACTGCGGGCTTCTTGGCTGGTTTGGCTGCCGGCTTGACTGCGGATTTCGCAGGCTTGGCGCTGGCCTTGGCCGCCTTCGTGGCGGGGGGCTTGGCGCTCGCCTTGGCACTCGCCTTGGCGGGTGGCTTCGAGCGTGGCTTGCTCGCTGCAGCCGCAGGTTTCTTCACCGCCTTCTTTGCCGGTGGCTTGCTCTTGGCCGGGGGCTTGCTCATTCGCTCTCCTCTTGCAGCTTTATACCTGCTCGGCGAGCCCGGGAGCCGTCGTCAGGTCTGAAATTGAAGCGCGCGGATTGTAGCCACGTTGCAAACAACACCGGCCTGCGGCACCGATTGCTCAGACCAAGCACTGCTCCAGGCCCTGCAGGAGGATCTCCTTGGGCAGGTCGATGCCGATGAAGACCATCTTGCTCTGCTTCTTCTCGGCCGGCAGCCACTTCGGCCCCAGATCGCTGCCCATCAGTTGGTGCACGCCCTGGAAAATGACCTTCTTGTCGCTGCCCTTCATGTACAGCACGCCCTTGTAGCGCAGCATCTTCGGGCCGTAGACCTGGACGATCGCGCCCAGAAAGTCTTCGAGCTTGGCCGGATTGAAAGCCTTGTCGGCGCGAAACACGAAAGACTTCACGTCGTCATCGTGGTGATGGTGGTGCGGGTGGTCACAGGCCGCATCGTGTTCGTGATCATGGTCGTGACCCGAGTGGTCGTGGCGCTCGGCGTTGAGGAACTCCGGGTCGATGTCCAGCTTGGCGTTCAGGTTGAAGCCGTGCAGGTCGAACACCTCGGCGATCGGCACCTCGCCGAAGTGCACCTTGCGCTGCGGCGCACGCGGGTTCATGCGCTTGAGGCGGTGCGTCAGCGCCTGCAGGGCAGACTCGTCGACCAGCTCGCTCTTGCTGATGAAGATCTGATCGGCAAAGCCGACCTGGCGGCGCGCCTCCTGGCGCGCGTCGAGCTGGCCCTCGGCGTGCTTGGCATCAACCAGCGTCAGGATCGAGTCCAGCAGGTAGCTCTCGGCAATCTCGTCGTCCATGAAAAAGGTCTGCGCCACCGGCCCAGGGTCGGCCAGGCCGGTGGTCTCGATAACCACGCGCTCGAAGTCGAGTTCGCCCTTGCGCCGCTTGGCGGCCAGCTCGGCCAGCGTCGAGCGCAGGTCTTCGCGGATGGTGCAGCAGACGCAGCCGTTGGACAGCTGCAGGATCTGCTCGGTGGTATCGGCAATCAGGATCTCGCTGTCGATGTTTTCTTCGCCGAACTCGTTTTCGATCACGGCGATCTTGCGGCCGTGGGTCTCGGACAGCACGCGCTTCAACAGCGTGGTCTTGCCCGCGCCCAGAAAGCCGGTCAGGATGGTGGCGGGAATGAGGCCTTGAGACATGGTCGTATCCGTAGGGGCAAGGCAGCCCCGCAGATGGGGCCGAAAGGCCCGCTGCCAAGGCCGCGGGCGCTGAAAAACCAATCGGGTATTCTCCCCCCAACGCCACCACCGACACCCGCGCTGTGTCCGAACCGCACCGTAACCGCTCGCCGCTCGGCATTCCCCCGCACAGCGACAAGCGCACCTTGTTCGAGCGCCTGGTCGAGTTTCTGTCCCCCGGCCCGGACTCGAAGAACGAGTTGTTCGCCACCCTGGCCGACGCCGAAAAGCGCGAGCTGATCGAGCCCGAGAGCCGATTGATGCTCGAAGGCGTGATCCGCATGGCCGGCATGCGCGCGGGCGACGTGATGGTCGCCGCGCCGCGCATGGACCTGCTGGACATCGACGCGCCCTACGACGAACTGCTGGGTCTGGTCATCGAAACCGCCCACTCGCGTTTCCCGGTCTTCGAGCGCGAGCGCGACAACGTCATCGGCATCCTGATGGCCAAGGATCTGCTGAAGCTGCAGCGCGCGCCCGAACTCAACCTGCGCACTCTGCTGCGGCCGGCGGCGTTCGTACCCGAGAGCAAGCGCCTGAATGAGCTGCTGCGCGACTTCCGCAGCAACCGCAACCACCTGGCGATCGTCATCGACGAGTTCGGCAACACCGCCGGGCTGATCACGATCGAGGACGTGCTCGAGGAAATCGTCGGCGAGATCGAAGACGAGTTCGACGAGAAGGACGGCGAAAGCAGCGTCTACACCCTGGCCGATGGCAGTCACCGGGTGGCCGGCGACGCCACGATCACCTCGGTCAACGCCGCCTTCGGAACCCACCTGCCTGAGGGCGAGTTCGACACCATCGGCGGCCTGGTGGCCGACCACCTGGGCCGCGTGCCCCGGCGCGAAGAGTCGGTGGACGTCGGCACGCTGCGTTTTGCCGTGATGCTGACGCGCGGCGGCGCGGTGCGCTGGTTCCGCGTGACCCGTCTCGAAGCCGGCGAAGCCGCCGCCGAACTCGATTGATCCGCGACGCCGCGGTGGCGGCAGCCGCGGGGGCTGTCTTCAGCCTCGCAGCCACGGTCACGTGGCTGTGGTGGTTGCCATTCCTGTGCACCGGCCTGCTGGCCTGGCGCGCCGCGCAAGCGGGGCCGCGGCGCGCAGCGCTGCTCGGTCTGTCGTTCGGCAGCGGCTGGCTCGGCGCTTCGACCTGGTGGCTCTACATTTCGCTGCACACCTACGGCGCGCTGCCGTCGCCGCTGGCGGTGGTGGCCGTGGCGTCACTTTGCATGGCGCTGTCGGCCTA
>JANMSS010000350.1:0-6749 GCA_031389585.1 Burkholderiales bacterium | reverse complement strand
CTGCGGCAACTGCAGGGTCTGGCGCTGGCGCGCAGCGGTGATGTGGAGCGCGCCAACCGCCTGCTGACGCAACTCGCGCACGAGGGCCGCGCCGACGCGGAAACGCTGGGCATGCTGGCGCGCACCCACAAGGACATCGCGCTGGCGACCGACGACGGCGCACTGCGCGCGCAGCACCTGGACACCGGCTTCGGGCTCTACGCGCAAGCCTTCGACGACGCGCGCCGCGATGGCGCGCAGGATGCCGCGCGCTACGTCGGCATCAATGCCGCGGCGATGGCCGTGCTCAAGGGCGACATGGCACGTGGCCGCGAAATCGCGCAGCAGGTGCGTGAGCTCTGCGACCCCGAGCCCGCGGCGCCCGCATCGCAGCAACCCCCCGATTACTGGCAACAGGCTACGCTGGGCGAAGCCGCATTGATCCTGGGCCACGCGGCCGCCGCGGCGACGCACTACGCGCGGGCCGTGGCGCTGGCCGGCGCGCGCTTCGGCGACATCAGCTCGACCCGGCGCCAGGCGCGGCTACTGGCGGCGCATCTGCCCGGCCACAGCGACGCGGCCATTGCGGCGCTGCAGATTCCCCCTGTGCTGATCTTCACCGGCCACCTGATCGACCGCCCTGACCGCCCCGTGCTGCGGTTCCCCGCCGCCATCGAGGCCTGCCTGCGCGAGGCCCTTGCCGCGCGGATGTCGGCGCTGCGGCCGTTGGCCGTCTATGGCTCCGCGGCGTGTGGCGCCGACCTGCTGTGCCTGGAGATCGCCCGCGAGCTCGGCGCCGAAACCCACATCGTGCTGCCCTTTCCGGCACCGGCGTTCCGGCGCACGAGTGTCGATTTCGCCGGCGGCGATTGGGGCGAGCGCTTCGAGCGCGCCCTGGCCCTGGCCGACAGCGTCACCATCGCCAGCGAGCACCAGGCCAGCGGCAGCGTCGCCACCTACGAGTACGCAAACCTGCTGCTCACCGGCATGGGCGCCCTGCGTGCGCAATTGCTCGACACCGAGCTGCGCGCACTCGCCGCCTGGGATCCTTCGGCACCGGGCCTGCCCGGCGGCGCGGCCTCGCTCGTCGCCGCCTGGCAGGCGCAGGGTTGGCCCGTCGAGCATGTGCACCCGGGTGCCGCCGGCGCTGCGCCCGCCGCGGCCGCGCTCGCCACCAGCGCAGACAGCCCGGCGGCGGCGCCTTTGGTTAGGCACGAGATGCGCGCCCTGCTGTTTGCCGATGCGGTGGGTTTCAGCCAGCTCAGCGAAGACCAGATCCCGGCCTTCATCGGCGGCTTCCTCGAGGCCGTGGCCGACCTGAACCGGCGCACCGCGCACCGCTTCGAGCATGTCGAGACCTCGGGCGACGGCCTGTACATGGTTTTTCGCGAGGTTGCCGACGCCGGCCTCTACGCCCTGGAACTGAGCGCCCTGGTGCACGACTTCGACCGTGCGGCCTGCGGCCTGCCGCCCGGCTTCGACATGCGCATCGCCCTGCATTGCGGGCCGGTGCACTGCGCGCGCGATCCCGTCACTGGCGGGCCGCTGTACACCGGCCCGCATACCAGCCGTGCCGCGCGCATCGAGCCGATCACGCCGCCGGGCCAGGTCTATGTCAGCAGCGCCTTCGCCGCCGTGGCCGCAGCCAGCCG
Organism: Burkholderiales bacterium; assembly: GCA_031389585.1. GTDB lineage: Bacteria > Pseudomonadota > Gammaproteobacteria > Burkholderiales > Burkholderiaceae_C > CADEEN01. The sequence continues at coordinate 5,118 of JANMSS010000350.1, read as the reverse complement.
CACACAGGGCGTCGCGATGCATTACGTCGGGCGCACGCCGCTGGCCAAGGGCTACGGCACGCTGGGGTTGTACTGCCTGCGGGCCACCAGGTGACGTGACCCCCACGCTCACTGCGTTCGCTGCCCCCCGAGGGGGCGCCAGCCGCCTTGGGGCGGCCCGGCGACGGCTGTGCCCGCGCGCGCGCAATGTGCTGGTAAACCTTGTTTGACCGGCTCCGGCGAATCGAAGAAACTGCGCCGCCGTCCCGGAACGGCCGGTGCCCACGAGGGTGCCGCACCGGCATCGCAAGTTCGGGAGGATCCTTCGCTTGAGCAATCTGCTGCAGTTGCATCCGCCGCTGGCCACGCTGGACGACGATGCCTGGGACGATCTGCTCAACTTCATCGAAGAGCGGCGCGTGATCCCGATCATCGGGCCCGAGCTGCTCACGGTGGACACCGAGACCGGGCCGCGCCTGCTGTACGACTGGCTGGCCGAGAAGCTGGCCGCCAAGCTCGGCGTTGACACCGCGAACCTGCCGGCGCCGTGCACGCTCAACGATGTGGTCTGCTGGTTCCTGTCCTCGCGCGGCCGCCGCGAGGAGGCCTACACGCGGCTGCGCAGCATCCTGCGCGAGGCCCACTTCGCGACGCCATTGGCGCTGACGCAACTCGCGCAGATCACCGACTTCGACCTCTTCGTCAGCACCACCTTCGACCCGCTGCTCGAGCAGGCCATCAACGCCGAACGCTTCGGCGGCGCGCAATCCACCGACGTGATCGCCTACGCCCCGAACCGCGTCGCCGACCTGCCCAGCGAGCGTGAGCGGCTCGAACGCCCTGTCGTCTACCACCTGCTCGGGCGCCTGTCGGCCTCGCCGACCTACGTCATCTGCGACGAAGACATGCTCGAGTTCATCTGCGGCCTGCAGAGCGAGCACCTGACGCCGGAAAAACTCTTCCACGAACTCGAACACAGCCACCTGCTGCTGATCGGCGGCAACTTCACGAACTGGCTGGCGCGCCTGTTCCTGCGCATGGCCAAGCGCCGGCGCCTGTCGGACCCGCGCGACGTGGGCGAAGTGCTGGCCGACAACCACTCGGGCGCCGACGCCCGCCTGATGGCCTTCCTGCAGCAGGTCAGCGTGCGCACGCGCATATACAGCGGCGCGGTCGAGTTCGTCGCCGAGCTGCACCAGCGCTGGACGGCGCGCAACGCCGGCGCGCAGGTGATCGCGCTCAATGCGCCGCAGCGCTTCCTGCCGCCCGAGCGCGAGATGCCCGAGCACGCCGTCTTCATCAGCTACGCGCGCGACGACCTGGCCGCCGTGCGCCGGCTCAAGGCCGGCCTGGACGCCGCCGGCGTGGCGAGCTGGTTCGACATGGAGCAGCTCGAAGGCGGCGACGACTTCGACCGCAAGATCCGCCGCAACATCGCGCGCTGCGGCTTCTTCATCCCCGTTGTCTCGGCCACCACGCAGCGCCGCCACGAGGGCTTCTTCCGCCGCGAGTGGAGCTACGCCAACGACCGCGTGCGCAGCATGGCCGACGCCGCGGTGTTCGTGCTGCCGGTCTGCATCGACGGCACCGACGCAGGGGCCGCCCTGGTCCCCGACACCTTCAAGTCGCTGCACTTCGCGCGCCTGCCGGGCGGCGAGGTCAATGCCGACTTTGCGCAGCGCCTGCGCGAGTTGCTTTCAAGCCGCACCGCATGAGCGCCGACCACGCCGGCGCGGCGATCGACGCCGAGCACCCCTGGCTCGGCTTGGCCTCGTTCAGCGAGGAGACGCTGGCCTACTTCTACGGCCGCGAAGACGAAGTCGCCGAGCTCGGGCGGCGCGTGCAGCGCAAGCTGCTGACGGTGCTGTTCGGGCAGAGCGGCCTGGGCAAGACCTCGATCCTGCGCGCGGGCATCGTGCCGCGGCTGCGCCCGCAGGGCTATTGCCCGGTCTATGTGCGCATCGACTACGGCCGCGAGGCGCCGTCGCCGGCCGAGCAGATCAAGCAGGCCATCTTCCGCGAGACCCTGAGCTCGGGCCAGTGGTCGCAGACCGGCGCGGCCGTGCACGGCGAGTCGCTGTGGGAGTTCCTTCACCACCGCGACGACACCCTGCGCGACGCCTCAGGCCGCGCGCTGACGCCGCTGCTGATCTTCGACCAGTTCGAGGAGATATTCACCCTGGCGCAAAGCGACGATTTCGGCCGCGCACGTGCGGCGCAGTTCGTCGCCGAGCTGGCCGACCTGGTCGAGAACCGCCCGCCCAAGGCGCTCGAGGCCCTGCTCGACAGCGACGACAGCGCTGCCGAGCGCTTTGACTTTGCGCGCAGCGACTACCGGGTGCTGATCGCGCTGCGCGAAGACTACCTGGCACACCTTGAAGGCCTGAAGAGTGCGATGCCCAGCATCACGCAGAACCGCATGCGCCTGGCGCGCATGACCGGCGCGCAGGCGCTGGAGGCCGTGGTCAAGCCCGGTGGCAAGCTGGTGTCGCAGGAAGTCGCCGAATCGATCGTGCGCTTCGTGGCCGGTGGCGCCGAGTTGCGCAACGCCGAGGTCGAGCCCTCGCTGCTGAGCCTGATCTGCCGCGAGCTCAACAACGCGCGCGTCACCCAGGGCAAGGGCGAGATTTCGGCCGATCTGCTGGCCGGCTCGCATGCCGGCATCCTGGCCGAGTTCTATGACCGCGCCCTGGCCGACCAGCCCGCCGGCGTGCACCGCTTCATCGAGGAAGAGCTGCTCACCGAGGGCGGCTTTCGCGAGAACATCGCCCAGGAGCGCGTGGCCAAGGCCTTTGCCGAGGCCGGCGCCGCGCCCGATGCGCTGGCCCGGCTGGTCGACCGCCGCCTGCTGCGCGTCGAAGAGCGCCTGGACATCCGCCGCGTCGAGCTCACGCACGACGTGCTCTGCGGCGTGGTGCGCGCCAGCCGCGACACGCGCCACGAGCGCGAGGCCCGCGACGCAGCCGAGAAGCGCCTCGCCGAGCAGCAGGCGCGCGAGGTCGCCACCCGCCGCGCGCTGGTGCGGGCGCGGCAAATCGCCACCGGCTGCGTCGTGCTGGCCGGCTTGGCCGTGGTCGCCGCCGGCTTTGGCGTTTACGGCATGCGCCGCGCCGAGGCCACCCAGGCCATGGCCGAGACCGCGCGCGGCGAGTCCGAGCGCCTGATCGTGTTCCTGCTCGACGACTTCTACCGCGAGCTCGAACCCGTCGGTCGGCTCGATGTGGTGGGCGACCTGGCCAGGCGTGCGATCGACTACTACCAGGGCCTGCCCGCCGCGCTGCGCACGCCCGAGACCCAGCGCAACCAGGCGCTGGCCCAGGTGCGCTACGGCGCCGTGCTGCGCAACCAGGACCGCATGGTCGAGGCGCGGCAGATGCTCGATGCGGCCGTGCCCGCGCTGAACGAGTTGCATGCCAAGGGCGACCACAGCGAGGCCACCACGATCGGCCTGGCGCTCGGTCTGGCAGCCCAGGGCCGGCTCAACCCGAGCGCCGCCGATCCCGAGTCCCTGGCCTTCGCCGAGCGCGGCGTGGCGGTGCTGCAAGGCAGCGCGCAGGCCCAGGACGCCAGCGTGCCGCTGCGCCGCGCCCACGCCGCGGCCTTGACACAACTGGGCTTCGCGCAACAGCGCGGCAACCGCAACGACGCCGCCCTGGCCACGCTGCAGGCCGCGCTCGACGCCTGGCGCGGCATCGACGGCCTGGCCGCCGACAACGACGCGGCGGCCAACTTCGCCATCGCCGCGGGCTGGAGGATGGATGCGCTCAACGCAGCCGCCCGCCCGGCCGACGCCCTGCAGCTCGGCGACGAAGCTCGGCGCGTGGCCACCCAGGTGCTGGAGCGCCAGCCCACCCACATGCTGGCGCTGCGTGGCCGCGCCCTGCTGGCGTCCAATGTCTCGCGGGTGGCCGAGAACGAGATGCAGGCCACACGGCGTGCCCAGGCGGCCGACGAGTCCGCGCAGGACTGGCTGATGCTCTCGCGCATCGACCCCAGCAACGCGATCACGGTAGGCAACCTCGGTGTGGCGCACACCAACGCCAGCGACGGCCTGTGGGCCCTGGGCCGGCCGCGCGAAGCGGTATCCAAGCGGCTCGAGAACCGCGAACTGCGCAGCGCACTGGTGGCGCGGTCAGCACGGGCGGCGGGCGGTCTTTCCAATTCCCTGTTCAACGCCGCGGTGATGGCCGCCGACCTGGGCAACCTGGCGCGTGCCGACGCCTACGAGCGCGAGTCGTGGCAACTCTACGGCCAGTGGAAGCAAGGCTTTGCTGCGGGCTCCTTCGAAGCCGCGTTCTGGACCCGGGTCGATGCCGTATTCCAGGCCGACTACGCGCTGGCGCGGGGCGACATCGCTCGCGTGCGCGAGGAGGCCGAGGGTGCACGCGAGGCCCTGCTGGCGCTGCAGCCCGGCGACGACCCCGGCCGCAAGGCGGCAGTCGCCGCGCAGCTGCGCAAATTGCACGAGATTCTGGCGTGGGCCGAGATCGACTCGGGCGACTTCGCGGCCGCCGCGCAGCAACTCGCGCTCGTGGCCGAAGCCCGCCGCGCCCTGCCGACGCGCACGTTCAGCGAGCGGCGCGCTGCCACCAACGAGACCGCCCTGTGGGCGCTGGCCCTGGCGCGCAGCGGCCGCGCTGAAGAGGCCCGCCCGAAGGTGGCGCAGGCGCTGGCCTTCCAGCGCCAGGTGCAGGCGCGCAAGCCCGACGAGCAGATGTACAAGGTGGAAGTGGCGCTGGCGCTGCTGGCCTCGGCCCACGCCAACCCCGCGCAGGCCATGGGGTTGGTCAGGGAGGCGCAGGCCCTGTTCGACTCGCTGCCCGCCGAGGCGCGCAGCCTGCGCAGCAGCCAGCGCGTGCAGCGCCTGATTGCCCAGGCGCGACAGCCAGGCTGAAGCGCGCGGCTTCATACCGATCCGCAATAAATCGAGTCGAAACCACCGTTCGCCCTGAACCTGCATCTCCGATCGTCCTGAGCTTGTCCAAAGTAGGGCGTCAGGTTCCCGGAGCATCGTCTTGAAGCCAGGTCGGGATGTCTCGCTTGGCGTGTAGCACCCGCCAGACCTCGATGCGATCGGCGTGCTCCATGTAGAAGACCAGATACGGGTAGCGCGTGCAGACCCAGAAGCGCAGGCCCGGC
>JANMSS010000047.1:0-6920 GCA_031389585.1 Burkholderiales bacterium | reverse complement strand
GGGTGTGCTGAAGCAGCTCCCGATCAAGCTCGACCTGCGCTTGGGCGAGGCCGGCATCATCACGCGCCGCGACCGGGACCTTTCGCCGGGCGCAGGCGCGATGCTCAACGCGCTGCGTACGACGGCGGCGCGGCTCTATCCTCGGCGGGGATCCAGGTCCGCTTGACCGCCGGCACCGACGCACTGCCTGGCAGGGGGACGTTCGCTCGCGCTCGCTGCGGGACACGTGCAGCGTCCAGCACCGCTGGCGAGTCGAGGAACGCGCCAATCCGGGCCGCCATCAGCGCCGCATCGGTGATCGGCCCCATGTGCCCGAGTCCGGGCAGGGTTTGGCACCGGACGCAGGGAAGGGCGCTCGCCAGCCGCCGCACTACCTCGCGCGGTGGCGCCAGTGTTGCCCCGCCGACCAGCAGGAGCGTGGGCAGCGCAAGCTGCCGATAGGCGTCGAGCGGGACCGGATCCGCGAACAGGGCCTCGAATTCGGCATGCACCTTAGGCATCCGTGCCGCAGCGCCGGCCTGATGCCGCGGCGTCATCGCCGCCCACGTGCCGGCACCGGATCAGTAGTCGATGAAAAGCTCGGCGGCACGCGCTGAATTGCCCGCTTGCACTTCGCGGCCGATCTGCCGTCCGACCTGCACGATTGCGTCACCTACGGCGCGCGTTTCCGGGTCGCCGAAGAGCAGCGCAAAGCGCACCGGCTCGTAGAGCGTGAGGCTGGCTACGCGCGACGGCCACCGCAACGCCAGCTGCAGCGCGACCGTGGCGCCAAACGAATGGCCGACCAGGTGCACGGGCGGACCGTCGCGCAGCCACGGTGCGAGGCGAAGCGCCTCGTCGTCGAGCGAGCAGGGGACTCCGACCGGCCAAGCCGGTGCGCCCAGGCCGTAACCGATGAGGTCGAGCGCCGTTGCGTCCATGTCGTCGCCCAGCGCTGCCACGACCGGCGCCCATTGCCGGGCCGAACTGCCGCTGCAATGCAGGAACAACACGTGCGATGAGTGTGCGGCGGCGGACGATGGGCGGAGTATAGGAAGTTCAAACGCCCTCTTTCTTGCTCGTGGGCCGGCGAATCCTGGCACTCGACGCGCTGGTCGCACTCTTTGGGCTCGACCGGTGGCCGTTGAGCGCTGATGAGCCGGACCGCAACGGCCGATCAGCGGGGGTGTCCACGGGTCTACCCTGACGGTCAGGCCGCTTCACCGCGGTCCTGTAAGCCCCGGACGCAGTCGGTCCCCGCGGCCCTGATGAGCGCCGGGCCGCTCGAACGGCGATGAGTTGACTGTGCTCAGGCCGCTTGCAGCGGCGCAACCAGCTCACCCACCCGGCCTACACCAAGCCCGAGCTGCTGGCGGTCGCGCCCAACCAGGTTTGGTCCTGGGACATCACCAAGCTCAAGGGGCCGCCCAAGTGGACGTGCTTCCATCTCTACGTGATCCTGGACATCTTCAGCCGTCACGTCGTGGGCTGGCTCATCGCCGAGCGCGAGTGCGCGGAACTGGCCGAGCAGCTCATCGCCGAAACCGTTGCCCGCCACGACGTCGAGCGCGGGATGCTCACGCTGCATGCCGATCGCGGCACCAGCATGCGCTCCAAGCCCGTGGCCGCGCTGCTGGTCGATCTGGACATCGCCAGCAGTCACAGCCGGCCCTACGTCTCGGACGACAACCCGTTCTCGGAGGCGCATCTCGAAACCTTGAAGTACCGGCCTGACTTCCCTGCGCGATTCGGTTGTATCGAGGACGCGCGTGCCCACTGCCAGCCATTCTTCGCTTGGTACAACACCGTGCACCGCCACTCGGGCATCGGCTACATGACGCCGCACAGCGTGCATTACGGTCAGGCCACGGCGATGCTCGTCACCCGCCAGGCCACCCTCGACGCGGCGTACCTGGCCCATCCCACACGGTTCAAAAGCAAGCGCCCTTCAACCCATCCAATGCCGACCGCAGTATGGATCAACCCGCCACAAATGGAGACAACGACCAACACCATCCAACAACCGCAGCCCTGCACAGTAAATTCATGACGCCAGGTGCCGCAAAGTCATTGACACGCTCCGTGCTGGTCGCCAAGCGTGTGCCCGAGAGGCAGCGCCAAGCCGTCATGACTGCCGCCGCCGAGAACCTGGCGCAGCGTTTGCGCGAGGGGCAAACGGTGCGGGTCAAGGTCTACGACAAGGCGGCACCGTCGCAGCGGCCGATCACGGTACCGACGCCCGAAGTACAGCGTAGCCGAGAGAGAACGGCTCCGGTGCGGTGAAGTCTGGTGGACAAGAGCGTCCGGCATGTACCTGATCCACGGCCAGCGCTGGAACCCCGACGACGCTGGGTTCGCCGACGCGGTGTCGGCGGCCCACGCGACGCACCAGCGCCCGCTGTGCCTCTGCCTGGTCAAGGGCATCGAGATGTACGTGGCCCGGCTGGGGGATGGCTACCTCATCAAGCGCATGCCCTACACCGGCAGCCATCACGCGCCAGGCTGTCCGTCGTACGAACCGCCGGCGGAGTTGTCGGGACTGGGGCAGGTGCTGGGCTCGGCGATCACCGAAGACCCGGTCAACGGCGTCACGGCGCTGAAGCTGGGGTTCTCGTTGTCGAAGGCCGGTGCGCGGTCGATTGATCCGGGCAGTGGTGAGGGCGGCGACAGCGTGGCGACTGACGGCACCAAGCTCAGCCTGCGCGGGCTGCTGCACTACCTGTGGGACCAGGCGGAGCTGACGCACTGGCATCCCGGGTTTGCAGGCAAGCGGTCGTGGGCGACCGTACGCAAGCACCTGCTGATCGCCGCCGCGAACAAGATCGCCCGTGGCACCGCGCTGCAGAGCCGGCTCTACATCCCGGAGGTCTTCACGGTCGAGCATCGCGACGAAATCAACGCTCGCCGTGCGTCCCACCTGATGCATGCAGCGGGGAAGGCCAAAGGTCCGCGACCGCTGATGCTGCTGATCGGCGAGGTCAAGGAGATCGTGCCGGCGCGCTACGGCTTCAAGGCCGTCATCAAGCACGTGCCCGATCAACCCTTTGCGCTCGATGAGCAGCTCCACCGTCGAATGGGCCGGCGCTTCGAGCGCGAGCTATCGCTGTGGGGCGCTTCCGATGCGGTTCACATCATGCTGATCGCCACCTTTGGTCTCAACGAGGCCGGGGTGCCGACGCTCGAGGAACTGTCGCTGATGCCGGTCACCGATCAGTGGCTGCCCGTAGAGGACGGATTCGAGCAGCACCTGGTCGAGGGTTGGTTCGGGACGGGCGCACGTTCGTGAAGGGGCTGCGCTACAACCTGCCGGCGGGGCAACTGCTGGCCAGCGTCATCCTGACCGATGCTGGCGAATCACCGGTGGCGCTCTGCATCGCACCGCGTGGCGCCGACGATGAAGAGATGGCGGTCGCACTCAAAGGTTTCGCGCCGGTCAACGCGGCGCCAGCCTGGGTGTGACGGATGGATCAGGGGGCCATGCCTCCACCGCCACGTCAGAGCCGGTCGATGGCGGTCGCGGAGCGAATCAGCTGAACAAGATCGCGAAGGCTACCGGTGCGCTTCACGAAATTTCAGACGCTGTCTGAAGATTCGTTTCATCAGGGCAAGCCCTCGTCCCGAGCCTCAGCGCCACGAGTCCTGATTCTTCGGCAGCGCCCCGGTCGGGTCGTACACCTGCAGGGTGTCGTCCGCGGCCAGCATCTCGTTGTAGACGACCAAGTTGAGGCCACCTGCACCGAGCTTCGATGCGAAGAGGATGCCCTTCACACCAGCGGCGAGTACTTCGTCCGCCAAGACCCAGCTCGGCGGTTCCACACGCTGGTTGAACCAAAGTTCGCGCCAGTCGCAATGGAACTCCTCCCACAGCTCGGACCAACGCTCGGCGTCATATCCGGCGCGGAAATCGACGATCGAAGCGATTTGAACCGTGTAGCTCACCAACGTCCCCGGCGGCATCAACGGTGAAAGCTGTTGGTACTCGCGGATAGCGGTTTCAGGTTCCAGGGCGAGATAGAGCGCGGGCGTGCCGGGGCGGTTCGCACGCCCTCCGTGCGCCGCCTGGACGGCGTCAATCAGGATGGCCGCCGGCAGACGCTTGTCGTTTGCGTGGATACGAAGCAATACGGTAAAATGCCGTATGTTGTATCACAGGGGGCGGTCATGTCGGTTGCGGCGCGCTTTGACTTGAAGATGGATCCCGACGAGAAGGCCATCGTCGCCAAGGCAGCTGCCTTGCTGGGCACGACGATGGCGGGGTTCGTGCGCGCGGCAGCGAAGGAGAAAGCGCAGACGCTGCTCGAGCGCGAGTCGCGGCTCACCCTGTCCGAGCACGATTTCGCGGCCTTCACGCGGGCGCTCGATTCGGCCTTCGCGCCCAACCAAGCGCTGAAGGCGGCGCTGACCCAGTCGCGGCGCCGGGTCCGACGTGCTTGAGGAGCGACCCCTCGATCCTGCGGTCCATGATCGCAAAGCGTTCGAGTGCGGCGTGCCGGCACTGGACGAATACATCCGTCGTCTCGCCGAGCAACACAAGCGCAGGGGCATCAGTTCGGTGTATGTCTTGGTCGACTCGGCTGCGCCCGAGTTCATCCTGGGCTTCTACACACTCAGTGCCGCCGAAGTCGACGCCACGCAATTGGCCGAGGTGGATCGAAAGCGGCTGCCACGGTATCCAGTGCCGTGCTTTCGTATGGGCCGCCTGGCTTGCCGGACCGACCAGCAAGGCCGAGGCATTGGCAAGTTGCTCGTTGGTTGCGCGGTCGATCGGTGTCTCAAGGCGCGAGAGCAAGTGGCCGCCTACGCGCTCATCGTCGATGCCAAGGATGAGGTCGCCAGGTCGTTTTATGAGCACTTCGGGTTCAAGCCCTTGCTCGACCGCGGTCTTACGCTGTATCTGCCACTCGGTCGATAGGGCCCTGCGCCGATCTCGCGCAACTGCAGCTCAACGTCATTGTCGCCGTCCAGGACCGCTCTCCGCTGTCGTGAGTAGGGATTGCCTCGCGACGCTGAACGCTTCAACATCGCCCTGTTGGCTCCCGTCGCACAGTCCCAAGACCGTTGGTCTGGCGCTTCCAATATCCATTGGGTCAAATCAGCCCTCCCCGCCATTCCTGAGGTGAAACGGACAAGAAGTATTGGAAGCTCGAACCCTGGAAAGCGAGCGTTCATGCGGGTTAGCGGAAAGATCGAGAGCCAGCCTGTTAATCCGTAAGTCCCAGGTTCGAGCCCAGGTCGGGGAGCCACAAAAAGTCGACAGGTCAACGATGCGAGTCGCTGACCTGTTTGTCTTTGTGGGCCGCCGTGTCCGACTCGTGTCCGAAATTTCGACGGATCAGGCCATGTGTCCTAAGTGCAACGTCGCGCGCTGCCCTGACCTGCCCCCTATAGACGTACCAATCGTTGGTAGCAAAGCCCAGGGTGGGGAGATTACGTGATCTCCGGTTGATGCTGCGTGTCGCCGGCGAGCCGGCGATGCGGCGCAGGCATTGCAGGTGCGTCAGCGTGGCGCCGACCATGCCCGGAACCGCGGCCACCGTTTCGAGCACGATCGCGCGGTGGCCGTAGACAAGAGCCAAGCGGCAGCGATGTTCGATGGATACCGCAAGTGTCGAATGCTGTTCATGTTCGGTCTCCTTTGCAGCAGGGGCGGTGTAGTGACGCCTAGACAAGATGGCTTCGTGAGCAAGGGTGGCCCGCGCCCTGCAACGCCGTAGGTTGCAGGCCGAGGGCCTGCCGAGCTACACCAATGCACCGGGCCGATGGTCGGCCGGGTGGTTGCCAACTTGCGAGGAGACGGGCCATGGGTAAATCTATCACCAGCAGCGTGTACGTCGGCCTGGACGTGCACAAAGACAGCATCGACATTGCCGTGGCCGAGGCCGGCCGCGAGGGCGAAGTGCGACACATCGGCAGCATCGGCGGCGACGTGGCCGGGCTGGACAAGGCGCTGCGCAAGCTCATCAGCCGCGGCGCGCCGCTGCACATCGTCTATGAGGCCGGACCCTGCGGGTTCGTCATCTGGCGACACTTGAGCGCGCAGGGCCTGGCCTGCGAAGTCGTCGCGCCCTCCTCGATCCCCAAGCGTTCGGGTAACCGAGTCAAGCCTGTCCTGTCGAAGGATCAGACCGGCAGCGGGCAAGCTCGACTAACCCCTTCGAATGCGAAGGGACTTCCCACCTTCGGGCAACGGCGACGATGCGCCAAGATTGGTGGTGTTCGAAGTCATCAATCTCAAGCCATTGAAAGGGGAAGTCGCATGGAGCAGATTACACGAGGTCAAGCCCCGGCAGGACGGGCTGCCCAAGGCCGTCACCGACATCGCCTGGAAAGCGCAACTGCGGCTGAACGCCAAGCTCGATGCGTCTGCTGGTACGGCGTGTCATGAAGACCAAAACCGTTGTCGCCGTGGCGCGTGAGCTGGCGGGGTTTGTGTGGGCCATCGGGCGCGAGGTGCAGGGTTCGGGCTGGCAGGGCATCGACACCGAAGCTGCGGCGGCGGTCATGCACTGAGCTGCAGCGCAAATTCAAATACGCTGGTCAAGGAAGAAAAAGTCAGGAGGTGCGCAACCCACAACTCGCTCAGATGCCGGAGGGGGAACGCGGCGCAGCCGCGGCCACTGGGGAACCCTCGAAAACGTTATTGGTGGGCCCTGCGTGCAGCGATGTATGCAGCGCGATCTCAGTCCCTAGAGCGAAGGCGCCTTGCAGGCCGCGCCGGCCCAGAGGGCCGGCCCTTCGCCAGGCACAAGCCGCCCTCAGGGCGCCTTGTGTCCGGGCTCAGCCCCGCGACGTAAATGTGTTTTGAGGTACCCAACCCTCGCATATCAGCATGAACACGCCGTCGCACATCCTTCACGGGTGGCAACCAAGCGCTCCGTCGCGTTCCCCGTCCGGCATCTGAGCGAGTTGTGGGTTGCGCACCTCCTGACTTTTTCTTCCTT
>JANMSS010000237.1:0-4743 GCA_031389585.1 Burkholderiales bacterium | reverse complement strand
ACCTCGGGAATCGGGATCGAGCCGACCACGCCCAGCGTGTTGCTCTTGGTCATCGCGCCGGCGATGATGCCCGCCAGGTAGGCCGCTTCGTAAGTGCGGCTGTCATAGGTGCGCATGTTGTCGGCGGTCTTGAAGCCGGTGCCATGTTCGAACTTGACACCCTTCTCGTCGGCGGCGACCTTCATCATCGGGTCCATGTAGCCGAAGGTGGTGCCGAAGATCAGCTTGTTGCCTTCGCTGACCATCTGCCGGATCACGCGCTCGGCGTCGGCCGCCTCGGGCACGTTCTCGACATAGCTGGTCTTGACCTTGTCGCCGAACTCGGCTTCGACCGCCTTGCGGCCGAGATCGTGGGCGAAGGTCCAACCAGCGTCGCCGACCGGGCCGACATAGGCGAAGGCGATCTTCAGCGGCTCGGCCTTGGCCGGTGCAGCGGCTGTGGGCGTGGCGGCCGGCGCAGCGGCGGGCGGTGCCTCCTTCTTGCCGCAACCCACCAGCACGGCGGTGGAGGCGACGGCGGCCAACGCGGCCAGCTGGAGCATGTTTCGCTTCTTCGTGTCGATCATGGACTTTCCTCGGGGGGGTAGAAGAAAAGGGGATGCCGAAAACTTCAATTATGGTGGTTGTTCGCGCGGTGTTGCGCACCCTGGGGGGTCAGCGGCACCGCGGCGTGGATGCTCGCACAGCCCCTGAGCGGGCGCATACCGCTTGGCGCATGGCCAGCATACGCCATCCGGTATGCAACGGGCCGGGCGGCGTTTGCCCGTTCGCTTCAGGGCGCGCGCAATGCCGTGGCCACGCGCAGCAGGGAGTGCAGCACACCAGCCACCGCCTGCTCGGCTTTCGCGTCCTTCAGCGACCCGGCCTCGTCGAAGGCCTCATTCGCGCGTCCCAGTGCAAACTGCTGCGGCACCACGAGCATCGCAAAGGCCATCTGCAGGTACTGGCGCAGGAAGTTCATCGCGCGCAGACCGCCGATCGGCCCCGGCGCACTCGCCAGCAGCGCCACCGGTTTGCCGGCCGTGGTGGCCAGGCCCGCCGCAGCCGGGTCGGCGGCCTTCAGCCTCGACAGCCAGTCGAAGCTGTTGATCACCAGCGGCGTCGGGAAGCCGTTGTACTCCGGCGTGACCACGAGTACGGCGTCAGCCGCCGCCATCGCCTCGCGAAGTTGTCCGGCGCCCTCTGGCACGCCGTGAGCGGCCTCGATATCGGCGTCGTAAATCGGCAGCGCCAAGGCGCGCAGGTCGATCACGCTGGTACTCGCGCCGGCGGCATCGGCAAGCCGCCGTGCGGCATCACGCAGACGCACGCTCAACGCGCCGTTGCGGGCGCTGCCTGCGATCAGGAGCAGGCGCAGTGGTTGGGTCGCCATCGGCTCAGGTCGCCGCGCGACGTTGGTCCAGGCTCAACGTTCCTGCACCTAGGCCAGACACGACCAGCAGACCGCCCACCACTGACAGGTTTTTCATGAACATCAGCTGCTGCATCATTTGCTGCTCGGCCGGCATGGCCCAGAAATTGTGGAACAGGACGCTGGCCAGCAGCGTGAATGCCGCCAGCGCCAGCGCCGCCCAGCGCGCCTGCCATCCAACGATCAGCAACAGCGCGCCAGCAACCTCAAGTGCCGCGGTGCCGATGGCCAGCAACTGCGGCATGGGCAGGCCCGCGCTGCCGATGTAGCCTGCGGTGCCTTCGAGTCCAGCGAACTTGCTGATTCCGGCGAGCAGGAACATGAGCGCCAGCAGGACGCGGCCGATCAGAACAGGAATGCCTTGGGTGTTCATTGAAAGTCTCCAGAAGGTTGATGAAATCTGTGGGTCAGCGAGCGAGGTCGAAAACGATGACTTCGGCACTGCGGCCATGGTCGAGCACGAGGCGGGACTCGCCGTCGAGCCGGGCGGCGTCACCCGCCTCCAGGGCCTGGCCATTGACGCGGGCGCCACCGCACACCAGCTGCACATAGGCCAGGCGCTGCGGGTCCAGTGCCAGCTCGGCGCGCTCGGGGCCATCGAACAAGCCCGCGTACATCGAGGCGTCGGAATGGATCGTCACCGAGCCATCGCGGCCATCAGGTGACGCCACCAGGCGCAGGCGGCCGCGCTTGTCGGACTCGGGGAAGGCCTTCTGCTCATAGCCCGGCGCAATGCCGCGGCGGTTGGGCAGTAGCCAAATTTGCAGGAAATGTGTGGTCTGGTCGGCGGCATGGTTGAACTCGCTGTGCGCAATGCCGGTGCCCGCGCTCATGCGCTGCACCTCACCGGGCACGATGCTGGCGCCGTTGCCGATGTCGTCCTTGTGGCCGAGCGCGCCTTCCAGCACGTAGCTGACGATCTCCATGTCGCGGTGGCTGTGGGTGCCAAAGCCGGTGCCCGGCGCGATGCGGTCTTCATTGATCACGCGCAGATTGCCCACGCCCATGTGCACCGCGTCAAAGTAATCGGCAAAGGAGAAACTGTGAAAACTCTTCAGCCAGCCGTGATCGGCGTATCCGCGGTCCTGGGCCTTGCGCAGCGTGAGCATGATGAGTCCCTCCGGTTGAAGGCTTGACTGTAGGCAACGGTCGGCCCGCGCGGACTCACCCGGCCTGAAGCCCACGTTCAAATAAGATGAAGCACCATGACCGAACCGCGCAACGCCCTGACCCCCGAAGCCCTGTCGATGATGGATTGCATTGCCCGCAACGGCAGCTTCGCCGCCGCCGCACGCGAACTCGGGAAGGTACCCTCGGCGCTGACCTACAGCGTGCGCCAACTGGAAGATGCGCTGGACGTGCTGCTCTTCGACCGCCGCTCGGGCCAGGCCAAGCTGACGGCCGCTGGCGAGGAACTGCTCGGCGAAGGCCGGCGCCTGCTGGCCGAGATGGACGCAGTGGCCAACCGCGTCAAGCGCGTTTCTTGCGGCTGGGAAACCCAGCTCACCGTGGCTGCCGATGGCGTGATCTCGCGCCTGACGCTGTTCGAGCTGTGCGAAGCCTTCTATGCCCTGCGCCCGGATGCCGATCCTGGCGACAGCGGCCCTGGCACGCGCTTGCGCCTGCGCACCGAGGTGCTGGGCGGCACTTGGGAAGCGCTGCTGTCAGGTGAAGCCGACTTGGCCATCGGCGTGGGCATCGGCAGCCGCGTCGTTCCGGCCGGCGTCGAAGTGCGCCCGCTGGGTGCGATGGACTTTGTCTTCGCGGTGGCGCCGCACCACCCGCTGGCCGCGTTCGACGGCGCGATTCCCGACCTCGAGCTGCTGCGCCACCGCGCGGTGGCGGTCGCCGACTCAGCGCGCCAACTCGCGCCGCTGACGCTCAACCTGCTGCCGGGGCAGGAGGTGTTCACGGTGGCCTCGGTGCAGGCCAAGGTCGAGGCCCAGCTGCGCTGCCTGGGCTGCGGCTACCTGGCCGAGCCGCTGGCGCGTGAGCACATCCGCGCTGGCCGCTTGGTGGCCAAGACCCTGCAGCGTGAGAACCCGCGCGCGCGCCTGGGCTACGCCTGGCGCCAGAGCGCCACGCCGCAGCCGAAGAAGGCGCCGCAAGGCCTGGCGCTGGCCTGGTGGCTGAAGCAATTGGGCAGCGCGGCCACGCGTCGTGCGCTGCTCGAGCGCCATCTTGGCCTGGCGCAGGCCGTCGACTGATGGCCTCGACTGCCGGCGCCTATGTTGGCCGCTTCGCACCCTCACCCAGCGGCCCATTGCACGCGGGTTCGGTCGTGGCGGCGCTCGCCAGTTGGCTCGACGCACGCGCACATGGCGGGCAATGGCTGCTGCGCTTTGAAGATGTCGACGGCCCACGCACCGAACCCGGCGCCGCTGCAACGATCACGCAGCAGCTTGCCGCGCTCGGCCTGGAGCCGGACGCTGCGCCGGTATGGCAGTCGCAGCGCAGCGCGATCTATCAACGCGCGCTACAACGCCTGAGCGCTGCGAACCTGGCCTACCCCTGCGGCTGCAGCCGTAGCGATATCGATGCCGAATTGGCCGCAATGGGCGTACCTGCCGTGCGTGGCGGCGAACGCATCTACCCCGGCACCTGCCGCAGCGGCCTGAACGGCAAGGCCGCACGCGCCTGGCGAGTGCGCTGCGGCAGCGACGCCGCACCGGCAGTCATCGACTGGCAGGACCGCCGCCTGGGCACCCAGCACCAGGACCTGACCCACGCCGTCGGCGACTTCGTGCTGCGACGCGCCGACGGGCCCTGGGCCTACCAGCTCGCGGTGGTGGTCGACGACGCCGAGCAAGGCATCACCGACGTCGTGCGCGGCGAGGACCTGGCCGACAACACCGCGCGCCAGATCCACCAGCAGCGCCTGCTCGGCCTGGCCACGCCGCGCTACCTGCACACGCCGCTGGTGCGCGATGCGCGCGGCCAGAAGCTGTCCAAGAGCCACGGCGCGCTGCCGATCGATGTGCGCGACCCGATGGCCGCGCTGCGCGCGGCCGCACTCGTGCTGAACCTGGGCGTGCCCGAGCGCAGCAGCGTCGCGAAGTGGCTGCAGGGCGCGGTGCGGGCCTGGCGCATGCGCTGGCTGCAGACGCAGGACGCGGCTGTGTAGGATGGCTGCATTCATCAACCCCACAAGGCAATGACCCCATGACCACGACCCCGAGCGGACTGCATTACGAAGACACCACGGTCGGCAGCGGTGCCACCGCGCAGACCGGCAACAAGGTTGCCGTGCACTACACCGGCTGGCTCCATGACGCCAGCGCCGCGGATGAGCGCGGCACCAAATTCGACTCCAGCAAGGACCGCGGCGACCC
>JANMSS010000222.1:0-2987 GCA_031389585.1 Burkholderiales bacterium | reverse complement strand
GCCGCCGCTGCCATGCTCGCTGCGGTACGCCAGGTCGGCCCACAGGTTCTTGTGCTTGCGCAGCAACTCGGCCACTTTTTCCGGCCGGTCGAAACCCGAGTGCGCCCACAGCACGCGCGCCTGTGGGTCCTGCTGATAGATGCGCTCGATGGCCTCGGCATCGGAGTGCGCATGCAGCACCAGCTTGTGCTGCTTGGCCAAGGCCACCATGCGCCGGGGCACCGGCAGGTCGGCATCGGCACCGAACAGATGGAATTCGCCGATTGCGGCATAGCGATGGCGGCGCAGGCGGTCTTCGAGGAAGGTCACGACACTGTCATCGCGCACCCAGCTGCTGGTTTCGCCGCGTGTGCGGTAGGGGCGCAGCGAGGGGATGACGATGTCCGGCGCTTCGGCCAGCAAGCGCTGGGTGCCTTCATCCCCTGAACTCGACAGCAACGCGCTCCTCAGCCCGGCCTTGCGCAGGATCGCTGCGGCCTCCTTGGGTGGCATGAGCTCGACCGCGTCGTGGCTGTAGTGCACATGGGCGTCGAAGATCGGCATCTCGGCCGCGCTCGCCGGCAGCGACGCCAGCCACAGGGTCGACCCCAAGAGAAACGAGGTGCGGTGCATGAGAGGGCTCCGGTGGGTTGAACTGTCCCTGCAATGCCGCGCGACCCGACCCGGGGTCATGGCACGCAGCGCAGGCCGTGTCGCCCGCGCGCTCAACGCGGCGCCGACAACGCATTGCTGACCAGCCTTGAGGTGATGTCGACGATCTGGATCATGCGGTCGTAGGGCATGCGCGTGGGGCCGATCACGCCCAGCGTGCCGACCACCTTGCCGTCGACTTCGTAGGGCGCACTGACCACCGACAGCGCCTCGAAGGGCACGATCTGGCTCTCACCTCCGATGTAGATGCGCACGCCCTCAGCGCGCGTGCTCACGTCGAGCAGGCGCATCAATTGGGTCTTCTGCTCGAACAGGTCGAACAGCTTGCGCAGCGAGCCCATGTCGTTGCCGAAGTCCTGCACGGTGAGCAGGTTGCGTTCGCCGCTGACCACCACCTGCTCGCTGTTGTCGGCCATGGCCTCGGTGCCGGCCCGCACCGCGGCCTGCATCAGCGCCGCGATTTCGCTGCGCAGGGTTTCGACCTCATGCTGCAGGCGTTCGCGCACCGCGTCCAGCGTCAGACCGGCGTAGTGGTTGTTGAGAAAATTGCTGGCCTCGATCAACTCGGCCTGGGAGTGGTCGCGCGCGGTCATGATCACGCGGTTCTGCACGTCGCCCTCGGGCGAGACCAGGATCAGCAGCACGCGCCGGTCACCCAGGCGCATGAACTCGATGTGGTGGAAGACGCTGGCCTTCCTGGGCGTGGTGACCACGCCGACAAAGTTGGACAGGCTCGACAACAGTTGCGCGGCATTGGCGATCACACGCTGCGGCTGATCAGGCTGCAACTGTCCGCGCGCGGCGGACATCTCGGAGGGCGCGTGCGCCATGTCGAGCGGCCGCGCCGTCAGCATGGTGTCGACGAACAGCCGGTAGCCGCGCGTCGTAGGCACCCGGCCGGCACTGGTGTGCGGACTGGCGATCAGGCCCAGTTCTTCCAGGTCAGCCATCACGTTGCGGATGGTCGCCGGGCTCAGTTCCAGGCCCGAGGCCTTGGACAGGGTGCGCGAGCCCACCGGCTGGCCGTCAGCGATGTAGCGCTCGACCAGCGCTTTCAACAGGGTTTTGGCACGCTCATCCATGGCTTGGAAAATCATTGTAGGCCGCGGCCCTATGGTGTAATTCTTGCCCTATGGCCAAGCCCTTCCGTCACGTTGCGATTGTGGGCAAGCACCAGGCCCAAGGCATGCGCGAGCTGCTCGACGAGTTGGCGCAATTCCTGGTGCACGCCGGCATGGAGGTGTCGTTCGAGCGCGCTACGGCGCAAAACACCGGCCTGACCAGCTACCGCGCCCTGGCCACGGCCGAGCTGGGCGCGCAGTGCGATCTGGCGGTGGTGGTCGGTGGCGACGGCACCATGCTTGGCATTGCGCGTGAGCTGGCCCGCCACGACATCCCGCTGGTCGGCATCAACCAGGGCCGCCTGGGCTTCATCACCGACATCCCCGTCGGCCAGTTCCGCGAGGCGCTGGCGCCCATGATCGCCGGCGACTATGAAGAGGAGCACCGCTCGATGCTCGAGGGCGGCGTCTGGCGCGAGGGTCAACGCATCTTCGAATGCCTGTCGATGAACGACGTGGTCGTCAGCCGCGGCGCCACCGCGAGCATGGTCGAGTTGAAGATCGACATCGGCGACGAGTTCGTCGCCAACCTGCGCGCCGACGGCCTGATCGTGGCCTCGCCCACCGGCTCCACCGCCTACGCCCTCTCGGCCGGCGGGCCGATCCTGCACCCCGGCATCGGCGGCTGGGTGCTGGTGCCGATCGCCTCGCACACGCTGTCGAACCGGCCGATCGTGCTGCCCGATCTGGGTGAAATCCGCATCGAAATCGTCGCCGGCCGCGACGCCTCGGCCAACTTCGACATGCAAAGCCTGGCCAGCCTGCTGCACGGCGACCAGGTGCGCGTGCGCCGGTCGGCCCACAAGGTGCGCTTCCTGCACCCGCGCGGCTGGAGCTATTACGCCACCTTGAGGCGCAAGTTGCGCTGGTATGAGGGGGTCGTGTGAGCCTGCGCCGCTTGTCGCTGCGCGACTTCGTCATCGTGCCCGCGCTCGAAGTCGAGTTCGGCGCCGGCTTCACGGTGCTGACGGGCGAAACCGGGGCCGGCAAATCGATCTTGATCGACGCACTACAGCTTGCGCTGGGTGGCCGCGGCGATGTGGGTGTGGTGCGCGAGGGCGCCCAGCGCGCCGAGATCGCAGCCGAGTTCGACACGCCGCCGGCCTTGGCCGCCTGGCTCGAAGACGGCGGCTTCGAGGCGAGCGAGTCGCTGCTGCTGCGGCGCACGATCGACGCACAGGGCAAGAGCCGGGCCTGGATCAACGGCAGCCCGGC
>JANMSS010000212.1:0-1942 GCA_031389585.1 Burkholderiales bacterium | reverse complement strand
TTGCGTCGGATTTGGACGCCGCCACGCGCAAGCAGCTCGACCGCGGTGCCCGCGTGACCGAACTGCTCAAGCAGGCGCAGTACTCGCCGCTGTCGATCTCGCAGATGGCCGCCTCGCTGTTCGCGGTCAACAAGGGCTTCATGGACGACATCGAAGTCAAGCGCGTGCTGGCCTTCGAGCACGGCCTGCACCAGCACCTGAAGTCCAGCCACGGCGCACTGATGGCCAAGCTCGAGGCCGACAAGGCGATCGACAAGGCGGGCGAAGAAGAGCTGAACAACGCGGTCACCGCGTTCAAGAAATCCTTCGCCTAGATATGGACCACCCCCGTTGCGCCTTCGGCGCTCCCCCTCAAGGGGGCGCCGCTGGCAGACCGGCAAAGCCGGATCTGCGGCGGCCGCTCGGAAGAGGCCGCGGTCCGGCGGCGGCCGTGTCGTCTTCACTCAACAGGAGTTGACTGACATGGCAGTCGGCAAAGAGATACGCACCAAGATCAAATCGGTGGAGAACACCCGAAAGATCACCAAGGCCATGGAGATGGTCGCCGCCAGCAAGATGCGCAAGGCGCAGGAGCGCATGCGCGCGGCGCGGCCCTACAGCGACAAGGTGCGCAACATCACCGCCAACCTGGCGCGCGCGAACCCGGAATACAAGTCGCCGTACATGCGCGCCACCGGCGACGCCAAGGCGGTCGGCTTCATTGTCGTTACGACCGACAAGGGTCTGTGTGGCGGCCTCAATACCAACGTGCTGCGCGCCTTGACCCAAAGGATGCGCGAAGCCCGCGACGCCGGCAACAGCCTGGTGGCGGTGGCCATTGGCAACAAGGGCAACAGTTTTTTGAACCGCATCGGCGCCAACGTCATCAGCCATGCGGTGCAGCTCGGCGATGCGCCGCATCTGGAAAAGCTGATCGGCCCGGTCAAGGTCATGCTCGACATGTTCGTGGCTGGCAAGCTCGACGCCGTGACCCTGTGCTACACGAAGTTCATCAACACGATGAAGCAGGAGCCGCTGACTGAAGCGCTGCTGCCGCTGTCGGGCGAGCGCCTGGTGCAGACCGACGCCGAGAAGAGCGCCTATGCCTGGGACTACATCTACGAGCCCGATGCGCCGGCCGTGATCGACGAGTTGCTGACTCGCTATGTCGAGGCGCTCGTGTTCCAGGCCGTGGCCGAAAACATGGCCTCGGAACAGTCCGCACGCATGGTCGCGATGAAGGCTGCCACCGACAACGCCGGCACCCTGATCAGTGAGCTCAAGCTGATCTACAACAAGACGCGCCAGGCGGCGATCACCAAGGAATTGAGTGAAATCGTCGGCGGTGCCGCGGCTGTTTAACGAATTGCAGAATCAAAGAACCGAAGGAACGAAGATGGCCAATACCCAAGCCGCCAAAGGCAAGATCGTCCAGTGCATCGGCGCCGTGGTCGACGTGGAGTTCCCGCGCGACGCGATGCCGCACATCTACGACGCGCTCAAACTCGAAGGCACCGCGCTGACGCTCGAAGTCCAGCAGCAGCTCGGCGACGGCGTCGTGCGCACCATCGCGCTGGGATCAAGCGACGGCCTGCGCCGCGGCCTGATGGTCAGCAACACCGGCGCCGCGATCAGTGTGCCCGTGGGCGCGGCCACGCTGGGCCGCATCATGGACGTGCTCGGCAACCCGATCGACGAGCGCGGCCCGGTCGATCAGACGCTGACCATGAGCATCCACCGCAAGGCCCCAGCCTACGACGAGCTCAGCCCGTCGCAGGAGTTGCTCGAGACGGGGATCAAGGTCATCGACCTGATCTGCCCGTTTGCCAAGGGCGGCAAGGTCGGCCTGTTCGGCGGCGCCGGCGTGGGCAAGACCGTCAACATGATGGAGCTGATCAACAACATCGCCAAGGCGCACTCGGGCCTGTCGGTGTTTGCCGGCGTGGGCGAGCGCACCCGCGAG
>JANMSS010000072.1:0-4578 GCA_031389585.1 Burkholderiales bacterium | reverse complement strand
TGACCTGCTGGCCGAGCGCGAGCGCCTGAACCTCGACATCCAGAAAATCCTCGCGGCCCTGACCGATACCTGGGGCATCAAGGTCACCAACGTCGAGATCAAGCATGTCGATCTGAACGACAGCATGGTGCGGGCCATCGCTCGCCAGGCCGAGGCCGAGCGCGAGCGGCGCGCCAAAGTGATCCA
Source organism: Burkholderiales bacterium (assembly GCA_031389585.1). Taxonomy (GTDB): domain Bacteria; phylum Pseudomonadota; class Gammaproteobacteria; order Burkholderiales; family Burkholderiaceae_C; genus CADEEN01. The sequence goes on along the minus strand of JANMSS010000072.1, from coordinate 4,392 downwards.
TGCCGAAGGCGAGCTGCAGGCCTCGGTCAAGCTGGCCGAGGCGGCCGAGATCCTCGGTCGCCACCCGCAGGCGCTGCAACTGCGCTACCTCGAAACCCTGACCGTGATCGCCGCCGACAAGAACTCGACCATCGTCTTCCCGCTGCCGCTCGACATCGTCGGGCCGTTGCTGCGCTGGTTTGACAAGAAAGGCGGGGCGCAGGGGGAATAGCTGAGGGGCGCAGCCTGTCACTCGTCCCAGGGACTGAGGATCTGCACGCCCAGCCCCTGCACGTCGCGCAGGTTTCGGGTCACCAGGATCAAGCCATGCTGTGACGCCGTGCGGCCAGCAGGCTGTCGATGGCCGGCAGCGGCGGATCGGGCAGGGCCTCGATGCCCCTGCGTCTGGCACCGTGCGGATCGCGCTCGAACACGAGGTCAACATCGCAGCCGAGTTTGGTCAGCATGCGCATGAGCCGCTCGACCGATACGTCACGGAACTGCCCGCGCAGCAGCCGTGACACGTCAGGCTGACTGAGCCCCATGCGTTCCGCGGCTTCGGTTTGGGCCAGCTTGCTTTCGCTGATGATGTAGCGGATGCGGGTCACCATGCCTGCCTTCAACAGATGAGTTTCGGGGTCGGCATAGCCGATGTCGGCGAACAGGTTCTTGCCGCCGCGCTTGATGCCGGTGTCGTCTTTCATGATCGGATAGAGATTTGCTTGCGCGCCATCAGAGCGGGTTCGGCCTCCTGTGAGCGCCGAGACGAAACTGCATGTTTTCAGCCGGTTTGAAAGTGCTGTGTTTCCGCCGTCCTCATGGTGGCTCGTCTTCTTCCGATGTCGCCCGAGCGTTCCAGCGAGGCCAACGAGGCACGGACAAGTGGTCGTTCCCGGCCCGACCCTCTTGCCCGAGGTCACGGCTTCTGCGCTCCGTCCAGGGCATTTTCAAACCGGCGGATTTCATGCATGTTCGCACCGGCGCCCACAGGCCTCCTCGACGAATTCCGCCAGCGCCCAGTCGGAGGCGGTCAGCAATCAACCCGGAACTGCCATCCGGAACCACGATCTCCGCGGTAACAGTCACCGGACGCAGACCACATATGGTGTCCATCCTTGTCTCACCGTGTCAACTTGACACTCGTAAGTCATTGATTTGAAGAAGAAATCACGGACTCCGATGTTGGCCAAGTAAAGTAAGCCGCATCTGTCAACCAAAGTGTAAACTGCGCCCTGTCAGACTGGAGACGAACAATGGGAGTGGCGCTGAAGAAACCACCCGTGTACCTCACGGTGGTACAGGTTCGGTTCAATCCAATTCTGAAGCTGGCAGAGTTCCTGCCGGCCGTTCAGGAGGGCATGCGTCGGACAGGTTTCCCGGCGTATCAGGCACAGACGGCGATTGCGCTCCAACTTACGGTGCAGGGCGGGCACCCCGCGCCAGTTCCCTTTGTTCGTGAGCGGTCCTCGTTCGGCAACGTGGACAAGACGCACGAGTTCTGGCTCGACAGCGATTCACTGGCTTTGCAGTCGACGAATTACGGCAACTTCGAGTCATTCTCAGAGGTCTTTCTGAATGGCTTGGCGTTGGTGCACGATGCGGTACATCTGGACTTCACAGAGCGAATCGGTCTGAGATACCTTGACCGGGTCTTCCCTCTCGGTGATGACACGCTGGCGCAGTACTTGGTCCCGCAGGCGCTAGGCCTGAGTGCCGCGCTGGGAGGAAGTGCGCAGCATTCCTATCTGGAGGCGGTTTGCAAGGTCGATGCGTACCTTCTGCGTTCTCGTGTTGTCGTTCAGAGCGGTGGGCTTGCGTTCCCGCCGGACATGGTTCCCGGCGGATTGGTCGTGAGCAAGCGCCTTGCCGAGTACGATGGGCTGAACGCTATTCTCGACAACGATGGCAGTCTTGAGACGCGTGAGATCTACTCGGCGAATGGGGTGGCAAAGCACTTGGATGCTATTCACAAGATCATTGGCAATGCGTTCCGTGCGATAGCTACAGACCACGCACGCAAGGTCTGGGACCAAGAACAATGATTTCTGCTTTCATCCCCCTTCCGGTGCCACCGGAGCAATTTGGCTATCGACCGGTGCCCGCAGTTGTCATACGCGAGTCCATTGCCGAGGGCAGTCCTCTTCCTGAGTTCGGGGGTGCTGGCACTGGTGGATGGCCGAGCGCCTCGTTTTTCCTCGAGCGCTCAGGCTATTGTGCTTTCGAGGTCGTCCTTGCAGGTGAACGTGCGGCAGCGCTGGAAGCTCCGCACGTTGAGCTCATGCAGCAAGTCAAGGAGGGGTTCGGTCGAACGATGTCACGCCTGTCAGCGGTGTTCGGCGTATCGCGCCAAACGCTCTACAACTGGCTCGCCGGTGAGACGCCGAAGGAGGTTCACCACAGCAAGCTGAAGCAGCTCGCTGCTGCGGCTAGGGTGTTCAAGGAAGTGGGCTTCAAGCCGACGCCGGAAATGCTCGACCGCACGGTCTCTCAGGGCAAATCCTTGCTTCAACTTATCAGCGCCGGTGCGGATGGCGCCGAGTCCGCACGCAAGCTCGTTCGCGCCACTCAACGCGGCGCAGATGCGCGCGCTAAGTTGGACGCCGCACTGGGAGGCCGCACGCGTCAGCGCCTCGATGTGTCCGACATGGGAGCTCCGTCGTTCAGCGAGGACGCGTGACCTTCCATGGAGGAGCCCCCGCAGCCAAAGTGGACTCGCGCAACACCCTGGCGACAAGGGCACGTGCTTCGCGCGGAAGTTGCCGCGGCACTTGGCTTGGCTCACCCAGGAGACGGCGCGACCACCTGCGTTGTCGTCATCAGCCACGACTGCGACCTTGCCAACGACGACCTTGTGGCTGAACATGACGTGGAAGTAATCGTCGGCAGGCTCGTGGCCAAGCCCAATGGCAACTTCCAATGGGGCAAGGCGCCGCGAACACTGCACCTCGACATGAAGAGGGCCGGCGCGGTAATTTCTATCGAACTCGTTGCAACCGACAAGCGGCTTGTCGCGAAGCAGGAGCTGGCCGCGCACACCCCGGATGCTGAGTTCTCGCTTGAGGCACGAGCACTCGGTGTCTTGCGAGCTTGGCTGGCCATTCGATACAACCGCGCTGCGTTTCCAGACCCGTTTGTCGACCGGATGAAGGCATTGAAGCTGGACGAGAAGTTAGCTAGTGGGCTCAGTACATACGGCGGCGTCGTGTCAGTGGTGTTCTTCGTGGTCGACGACGGCGACGAGCGTGACCGCAAAGACGGCAGTGCGTACGAGCTAAGCATCTTTTTAGCTTACGCACCCGGCGACGACCCGGACACGACTGCCGACCGCGCTGACGAGGCGGCGGAGAAAGTCGAGGCGCTTTTCGCCGAAAAGTGCTACGAGAGCAAGTCCGGCTGGGCAGGCATCCAGCTCAACACCTGCACGCCGATTTCCGAGGACGACCTGTCGGTCAGTCAAGCAAAGCTCCTTACGCAGTGGCGCTTGGAGCACATGAGCCTACGGGCTGAGGCAGTGCAACCCGGACCTATGGCGGTGTAGGCATTCTGCAACCCTACCGTTGAAGTCCACCTCGACCAACGGTGCGTGCGGCCGCACGGCGCAACCGAGCGAGTCTTGTGGCGCCGCGCGAGCATCGAAGTGGTGGTCCCAAGCCCTCCATTGCGTCACCCTCGCATCGCACGCGTCCTCGCAACCGGCGTCGCCAACGATGTCCGCTTGGGAGAACACGTCATGTGTTTCCGATTGACCGTTCGCGCGCGATCAATGACCGGAATGAAACATTGACGGTTGCGATCTCAATGGGCCGCAAGGCACCCTTTGACCAGCGTCCGCCACGCAGACGCCGAGCCCACGATCGGCGTCACCGCAGCCGAGACCCCTGGCCGGCCGCTTCCATCGCAACGGAGTACCGCCCCTGGCACGCGGCGCTGTTCAGCCGGGCGCGCTCGAGCAGCGCGTCCTGACTGGCGCGCGCATTGGCAGCGTGCCCCTGCCAGGCCTGCAAGGCGGGCTCCTGCAGCGCACGTCCGTACGAGAAGCTCAACGGCCAGGGCTGCGGGCCGAGCCGGTTGATCGCGTCGAGATTGGCTGTGGCCTCTTCGGGCGTCTGGCCGCCGGACAGGAAATTGATGCTCGCTACCGCTGCGGGCACCGTGCGCCGCAGGATGCGGATCGTCTGTGCAGCCACCTCGGCCGGCGTGGCCTGCTGCGCCTGCGCCTTGCCGGGCAGCACCATGCTCGGCTTGAGCAGCATCAGCTCGAGCACCACCTTGTGCCGATGCAGCGCGTGGAAGACCTCGTGCAGCACGGCTTCGGTGACTTCGGCGCAGCGCGCCAGCGTGTGCTCGCCGTCGATCAGGACCTCGGGCTCGACGATCGGCACGATGCCCTGTTCCTGGCAGATCGCGGCGTAG
>JANMSS010000056.1:0-3300 GCA_031389585.1 Burkholderiales bacterium | reverse complement strand
GTTCAATCGCATAGGGGCCCGTGCGGGCTGAGGTATCGAAGCCCTCGCACGGGCCCTTCGATACCTCAGGATGAACGGTTGGTAGGGCAGCGACCGCTCTTGTTCGATTGACCGCAAAGTCGTGTCAGAAGCTCGTCCACTCGTCGTCGGTGCCGGTCCTGGCGTGCGTGGCCTGGGCTTTGGGCGTTGGCGATTGCGCCTTGGCCTTGGCACCGAACTTGGGCCGCGTGACATTCTTGGCGCGGTCCGGGCTGCGTCGGTCGGTGTCCGCGTGCGCTGCCGACATCGCTGCCGTTGCGCGTGTGACACCCGACGCCTTGGCAGAGTGAGCCTGACGTCCGAGGCTGAAGACCGAGATCGCCAGCGTGAGCTGGTGCGTCTGGTGCTTCAGACTTTCGGATGCCGCGGCCGACTCTTCCACCAGCGCAGCGTTTTGCTGCGTCGCCTGGTCCATCTGCATCACGGCTTCACCGACCTGCGCGACGCCGGCGCCCTGTTCGCTGCTGGCGGCGCTGATCTCGGACATGATGTCGGTCACGCGCTTGATGCTGCTGACGACCTCCGTCATTGTCACGCCGGCCTGGTCGACCAGGGCCGTGCCCTGCTCCACGCGCTCGACGCTGGCGGTGATCAGGGTCTTGATTTCCTTTGCCGCGTCGGCGCTGCGCCCGGCCAGGCTGCGCACTTCGGAGGCCACCACCGCGAAACCGCGACCCTGCTCACCGGCACGCGCGGCTTCGACCGCCGCGTTCAGCGCCAGGATGTTGGTCTGGAAGGCGATGCCGTCGATCACCGAAATGATGTCCGCGATCTTCTTGGAAGAATCATTGATGCCCTTCATCGTGGTGACGACTTGGCTGACCACCTCGCCGCCCTTGATCGCCACGGTGCTGGCGCCCAGCGCGAGCTGGTTGGCTTGTTTGGCGTTGTCGGCGTTCTGTTTGACCGTCGAGCTGAGCTCTTCCATCGAGGCCGCCGTCTCCTCCAGCGCGCTGGCCTGCTCCTCGGTGCGCTGGCTCAGGTTCTGGTTGCCCTGGGCAATCTGCGCGCTGGCCGTGGCCACGCCCTCGGCGTTCTCGCGCACGTTGCCGACCACCTGGGCCAGGCTGCCCTGCATCGCCTTGAGCTGGGCCATCAGGCTGGTCGTGTCGCCCGGCTTCAAATCGATGCGCACGCTGAGGTCTCCCGCAGCCACGCCCTGCGCCAGGCTCGAGGCCTCCCGCGGCTCGGCGCCGAGCTGCCTGAGCAACTGGCGTGTGAACATGCGGCCGAGCCCCGCGCCGAGCAGCAGCGTGAAAACCAGCAGGGCCGTGACCAGACTCTTGGCCTGCAAGTAGACGGCATCGGCTTGCTGGGCCGCGGCCTTGCCACCGTCGAAGTTGTACTTCGTCAACTTGTCCAGGGCACCGATCACTTCGTCAGCGGCCGTGCTCGCCAGACCGTCGCTGATGTCGGCGGCGTCGGCTTGCTTCTTCTCGCGCCCAAGCGTCACGACACGCTGCTGCGCCTGCTGGTAGGCCGCCGAAGCCTTGCTGAAGGCAGTCACCAGCGCACGTTCGGCGTCGCCTGCGACCTGGCGCTCGTAGTCGCCCATCGCGGTCGCCACGGCCTTGGCGGCATGGGTCATTTTTTCTTCATATTCGCTGTGGTAGCTGCGGTCTGCGGCGCGGCTGTGCTTGACCTCGAAGTCTCGTGACTCCAGCATCGCCGCGCGAGTCACGGCCAGCTGGCCGACGCCCTGCAGCCATTTGTCGGCCAGGACATTGGCCTGGGCATCGACACGCGCCATGCCGTAGAGCGCCCAGCCACCGCTGGCCGCGGCAAGGGCCAGAACGATCGAGAAAGCCGCGAACAGTTGTTGTCCAACGCGCAGCCGACCGACCCACTCGAGGGGAAGGGAAAGGAATTTCATCATTTTCTCCGTCACAGCGGGTGATTGCCACGGCAGGCGCGAGGCCCCCTGCATCCTGATGACGTGCAGTGGGCCGCCGGGGCGGCGACCTACTTCTTGTGGCCGATGTAGCTGGCGCCGATGATCTTGCCGGCCGTGTCCTTGATCGGGTTGTAGCAAGCGTCGAACGCCGTGCCGAGCACATCGATCGGGCCGCAGAACTGCTCACCTTTGGACAGCGCCTCGTAGGCCTTGTTGCGGGCCAGCTGCGTGCCGACGCCGCGCTTGCCTTCGGGCGTCAGCACGTTCGTGCTCACGCGGACAAACTCGTCGCCGGTCTTGACAAAGATGGTGGCCGTTGCGGTGTGGGTCTTGCGCACTGCATCGACAACGTCGTAGTTGTTGTTGACCTTGCGCTCGCCGAAATACAGGGCGGGCACGGCCTTGTCGGCGGCCTTGTCTTCACCGTCGATCTTGGGCGCACCGATCTTGGCCAGGCGCGCGTCGAGGTCGGCAATGGTGGCCTTGGGGTCATAGGCGTAGGCAGAGGTGAACATGCCAGCCATCAGGGTTGCGGTCAGGGTGAGGGTCTTGAGTTTCATATCGTTCCTTGGGTTGGGTGGAAAAAGGGTGGGTTCGTGTGTGTCATTGAAGTCCGGCATCGGGGCTCAGAACGAGGTCCAGTCGTCCTCGGTACCGGTTTTGCGGGAAGCGGGCTCTGCGGTCAACGTCGGTGGCTCGGCCTTGGCCTTGGCGCCGAACTGGGGTCGGGTCACGTTCCTGGCGCGCTCCGGGCTGCGGCGCTCGGCGGCGCCCTCGTTTGCGGCGGCCGTGGCTGACGGCGTCTGCTCCGCCTGGCCCTCGCCCAGCGTGAACACCGCCACGGCCTGCACCAGCTGCTGGGCCTGGCCCTTCAGGCTCTCGGCCGCGGCCGCCGACTCTTCGACCAGCGCAGCGTTCTGCTGCGTGGCCTGGTCCATCTGGCTGACCGCCTCGCCGACTTGCGCGACACCGGCGCTCTGCTCGGTGGAAGCCGCGCTGATCTCGCCCATGATGTCGGTCACGCGGCGGATGCTGCTGACGACTTCGGTCATCGTCGCACCGGCCTGGTCGACCAGCGCCGTGCCTTGCTCCACGCGCTCGACGCTGGCGTTGATCAGGGTCTTGATCTCCTTGGCCGCCGCCGCGCTGCGCTGTGCCAGATTGCTCACCTCGGAGGCCACCACCGCGAAACCACGGCCCTGCTCTCCGGCCCGGGCGGCTTCCACTGCCGCGTTCAGTGCGAGGATGTTGGTCTGGAAGGCGATGCCATCGATCACGCTGATGATGTCGGCGATCTTCTTGCTGCTGTCGTTGATGCCCTTCATGGTCGTGACGACCTGGCTGACGACTTCACCGCCCTTGATCGC
>JANMSS010000030.1:0-6858 GCA_031389585.1 Burkholderiales bacterium | reverse complement strand
GCAGTCGCTCGATGTGTCGATCCCGCGCGGCAAGTTCAGTGTCATCACCGGTGTCTCGGGGTCGGGCAAGAGCACGCTGGCCTTCGACATCCTGTTCAACGAGGGCCAGCGGCGCTACCTCGAATCGCTCAACGCCTATGCGCGCAGCATCGTGCAGCCGGCCGGACGGCCCGAGGTCGACGCGGTCTATGGCATCCCGCCGACGGTGGCCATCGAGCAGCGCCTGTCGCGCGGCGGGCGCAAGAGCACGGTGGCCACCACCACCGAGGTCTGGCATTTCCTGCGTCTGCTGTGGGTCAAGCTCGGGCTGCAACATTGCCCCAAGGACGGCACTGCGGTGCGGCCGCAAAGCGCCGAGAGCATCGCCGCGCAGCTGCTGCGCGACCACCGTGGCCAGCATGTCGGCCTGCTCGCGCCGCTGGTGGTCAATCGCAAGGGCGTCTACACCGATCTTGCCAAATGGGCCAAGGCGCGCGGCCACAGCCACCTGCGCGTCGATGGCGAGTTCATGAAAGTCGACCCGTTCCCGCGCATCGACCGTTTCAAGGAACACACGATCGAGTTGCCGGTCGGCGACCTGGTCATCGACCCTGCGAACGAAGGCGAACTGCGCACGTTGCTCACCAAGGCGCTAGACCTGGGCAAGGGCGTGATGCACCTGCTGCACCCGCTGGAGGGCCTGCAGGCGGCGATGACCCGCGGCGCGCCGACATTGGGCATCGGCAGCGTGAAGGTGTTCTCGACCAAGCGCGCCTGCCCGACCTGCGGCACCAGCTACCCCGAGCTTGACCCACGGCTGTTCTCCTACAACAGCAAGCATGGCTGGTGCGGCAGCTGCGTCGGCACGGGGCTGGCGTTGACGCGCGAGCAGCGCAAGGCGCTCGATGATTCGAAGAAAGACGACGACAACAAGGGCCGCGAACAGAGTTTCCCCTCCGAGGAGCCTGCGGTCGAAGGCCTGGCCGGCACGCCCTGTCCAGCCTGCGAAGGCACGCGGCTGAACGCCACGGCGCGCGGCGTCACCTTCGACGGCCAGCCGATCGGCAGCGTCGCCGCCTGGTCGGTGCAGGACGCGCGGCGTTGGGTCGATGCGCTGGCCCTGCAAGGCCGCGACGCGGAGATCGCCCGCGACGTGGTCAGCGAAATCAAGAGCCGGCTCGAGTTCCTCGAACAGGTCGGCCTGGGCTACTTGACGCTGGACCGCGCTGCGCCGACGCTGTCGGGCGGCGAAGCGCAGCGTATTCGCCTGGCGGCCCAGCTCGGCAGCAACTTGCAAGGCGTGTGTTACGTGCTCGACGAGCCGACGATCGGCCTGCATCCGCGCGACAACCGGATCCTGCTCGACGCCCTGGCCACGCTCGGGGCCAAGGGCAACACCCTGGTGGTCGTCGAGCACGATGAAGACACGATCCGCCGCGCCGACCACCGCATCGACATCGGCCCCGGCGCCGGCAAGCGCGGCGGCCGGCTGGTGGCCCAGGGCAGCGTGGCCGAACTCTCGGCCCAGGCTGAGTCGGTGACCGGCCGCTTTCTGGCCCACCCGATGAAGCACCCGCTGCAAGCGCGGCGCAGGGTCGCGGCCAATGGCCTTGCGCTGCAACTGTGTGGCGCGTCGATGCACAACCTGCGCTCGCTCGACGTGCGCGTACCGTTGCAGCGGCTGGTCGCCGTCACCGGCGTGTCGGGTTCGGGCAAGAGCACCTTGGCGCGCGATGTGCTGCTGGCCAGCGTGGCTGCCCAGGTCAGCACACGCGGCAAAGCCACACCCACCGGCTGCGTCGCGCTCGACGGCTGGCAAGCCGTGGAACGCGTGCTCGAAGTCGACCAGACGCCGATCGGCAAGACGCCGCGCTCCTGCCCTGCCACCTACATCGGCTTCTGGGATGCGATCCGCAGAATGTTTGCCGAAACGCTTGAAGCCAAAGCGCGCGGCTACGCACCGAACCGCTTCAGTTTCAACACCGGAGAAGGCCGCTGCCCGGACTGCGAAGGCCAGGGCGTGCGCACCATCGCAATGAGTTTCCTGCCGGATGTGAAGGTGCCCTGCGACAGCTGCCACGGCCAACGCTTCAACCCCGAAACGCTGGCCGTGAGCTGGCGCGGCAAGAGCATCGGCGACGTGCTGCGCATGGATGTCGACGAAGCGATCGGGTTCTTCGCCTCGATGCCGGCCATTGCCCGCCCGCTGCAATTGCTGCACGACGTCGGGCTGGGCTACCTGACGTTGGGTCAGCCCTCGCCCACGCTGTCGGGCGGCGAAGCGCAGCGGATCAAGCTGGTCACCGAGTTGAGCAAGGTGCGCGACGACGTTCATGGAGCCCCCGTCGCCTTCGGCGATCCGCCCCCCGCGGGGGCGCCGGCCTTGCTTGGGAGCGACCCGGCGCTGCGGCCGGCGCGCCGCCATCATCATGCGCCGCACACCCTTTACGTGCTCGACGAGCCGACCGTCGGCCTGCACATGGCCGATGTCGAGCGCCTGATCCGCGTGCTGCACCGGCTGGTCGACGGCGGCCACAGCGTGATCGTCATCGAGCATGACCTCGACGTGATTGCCGAAGCCGACTGGGTCATCGACCTCGGACCCGAAGGCGGCGATGGCGGCGGCCGGGTAGTGGTCGAAGGCACGCCCGAGGCGGTGGTGGCGGCCGCGACGCACACCGGCGTGGCCTTGGCGCCGGTACTTCGGCGTTGACCTGGCGTTGGCTGGCGCTGGCGCCTCGAAGCGGCGCCGTCAGGCGCTGAAGCGCTGCACCGCCTGCATGGCGCAGTCCGCGCGCGCCGTCTCGGTCATCAATTCGACCGCACGGCATTGCATCGCGACGGCGTCGTCATGATCACCGAGGCGGTCGAACAGATCGGAGACACGCATCAGCACCGTAATTTCCCATTGCTGATCGGCGGACCGCAGGGCCAGCTGTGCGGCTTCGAAGCAATAGTCGCGCGCTGTGTCGCGCAGCCGATAGGCGCCACGCGGTTCGCCTTGCTCGTCGAGCAAGGCGGCGCGCTCGAGCGACAGTTCGGCCAGATCGCACAACGCATCGACACTGGCATCGACCGCCGACAGACTGCGCGCCAGTTCCAGCCCGCGCTTGGCGTACCACACCGCTTCGGCCAGCGCGCCAATGGCGTGGTGGCAACGGCTGACATGGGCCAAGGCCTGGCTCAGCGCCGCCGGCTCGCCGGCGGCCTCGGCCGCGTCGAGCGCCACGGTGGCGTCGCGCAGGGTTTGGCGGGCGGCTTCAAGTTCGAGGTTGGCAAGCATGGGGGGCTGGACCGGTGAGTCGGGTTGGCGTTGACTCATACTAGGCAGCCCCCTCGGCCCTGCCCTCCCCCTGCCCTGGGGGTTGACCCTTGACCGCGGGGGACCGGCCCCCGGGTGCGCACGCGTGACATGTTGCACAACTGTCGCGCAGTCCAGCGCTGTCTGGCGGCGGGCGGACGGGGCCCGGGTTGTCAAGGAAAACCACAGGCCGGCCGACTGCGATCGCCTTGGACAATCAGGCAGCGTGCGCAACGTGCGCCCACTTCACTGCTTCAGGAGTCTCGACATGTTCCAACGCTTCCTTTGCCGCCCGCTGGCCGTCGCCGGCCTGGCCTTCGCCGCCACAACCGCGGCACAAGCCCAGACCGTGCTCACTGTGTCGACCTGGTTGCCACCGACCCATATCCTGTCGGAGACGCAAAAGGAGTGGTGCGCCGAGCTGGAGAAGAAGGCCGCGGGCAAGGTGCGCTGCAACATCCTGCCGCGCGCGGTTGCCGCCCCGCCGGGGACCTTTGATGCGGTGCGCAATGGCGTGGCCGACCTGTCGTACACGGTGCAGGGCTACACTCCGGGCCGCTTCGTCACCACCCAGATCGCCGAGGTGCCGTTCCTGGGCAACTCGTCGGAAACGGTGTCAGTGGCCTTCCAGCGCGCGTACAACAAATACCCGGCGATCGCCGCCGAGCACCAGGGCGTCAAGGTGATCGCGGTATTCACGCACGGCCCCGGCATCGTCTTCAACACCAAGCGGCCGATCGCCACGGCCGGCGACCTCTCAGGCCTGAAGTTCCGCGTCGGCGGCGGCATGGTCAACGAGATCGCCAAGTCGCTGGACATGAACGTGACCTTGAAGCCCGCGCCCGAGAGCTACGAGTTGCTGTCCACTGGGGTGATGGATGGCACGCTGTTCCCCGCCGAATCGGTCGAGTCGTTCAAGATCGACAAGGTCATCAAGTACGGCACCAGCTTCCCCGGCGGCCTGTACAACACCGCCTTCGTCTTCCTGATGAACCAGGCCGCGTTCGACAAGTTGCCGGCCGACGTGAAGAAGGCGGTCGACGAGTTGTCGGGCGAGTACGCGGCGCGGATGTTCGGCCGCGGCTGGGACAAGGTCGATCGCCGCGGCATGGCCTTCATGCAGGCCGCGGGTGTGCAGTTCACCATGGCCGATGCGGCCTTCGTCAAGGCAGTGCAGGGCAAGACGGTGGCGGTCGAGGAAAAGTGGATCGCGAGCGCCGAAGCCAAGGGCCTGAAGGACGCGAAGAAGGTGCTCGCCGAGTTCCGCGCCGAGATCAAGAAGCTCGAGAAGTGACGGCCCCTGGCTCGCTGCGCTCGCGTCCCCCGAGGGGAGCTCAGGCCGCTTGGGAGCGGCCCGGCGCCGGCCTGAGGTCGACGGCCCCAAGCTCGCTGCGCTCGCTCCCCTCGAGGGGAGCTCAGGCCGCCCTCCCTTCCTTCGACAAGCTCAGGATGACCGGAAACACAAGCTCAGGGCGATCGGAATTGCAGGGCTCAGGACAGGCCACTTCGACAGGCTCAGGACAGGCCACTTCGACAGGCTCAGGACAGGCTTGGGAGCGGCCCGGCGCTGGCCTGAGTTGATCGCAACCCTGCGGCGCGCGCTCGAGGCGCTGTGCGGCACCTTGGCCGCGGCGGCGCTGTTCGCGATCATGTGGCTGACCCTGGTCGATGTGGCCGGGCGCAAGGCGATCAGCACCTCGGTGCCGGGCTCGCTCGAGTTGACCGAGATGCTGATGGTGCTGGTGATCTTCGCCGGGCTGCCGCTGGTCTCCCTGCGGGGCGAGCATGTCGTCTTCGATACGCTCGACCCGATGCTCGGAGCCTGGGTGCGGCGGGCGCAGGGCCTGGTGGTCGACGTGCTGTGCGCCGCCGCGCTGCTCGGCGTGGCCTGGTTGATGTGGATCATGGCCGGCAACATGATGTCCTATGGCGACACGACCGCGCAGCTGAAGATCCCGCAAGGCCCCTTTGTCTACCTCATGAGTGTGTTGTGCGGGGTCACGGCGTTGGTGCACCTGCTGTTGATGCTCGCCCCCGCAACCCATCACCACCCTGGCGTTGACGACTCCGGCGGCGCGCAGTGATCGAGGCCCTGGTCGGGTTTGCCGCCGTCTTCGTACTCGCGCTGCTGCGTGTGCCGCTGGGCTTTGCAATGGGTTTCGTCGGCTTCGTCGGCCTGGGCCTGATGCGCGGCTGGCCGGCGACTTCGGCCAGCATCGCCCAGGTGGTTTACGAGACCGGCTTCGCCTACACATTGTCGGTGGTGCCGCTGTTCATCCTGATGGGCAACTTCGTCGCCCGCGCCGGCCTGGCCCAGGAGCTGTTCCGTGCCGCCTACACCTTCGTCGGCCATGTGCGCGGCGGGCTGGCGCATGCCACCGTGCTGGCCTGCGCCGGCTTTGGCGCGATCTGCGGCTCGTCGATCGCCACCGCGGCCACCATGAGCAAGGTGGCCTACCCGGCGATGAAGAAGCTCGGCTACGCCGACTACCTGTCGACCGGCGTAATTGCCGCCGGCGGCACGCTCGGGATCATGATTCCGCCCTCGACGATCCTGGTCATCTACGGCATCGTCACCGAAACGCACATCGGCAAGCTGTTTGCGGCCGGTGTGCTGCCTGGCCTGGTCTGCGCGCTGATGATGATGTGCGCCGTGGTCTTCATCACCTGGCGCGATCCGGCCGCCGGCCCGGCCGGCGAGCGCAGCTCGTGGCGCGAGCGGCTGGTGGCGGTGCGCAATATCTGGGGTGTGGCCCTGCTGGTGCTGCTGGTGCTGGGCGGTATCTACGGCGGCGTGTTCACCGCCACCGAGGGCGCGGGCATCGGCGCCTCGGGCGCCTTCTTCTTTGCACTGGCGCGGGGCGCGCTGACCCCACGCTCGGTGTTGAATATCCTGATCGAGAGCGCGCGCACCACGGCGATGCTGTTCACGATTCTGATCGCCGCGATGATGTTCGCCAACTTCGTCAATTTCACAACCATGCCGGGCGACCTCAAGGATTGGATCCTGGGCCAAGGCCTGCCGCCGCTGGCCATCGTCGGCGCCATGATGCTCATCTACGTGGTGCTGGGCACCATCATGGAAGAGTTGTCGATGGTGCTGCTGACGATTCCGGTGTTCTTCCCGATCGTCATCCAGCTCGGCTTCGACCCGGTCTGGTTCGGTGTGCTGATCGTACTGGTGGTGCAGATCGGCCTGATCTCGCCGCCGGTGGGCATGAACCTTTTCGTGCTCAATTCGCTGCTCAAGGATGTCGCGCTGGGGCAGATTTTTCGCGGCGTCTGGCTCTTCGTGGCCGCGCTGATCGTGGCCATGCTGCTGGTGCTCGAGTTCCAGCCGCTGGCCCTCTGGCTGCCGGGCTTCATGAAATAGCCCCGAGTTCGCACACTGACAGCGCCGCCGGCTACGTAGAACCCGAAAGCCGCCCGCGCCGCCCTGCGCCTAATATCGCGAATCCCCTACCTTGCCGGTTCAACGAAGGAGTCCTGACCATGAAACGCACCCTGCTGGCGGCCGCCGCCCTGCTCGCCACCACCGTGGCCTTTGCCGAGTACCCCGAAAAACCGATCACCATCGT
>JANMSS010000376.1:0-1981 GCA_031389585.1 Burkholderiales bacterium | reverse complement strand
GGCCGAGCGATTTGCGAAGGCCAGCACGCACTGGATGCGGCATTCGCACGCGAGTCATGCCATTGCCGGTGGCATGCCGATCGAGATTGCGCAGCAGAATCTGGGGCATGCGTCGCTGGCAACGACTACGGTCTATGTGACGACCGAAAGCAAGCGGCGGATGAAGGCCGTGGAGATGTTCTGGAAGCGGTAGCGCTCCGCGAATGGTTCTGGAATAAAGGCATGTGACACGATGGTGACGGTCGCCCGGATTCGAACCGGGATCTCCTGCGCTGTACCATGAGGGTGTCACCCAACCCACGGCCGGCCGCCTTCAGATGGCGGCACATGACGCTGGCGCTCTATCCATTTGAGCTACGTCGCCTTTAACTCTTCCTGCCTCCGTCGATCAGCGAGAACGCCGCGATCGGCGTCACCCGCTTGCTCTTGTCTTCGGCCGCCCGTTTTGCCCGCGTCTCGATTTCGTGCAGAGCGAACTTTTCGGCCTTCTTGACGAAGCCTCGGAGGTCGTATTCGTTCGTAAGGTTGTCGCCGGCCTTTGCCCTGCGCGTGATCCGCTTGATGTAGCCCAGTTTCTCCATCGACTCGATGTGCCGCTGCACGGTGCGAGGGTCTACGTCGATGGCTTCGGCGATCGTGGACTTCGCCGGCCACGGGTTCTCTGTCGGCTTCCACCAATAGCTCGCCAGGTGCAGGAGGATCACGACATCGAGCGGCTTCAGCTTGAGAGCTTTCTGATACCGGAAGGTCACGTCGGGAAGTGCCGTGAACCCCGCGGCAAGCAACGTCTTTCCCCACTTTGCTTCCAACACTTTGTCCGTGCCGGTGGTCACTGCCTTGACTGCTGTCTTGGTCTTCATTTGTTGCTCGCTTGCATTCGGTACGACGAAGTGTCAGGCCGCGAACTCCGGACGACAAGATGTCGGCGTATTCGCTGGGGAGGCACTGCGGTCCTCCCCCGTCTACGTATGTAGGGTGTGCGTCCCTGCGTCTCCTTCACGCTGCGTATGTTTACCAGGGCAATGCGGTCGCCCCTGGTACAGGCAGCAATGACTCCCCGGGGAGGTGGCATTGCCTCCCCGTTGAGGCTGGGCTCGTCGAGGAAGGATGGCGGTTGGCGCAGATGACAATGTGGGACTGACATCGCCGGAAAGCCCGCGTGGCCAAGTCCATCCCGTCGCCCCTGATCGCCATCGTGGCAAATATCGTCTCAGACGCTGAGACCCACGCGAGCATGAACAGCCTGTTCATGTACGCCGAGGCCTCGGGCGACGCGCCCGAGGGAAGCAAACCGGTCAAGGCTCAGGAATGGCTGCGTGCCACGAACAAGCAGCACCCCAAGCCGCTTGCAGTTCTAGGCCGAATCATCTGCAGCTACATGGAAGATCCGGTGATGTCTGCCGACTTCAAGCCACCGGCCTGGACCACCGAAAGCGAGAGCATCCAGAAGAGGCGCGAGAACGTGCGGAAGATGGAATTCGCGCTGGCCAACAACGGCTTGCAATATCGTATCGGCGGCTTCATTACAGGAGGTGGCTCGGCACCGAGCAAGACGCTCGGACAGCTCATCAAGGGCAGAGACATGCCCGCCATACATCGTGAGTTCGATCGAGCCATGGAAAGCGTGGAGGCGAAACCGCGTGAAGCCGTCTCCGCAGCCTCAAACATCCTCGAATCGATCTTCAAAACCTACATCGAGGACAACAAGCTGTCGATGCCCGACAAGCAGGATCTCCAGCCCGTGTTCAAGGTGGTTCGAGCCGACCTCGGACTCGAGCCAGGCAGCATTGAGGATCAGGATCTGCAGCGAATCATCACCGGCCTGTTCTCAATCGTCGACTGCGTATTTCAGCCCATCGTGGACGGCATTTCAGGCTGATCGTGGACGGTATTTCAGCGTGATCGTGGACGGCGTTTCAGTCTGATCGTGGACGCCGTTTCAGCGGGATCGTGGACGATGGGGGTGGCGCGCAAGTGATTT
>JANMSS010000080.1:0-4156 GCA_031389585.1 Burkholderiales bacterium | reverse complement strand
GTTCATGCGCCAGGGCAGGGTCCAGCCGTTGAGCGTGACCACCGGGTTGTAGGGCCGGCCAGTGTTGGGCACCAGCGGCGGCATCGTGTCGGGCTTGTTCTGAATCACGGGCTCGGGCAGCGCGGCCATCGCGACCTTGCTGACCGCTGCCGCGCTGACAGCGGCAGCGGTCGCGCCTGCGCCGCCGATAAAGTTTCGTCGAGATACCACGTTGTGTTCCTTCAATGTCAGTGGCCAGCGCCGCCGGCCTCGGCAGCCATCGAGGGGCCGGCCGGGGCCATCAGACTGGGCTTGCCGATCAGGGCCATGTCCAGGTCGGACTGCGCGATCCAGAAATCGCGCTGGGCCTGGATGGCGGCGTTGACGCCGGCGATCTGCAACCGCGCATCAGCCAGCAACTCAAACACGCCGATCAGCATGCCGTTGTAGCGCAGCACGTTCTCCGCGGCGATGCGCTGGCCCAGCGGCACGATCTCGTCGCGCTGGTGGCGGGCGATGTCGTAGGCGAAGCGGTAGTTGGCATAGGCCTCGCGCACTTCCGAACGGGCATTGACGGCAGTCTCGGCAGCGCGATTGAGCGTTTGCATATAGACCGCTTGCGCGCGGGCGATTCGCGCGTCGCCCCAGTCGAACAGTGGCAGTTCCACGCCGATTTCCCAGCCGCGCTGCGTCGGGGCCTCGTTCGAGCTGTTGCGGATGGCGCCGAGCTCGAGCACGTTGACGAAACGGGTCGCGCGGGTCAGACCCAGGTTCCTGGCGGTCTGCTCCACCGCCAGCTTCGCGCCCTGCACGTCCAGCCGCTGCGCCATCGCAAGGCGCTCGACATCGGGCAGATCGTTGGCTTGTGGCGGCAGGTCGGGCAGGCGCGGCGGCAAGGTGAACTGGGTCTGCGCGCCCCACACACCGAGCTGGCGCGTCAGGCGCTCGCGGGTCGCGCGCTGGGCCTGTTCGGCGCGCGCCAGGTTGAGCGCAGCGTCGGCGTAGAACGCCTGTTCGCGCGCCCGCTGCAGCTTGCTGAAGTTGCCGACCTGCTCCATGCGCCGCGCCAATTCAGCGCTGGCCTGCGCGGCCTGCATCACCTGGCGCGTATAGCGCACCGTCTCCTCGGCCGCCAGCGCGTTGAAGTAGGCCACGCGCGTTTGCGCTGCCAGCGACAGCACGGCCGTGGCCGCCGCGCCTTGGGCCTGTTTGAAGCGACGCTCTTCCACCTGCCGCATCAGCGGCATGGCCACCAGCCGAGCCAGATTGAAGTGCAGGCCACGTTCGAGTTCAACTTCATCGCCGCGTCGCAGGCGAGCGAACGAAAAACCAGGGTTCGGCAGCCGACCGGCCTGGACGACTTCGGCCTCGGTGATGCCGAGTTCGTCGAAGGCGGCCTGCAGGCCTCGGTTATTGAGCAGCGCGAGTTGCACCGCGTCGTCGACCGAAAGGGGCTGCGCCAGCAGTGCGGTCACGCGCTGTTCGATCGCAGCGCGGTCGGCGTCCGAGCGCGCCCAGCGCAGGTCCTTGCCGAGCCGCTCCTTGGTGGCTTGCTCGACGACGGCAAGGCCACCGTCGGGGCTGAAGGAAGCGCAGCCGCCGAGCAGCAGCGCCGCGGCGAACAGGGCGAGCAGGCTTGCTCGCGTGGGCCGTGGAATGGTGTTGGAAGTGGCTATGGTCATCGGCGCCTCAGTTCATCTTGTGGCCGCCACGCCTGCCGGCATGGCGGCAGGCGTGGCGGGCTCGACGGGTTTGCCGGTCGACGGCGCCGTGACGGGATCGGGCTGGCGCGCCTCGCGCAGATAAGTTCGCCAGCCCCCGATGCGTCCGACGGTGTCGTTGGCTTCGCGCCATGAGATGACCTTCTCGTCGCTGTGCTTGCGGTACTGGGTCAGCGGCGACTCATGAACCATGCGCGGCACGCTGGCCTGCGCGTCCAGCGGATCGGCCTTGCCTGTGGTGCCAGGGGTCTGCGCCATGGCCGCCGAGATGGCAGTCAGCAGGGCTGCCGGCATCAGCCAGCGAAATGGAATGGTGGGCATGCTCTCCTCGCGCGATCTGGGGTCGACCTGCGCCGGCGTCGGCGTAGGCGGGCTCAGCGCGGCGCGAACACGTGCGCCAGTGCGCACGGCATTCGCTCGCCGCTGTTCAGGCGAGGAGGAGTCTGGGTGGCCGCTCGGGCGTGTCGAGCACCGCGCAGACGAAGTCGTGCGATGCGTCGGGGCGCGGTGAGTCCGAAGGCAGCGCCGAGAGGTTCAATGGCGCGGGCGCCACGGCCGCAGTCGCCGCGTTGCACAGATCGCACAAGGAACAGGTGTGGGTGCCGCCGCTGTAGGTGTCGCCGGCTTCGCCGGCAGCCTGTGCGGCCGGCGCCGGGTGGCAGGGCTCGCTCGCCAAGGTGCTTGCATTCGCAGACGACGTCGCAATCGCGAGCATGTGCGACTCACCCGTACCGATCGCCATCGGCATCGCCGCAGCCATGCCGCCACGCAACGGCAGCAGCGCGATGGCCAGCCAGAGCAGGGCGGTGGTGAACTGACGCGACAGGCGCAACATGGGGTCGGAGGATACAGGGGCCTGCTAGAGAGCGCGTCACCGCGCAGAAGTTCCCACGCTGTCTGAGCGGGGATCCGTTGCACATGCCTACAATTTCACGCCGCCCACCCCAGCCAGGCCCTCCACCATGACCACTGCCCACCTGACCGACGTGTCACACATCGACCCGCGCGAGAAGGCCGAGATCCTGTCGCATGCGCTGCCCTACATCCGCAAGTTCCACGGCAAGACGCTGGTCATCAAGTACGGCGGCAACGCCATGACCGACCCCGCATTGCAGCAGGACTTCGCCGAAGACGTGGTGTTGCTCAAGCTGGTCGGCATGAACCCGATCGTCGTCCACGGGGGCGGGCCGCAGATCGAAGAGGCGCTGAATCGGTTGGGCAAGAAGGGCAGCTTTGTGCAGGGCATGCGCGTCACCGACGAGGAGACGATGGAGGTCGTCGAGTGGGTGCTCGCCGGCCAGGTGCAGCAGGACATCGTCGGCCTGATCAACGTTGCCGGCGGCAAGGCGGTGGGCCTCACCGGCAAGGACGGCAATTTCATCCGCGCCAAGAAGCTGATGATGGAAAACAAGGACGTCCCGGGCGATCTGATCGACATCGGCCAGGTCGGCGACATCGTCTCCATCGATCCCAGCCTGATCGCCCTGCTCGACACCGGCGACTTCATCCCGGTGATCGCGCCGATCGGCGTCGGCAGCGAGGGCGAAACCTACAACATCAACGCCGACGTGGTGGCCGGCAAGATTGCCGAGGTGCTCAAGGCGGAAAAACTCGTGCTGCTGACCAATACGCCGGGCGTCCTCGATCAGTCCGGCAAGCTGATCACCGGCATCACGCCGAAGCAGATCGACGACATGGTGGCCGACGGCACGCTCTCCGGCGGCATGTTGCCCAAGATCAGCTCGGCGCTGGACGCCGCAAGAAGCGGCGTGACGGGTGTGCACATCATCGACGGCCGTGTCGAACATGCGCTGCTGCTCGAAATCCTGACCGACGAAGGCGTCGGTACCTTGATCAAATCGAAGTAAACCATTCAGGTTGATGCCACCATGAACGAAGCCCGCGCCGCCAAAGTTGGTGAAAAGAAGCTCCTGATCCTGCAAACCATTGCCGAAATGCTGGAACGCCCGGCCGTGGAGAAGGTCACCACGGCGCTGCTGGCCAAGCAGTTGCAGGTATCGGAGGCGGCGCTTTACCGGCACTTCGCCAGCAAGGCGCAAATGTACGAGGGCCTGATCGAGTTCATCGAGAGCGGGGTTTTCTCGGTCATCACCCAGATCGAAGCCGCCGAGGAATCCGGACTCAAGCAGGCCGAGGCGATCGTGGCTTCGCTGTTGCGCTTCGCGCAGAAGAACCGCGGCCTGACGCGGGTGCTGGTGGGCGATGCGCTGGTGCATGAAAACCCACGCCTGCAGGCCCGCATCAACCAGTTGTTGGACCGCATCGAATCTACGCTCAAGCAATCCCTGAAGGTAGCTTCGGCCCAGGGCGCGCTGGCGGCCGAGCACGACTTCGCGGCCCATGCCGACCTGCTGGTCTGCTATGCCGTGGGCCGCTGGCAGCGCTTCGTCAAGAGCGGCTTCAAGGACGATCCGCTGGCGAACTGGTCGGCGCAG
>JANMSS010000357.1:0-5225 GCA_031389585.1 Burkholderiales bacterium | reverse complement strand
AAGAACCGCAACCCCGAGCCGGCCGAGACGGTGCAATGCGCGCCCTTCCTCGAGCGCCAGATTGCGCTCGTGCAGCCGCGCATCATTCTGGCGATGGGCCGCTTTGCGGCGCAGGCCCTGCTGGCCAGCGAGGAGCCCTTGGGCAAGTTGCGTGGCCGCGTGCATGCCTGGCGCGGTGTGCCGGTGGTCGCGACCTACCATCCCGCATACCTGTTGCGCACGCCGGCCGACAAGGCGCGGGCCTGGGACGACCTGTGCCTCGCGGCCACGGTGGTGCAGGGGGACTGATGCATGTCGGAGCCTGACGCCGATTCCCACTTCGCCGAGCCCGCCCAGCCGGGCTGGCAATCGCTGCCCACGCCGGTGTTGGTGATCACGGCCGGCGGCAGCGCCACGGCGGTCAATGCAGCGTTCAGCGCGTTCACCGGCATCGCCAGCACAGTGGCCTTGGGCGCAGGTTGGCGCTCGGTGCTCGACGTGGCGGCGCAGGCGCCGCTGTTGCGGGCCCTGGCCGCCGAGCGCGATTTCACGCTTCAACTCAGCCTCGGTCGCATGGCTCGCGCCAGCGCAGTGCAGGGCGCTGCCTGGGTCGATTGCACTGCCCGATGGCTACCGCAGGTCGGGCGCTATCTGTGCCAGTGGCACGACGTGTCTGCAGTGCGCCTGGCCGAGGCCAGCGCACGCGAGCAGGCGCAGCAGTTGCGGCTGGTTGCCGACAATGTGCCGGCACTGATTGCGCTGTTCGGCGTCGACGACTTCCGCTGCCTGTTCGCCAATGCAGGCTATGCGCAGACCTTCGGCCTGACCGAGCAAACCATACTCGGGCGCACCGTCGAGGAGATCATCGGCGCCGATGCAACGCGGCTGATCGCGCCGCATATCGAAGAAATTCGCAACGGTCGCCGCCCTCCGCGCTACGTCCGCGAATTGCAATCACCCAAGGGCCCGCGGTGGATCGAGGTCCAGTTGGTCCCGCACCTGGGCGAAGACGGCAAAGCGCTGGCCGCTTTCGTGCTCATCAACGACATCACGAGTCAACGTGAGGCCGAGCGTGCGGTGCGCGAGTCCGAGCAACGCCTGGCCAAGTTCATGCAGGCCAGCGTCGAAGGCATCGTCTTCCACAAAGACGGCATCATCACCGACGCCAACCCGCCGATCCTGGACCTGCTGGGCCATACGCTGGACGAATTCATCGGACGCAGGAATCTCGAGTTCATTGCCCCCGACCACATCCCGAAGGTGCTGGAGATGATGGCCGCCGGTGCCGAGACGGCCTACGAAAGCGTGCTGCTGCATAAAGACCGCACGTGCATTCCGGTCGAGATCATTGTCCGCGTCATCGAGCGCGATGGCGAGCGGCTGCGCATGAGCATCGTGCGCGACCTGCGTGCCCGCGAGGCTGCACGCTCGCACATTTATCACCTGGCACACCACGACCCCTTGACAGGCTTGCTCAACCGCATGGCCTTCATGGCGCGGTTGGCTGAACTGATGGCCAGCGGTCGCACCGGTGACGCCGAAGGGGCATTGCTGTTCATCGACCTTGACCAGTTCAAGCATGTCAACGACTCGCGTGGCCACCTGGTCGGCGACGCGCTGTTGCAATCCCTGGCCCAGCGCCTCAAGCAATTGTTGCGCGCCAGCGACCTGGTGGGCCGCTTCGGTGGCGACGAGTTTCTCGTGCTGCTGCCTGGCGCGCTGCCGCTGGACGATGTGCAGGAGGTGGCCAGGAAAATACTCAGTTCGTTTGCCGCACCGCTGTTGCTCGAGGGCCGGCCGATTTCGGTGACGCCCTCGGTGGGCATCGCGTTGTATCCGCTGCATGCGACGACTCCGGCCGATCTGGTTCGCTGTGCCGACGCGGCGATGTACCAGGCCAAAGAGCAGGGCCGCGCCACGGTGCGCTGCTACGACCCCGAACTGGGCCAACGCGCACTGGCTGCGCTGGAGCTCGAATCGCAACTGATGCTGGCCGTGGCGCGCAATGAATTCGTGCTGCATTTCCAGCCCCAGGTGCGTGCCAACGACGGTGCGCTTGTGGGTGCCGAGGCGTTGATCCGCTGGCAGCATCCAACGCGCGGGCTGGTCGAGCCCGATCAGTTCATCCCGATCGTCGAGCAACAGCGGCTGATCGTACCGATCGGCCAGTGGGTGCTGCGCGAGGCCGTGCGCGCAGCGCGGCGTTGGCTCGACGCCGGCCGCGCGCTGCCCGTGTCGGTCAACGTGGCGTCGCTGCAGTTCCGTGACGCTGGTTTTGGCGCCAATCTGGCCCAGATACTGCGCGAGGAAGGCTTGGGTGGTGAGTGGCTCGAACTCGAAATCACCGAGGGCATGCTGATGGACGACCTGGACGCCGTGTCGGCCACCCTGGCTGACCTGAAGGCGCTCGGCGTGCGCATCGCGATCGACGACTTCGGCACGGGTTACTCGTCGCTCGGGCGGCTCAATCGGCTGCCGATAGACCGCATCAAGATCGACCGCAGCTTCGTGCATGGGCTGCCCGGGCACGCAGGCAGCGCTGCCATCGCGCGCGCAATCGTCATGCTGGCGCAGGGCATGGGCATGACCACGCTTGCCGAGGGCGTCGAGTCCGTCGAGCAGCGCGACTTCCTCGCGGCCCTCGGCTGCCAGGCGATGCAGGGTCTGCTGTTCGGCACGCCGCGGCCCGAGCACCCTTTTGCAGCACCTGGGGCATGACCGGCCTGAGCCGCAGCCACGCCGCCGAGGTGCGGCTGGCCACCGCGCTGATCTTCGTTGTGCCGGCGCTGTGGAGCGTGAACTACCTG
Source organism: Burkholderiales bacterium (assembly GCA_031389585.1). Taxonomy (GTDB): domain Bacteria; phylum Pseudomonadota; class Gammaproteobacteria; order Burkholderiales; family Burkholderiaceae_C; genus CADEEN01. Next base: position 2,439 of record JANMSS010000357.1, on the reverse strand, counting down.
GTCGCGCGCTGGGCGCCGGGCGTGATCGCGCCGCACATGCTGGCCCTGGCTCGGTGGAGTGTGGCAGCGCTGTTGCTGAGCGCGTTCTGCGGCCGCGAATTGATCGCCAAGCGCCACCTGATCCGCGCCGAGCTCGGGCACTTTCTGGTCCTCGGCGCGCTGGGCATGTGGGTCTGCGGCGCCTTTGTCTACATTGGCGGGCGCAGCACGTCCGCGGTCAATATCGGGCTGCTCTACGCGACATCGCCGGTCATGATTGCGCTGGCGTCGGCGTTGTGGCTGCGTGAGCGCTTCGGGCCGCTGCAGGCGTTCGGCGTGGTGCTGGCGCTGGCGGGCATGCTGCACATCGTCGTCAAGGGCGAGTGGGGTGCGCTGCAGCAGGTCGGCATCAACCCAGGCGACTTGTGGATCGCCGCCGCTGTGCTGGCCTGGACCGCCTACTCGCTGCTGCTGCGCGCCTGGCCCTCGGCCTTCGGCTCGTTGGCGCGCCTGACCCTGACGGCCTGTGGCGGCGTGATCGTGCTGACCCCGTTCACGCTCTGGGAGGCTTACTTCTGGCTGCCGTCGACACTGTCGTGGCAGAGCGCCGGCCTGGTGTTCGCGGCCGCGCTGCTGCCCGGTGCCGCCGCTTACGGCGCCTATTCGTTCATGCAGCGGGTGCTCGGCGCGGCGCGGGTGGCGACGGTGCTCTATCTTGGGCCGCTGTACAGCGCCGTCATCGGCTGGGCCGTGCTGGGCGAAAGTGTCGAGATCTTCCATGCGGTGGGCGCTCTGCTGATCCTGCCCGGGATCTGGTTGTCTACGCGGCGGTGAAAGGACCCACCCCCGAAGCGGCTTTGCCGCTCCCCCTCAAGGGGGCCACGCCGGCGGCCGGGCAAAGCCCGATCCGCGGCGTGCGCTTGGCAGTGCAGAACGTCTCATGGGGTGCGGGTAACGCTGAGCGCCCAGTGTCAGCCACGGCGGTTGGTAAAGGATGTAGGCTGTGCCACGGCGGCACCGGAGAAAGACGATGAAACTCAGCACCGAACAACGCGCTGCATTCGACCGCGACGGCTACCTGTTCTTCCCGGGGCTGTTCAGCGCGGCGGAAATGCAATCCATGCTCGATGCGGTGCCCGAGCTTTACAGCCGACGCGCGGCCTACAACGTGCGCGAGAAGGGCAGCGACGCGGTGCGCACCAATTTCGCCGGGCATCTGGTGAGCGAACCCTTCGCTCGCCTGGCGCGCCATCCGCGCATGGTCGAGCCGGTGCAGGAGCTGCTTGGCGAGGCGCTCTACATGCACCAGTTCAAGATCAACGGCAAGATGGCCTTTGAGGGTGATGTCTGGCAGTGGCACCAGGACTACGGCACCTGGAAGAACGACGACTTGATGCCCACCGAGCGGGCGATGAACGTGGCGATCTTTCTCGACGACGTCAACGAATTCAACGGCCCGCTGATGTTCATCCCCGGCAGCCACCGGCGCGGCGTGATTGATGCCAAACATGACCTGACGACGACCAGCTATCCGCTGTGGACGGTGGACCACGAGCTGATTGCACAGCTGGTGAAGCGTGCCGGCGGCAAGGATGGCGGCATCGTCAGCCCGCACGGGCCGGCTGGCTCGATGATCCTGTTTCATTCGTGTCTGGTACACGCCTCGAGCAGCAATCTGTCGCCATGGAACCGCGTCAGCGTCTACCTCAGCCTGTGCGCGGTCAGCAATCACATCCGACGGTTCAAGCGGCCCGAGTACATCGCGCACCGCGACTTCACGCCGATCGAATGTCTGCCCGACGATTGCTTGCTGAAGGACTACCCCGTGTCGCTGCCGTGGAAGGATGGCATGCCGGCAAGTGCGCTCGTGACGTCGAGTGAGCCGATTGCCGAGTCGCGGCGGGCGGCTTGAGATGAGGTCTGCTTTTCTTCAATGGTTGACTGCGTTGCCTGCCGGGTCCCGCCCCGGCGGGCGGGTAACTTTCATTTGCTGGTCCAAAGGAAAGTCACCAAAGCAAACGACCTCAATGCAAAACCCTTCATGCGTTCTGCACGCTGCGGAACCGCGGTCCAGCGGGCCACTTGGAAAGCGGGCTGCACGATGCCCCTTCTGCGCACTAGGCGTCGCGGGCCTCGCAATGCCTCGCCCGCGCAGATTCGCTGGACCCCAGGCGAACGCGAAGCGAGGCCTCGTCGAGTGAGATGTCGCTTCGATCTGCAGCTGCGCCTTCAAGTGGCCCGCTGGGCCGGGCGGCCCAAGCGCGAAGAACGCACTGCGGGGTTTTGCATTCAGCCCCTTTGCTTTGGTGACTTTCATTTGGGGCCGCAAATGAAAGTTACCCGCCCGCCGGGGCGGGACCCGGTAAGCAGCGCACGCAGCCAAATATTCAACTGACGAATCAATTGGGGCATTGAAATGAACCTCCACACCAAACTTCAACAGCGCCAAGCCGATGGCAA
>JANMSS010000345.1:0-2382 GCA_031389585.1 Burkholderiales bacterium | reverse complement strand
CGTCCAGGGCGCGGCTGACAAGGTTGAGCAGCGACTTGCCGTACAGGTGCAGGCCCTTGGCGCCGGCCAGGAAGTCGTCTTTCTCCTCGCGGTCCTTCAGGCAGTGCAGCTCGATCTGGCGGCTGGGCAGGATCGCCTTGGCCGCGCCCAGGTACTTGTCGAGCGCAAAGGGCAGCGAGCAGGCCGCCGCATACAGCGTGCAAGTCGCCACCGCTATCGGCGCGCCGCCGCCGGGCGGCGCCGCCAATTGCGTAAGCAGGTGGCCGAGCAGGATCGCCCCGGCCGAGTGGCCGACCAGGTGCACGGACAGACCCCGCGTGCGCATCGCGTTGCGCAGTTCGGCCAGCGACTGCGCCAGCAGCGCCAGGCCATGGCCGGCCAGGGCGCCGCGCTGCGCGTTCTCGCGCATCTCGGACCACACGCCCTTGAGCACGACGCGGGCGAATTCCTCGACACGGCGGTCGCGGGCTTCGGCAAGTTCATCGAGGAAGCCCGCCGCGCGCATTTCGTCGGGTGTCGAGACACCGAAGAAGGAGCGGAACTTGTCCTCCAGGATCGACATCAGGGTTTCCAGCGGCCCGGTGCGCCAGGCGATGAACAGGGGGTAGATGCCGTTGGCCTCGAAGTACGGCGCCAGCACGCGAATCCGGTCGATCGCCTCGGCCTCGCTGTTCAGGCCGCCATGCGCGTAGATCACGAGCCTGGGCTGGGCCTGGCCTGCGAACCAGGCCTTGGGCCGGGTGAAGGCGATCTCGCGCACCAGCTTGGCAGCGTCGCCGCTGAGGCCCGCAGTGATGTCTGTGATGCACAGCTTGCCGTCGTTGCCCGTGACCAGCGTGTGGCTGTAGGCCTGGGCCGTGGTCCAGGGCTGGTAGGGCTTGTGATCGAACTCGCGGTCGATCGGCCACGGGTCGTCGGGCGGGTTGTCGGGGTTGCGCGGGCGGAAGTCGAAGAAACCCAGCGAGCGGCCGCTGCGCGAGGGCCAGCGCAGCGCCTCGATGCGCTGGCGCTGGCGCGCCGCTGCTTGCGGCACGCCCAGCGCCACGGCCCAGGCGTCGGTGCCATAGGCCACCCAGTCGGCATACGGGAGCACGGCAAAGCCCCCCGCGCCCCACCCCGGGCCCCAGGAGTTCTGGACCACGAAGCCGCGTTCGTTGTAGCCCACCAGGGCGAAGGCATGGCCACCGGTCTTCCTGGGGTCGGCAGGCGGCGGTATCAGCGGCAGCTTGGCATGGGCGCGCGGCGCCTGGTTGACTTCGGGCACCCGGTCCCAGCCGTCATGCACCCGCGCCGACACATACACCGCGCCGATCTGCTGGATCGCGGCCTGCATGTCGACCACCGACTTGCGGTTCAGGCGGTAGTACACGCCGAGCGGCCGCGTGACCGCATCGAAATCCCAGCCCTCGTCGGGCTTGAGCAGGCGCACGTCGCCGTCCGCACTGCGGTAGCGCCACAGCGCGTCGGCGCACACACCATGCTTGTGCCAGCCCTTGAGCGCGCCGCGGCACGACGAGCCTTCGTAGCTGTCGCCCTGCCACTCGTCGTAGCGGCGCGCCAGCTCGTAGAGCATGCGCGGGCTGACTAGGTTGAACGCCTTGGTACTTCCTGTGCTTAGGTGGCGCACCCAGAACAAGTGGTTGATGACGCAGGCCAGGCCGAAGCCGGTGCACGCGCCTTCCAGCCCCTGATCCAGCACGAGTTCGGCCTCGACGTAGCGGGGCAGCCAGTCGTGCAGCAGGCTGTCCTCGGGCCAGCACGGCGCCAGCGAGCGCAGCGGCGGGGTGTAGGGCAGGTCGCGAAAGTCCAGCCGGTCGGGCCGTGCGTCGAACTTCGCCGCCCGGAAACTGGTGCGGATCTGCTTGGCCCGGGCCTTGCGGGTCGAGCCCTTGGTTGCCTTACTGGCCATGTCGCGCTCCCTGGCTGGTTGCAATGGACGCATAGTGGCCAGAGCGGTGCGCGCGCGGCAATCCCTAGGCAGTCCGACCAGCGAGCGCTTAGCGCCCGCCGCTCACGTCCAGGATGGCTCCGGTGGTGTAGGCCGCGGCGTCGGACAAAAACCAGACGATGGCCGCGGCCACTTCGTCGGCGCTGCCGGGGCGTTGCATCGGGATCAGCCCCGCCGACTCGTACGCGCGGTCGGGCTGGCCGCCCGAAGCGTGGATGTCGGTGTCGATGATGCCGGGGCGCACCGCGTTGACGCGAATGCCTTCGGCCGCCACCTCGCGCGCCAGGCCGGTGGTGAAGCTGTCGATCGCCCCTTTGCTGGCGGCGTAGTCGACGTACCAGCCCGGCGCGCCGAGCTTGGCCGCGACGCTGGAGAGGTTGACGATCGAGCCCCCGGCCCCACCGCTCTTGCGGCTCATGCGCTTGACGGCCTCG
>JANMSS010000332.1:0-7174 GCA_031389585.1 Burkholderiales bacterium | reverse complement strand
GGCCGGCGTGATCTTGTCGACGACGTCGGCGGCGGCATAGCCCAGCATCCGCTCGGCGCCGACATTGAAGATCTGGATGACGCCCTTGGCATCGGTGGCGATGCTGGAGAAGTTGGCGCTGTTGAAAATGGCGCGCTGAAGGGCACCGGCTTCGATCAAGGCCTCTTCCGCCAGTTTGCGCGCGGTGTTATCGGTGCCGATCAACAGATAGCCGATGATGGTTTCGTCGGCGTCACGCAGCGCTGTCACCGACACGACCGCCGGAAATCGGCTGCCGTCCTTGCGGATGTATGTCAGCTCGTAGATGTCCTCGATGCCGCGCGAAGCCTTGAACACGAGCGCTTCGAAGCCCGGCGCGATCGGCGTGGCGAGCTCGACGCTCAACGCCTCGGCACGCACGATAATTTCCTGTGGATCGGAAATGTCGGCCGGGGTGATCTTGTTGACCACGTCCATCGCCGCATAGCCCAGCATGCGCTCGGCCCCGACGTTGAAGATCTGGATCACGCCCTTCGAGTCCGTCGCGATACTCGAGAAGTTGGCGCTGTTGAAAATCGCCTTCTGCAAGGCGCCGGTCTTGAGCAACGTTTCCTTGCGCCGCCCTTTGGGGTTGCCAAGCTCCGTTCCAAGGTCTCTGGTTCCGTTTCCGCTTTCAACCATGGCGCACTTCCTCGAGAGCCCTGCAATCCTGCGTGGCGAGGACCGCGCTTGTTGCAGGGGCAACATAGTGCGCGACCGTCTGCGACACGCCGCGGGTGGCGCCGGCCGCATGCTGCAACGGCACATGGTAACGATCTTTCGGACGGTGTCCATGCGCCGCCGCATTTGGCCGCTGCACGCCGTCGGCACGGTGCGGTCGCTAGATCGGCGCTCGACGTATGTGTGGGTGGCGAGCGAAAGCTGGTCAGCAATCTGTGCGGACGGGGTCCTTGCCGCTGGCGACACGGTCGAGATGACCGGCCGCGAGGGACTGACGCTGCAAGTCCGCCGGCTGGCGCCGGGCGCCGGTCCAGGCTTGACGAAGGATTGTCGTCATGAGTGAAGCCGTTTCACACTCAGGCGTTTGGGGCCTTGCCGCCATCATGATCGTGATCGCATCCTGGGTGCTCTACCGCTACCTGACGCTGCAAACCTGGCGGGAGTGGGCGAGCGCGGGAGTTCTCCAAGCGTTCATCATCGCGCTGTATGCGGGTGCTGTCTATTGACATGCTTGGGGCACGCTCTACGTAATACTGGGCGCAGTGGGAGGTGCGATGACTGCGTTCGCCGTGTCGCGTTTCGTCGGTTACGAAACCGTGCATCGTTGGTTTGGCGGCCGCCTTTCGGTCGGATTGATCGGATCCCAGAACGCGCTCACGGGCGTCGTCTTTGTCAGTCGGCTATTCCCGTTTCCTTCGTTTGATATCGTCAGCTACGCCGCGGGACTCACGGTGTTGTCATTCTGGCGCTTTGCGATCGCAACCCTCGCCGGGATCGCGCCCACGAGTTTTCTTCTCGCTCATTTCGGCAGCGTGATGAGGACCGGTGAATCCGACCGCATTCTGTTTTCGGTGCTGGCGCTGGGTGGCCTGACCTTGGCCCCGATTCTGGTGAAGCTGTTTCGCGATTGGCGGTCCAGGCGACAAGTTGCGCGCGACGCGCAGTCCGAGTGACCGCTCGGCAGAACGCGTTCGGCCAGTAGCTAGAACGCCGATATGCCAGTGATCGCGTGGCCTACGGCGCCTTCGTATCATCGTGGCCGCGCTGCCGCATGGCGGCTTCAGACCAGCGAACGAAGCTCGCGCAACAGCACGGACAGCATCGCCATGTCGACCAGCGGCGCGGGCTTCACGTCGGCCAGCACCTGGTGGCAGCGCGCGATCTGCGGCCCACGCTTGGCCTCCCAGCGCTCGATCAGCGTGGCCGGCTCGGCGGCTGCCGTGTCGCCCTTCAGCACCGAGCGCGCCAGGTCGCGTGCCAGCGACGACATGTCGTTGCGCATGGCCACCCGCGCCAGGGCCTGCCAATGGCTGTCGGCCGGCAGTACGGACATCTGCTGCGATATCCAGCCGAGGTCCAGGCGACCGCCGACGCCGAAATAGACGCCGCCTACGGTCTCGATGGCGGCACTGCACTCGGCGCTGAGCTCGACGATGTCCAGACCCGCCACCTGCGCCTCCATTCGCGCCACGCGTTGCGCCAGCGCCAGTGGCACGCCTTGGGCCGCAAGCTGCGTCGCGGCTGCATCGACCGTGGCCCGCTCGTGCGGCGCGAGCCAGCCCGCCAGGCCGGCACCGACAGCTTCGATACCCGGTGCAAAACGCTTGATCGTCGCATCGATGTCGCGCAGCGCGTTGCGCTGATGCAGCAGCCAGACCGTGGCGCGCTCGAACAGGCGCACGGTGGCCAGCACGATCGCGTTCTGTGTTGATTCGGCGACGAGGTTGTCCAGCGCCTCGGTGGCCAGCCAGACAGAGACCAGGTCGAACACCTGGCGTGTGGCCAGATAGGCGCGCACGATGTCGGGCTCGGCGGCGCCGGTTTCCTCAACCAGGTGGTGCACGAAGGTCGGGCCGACGCGGTTGACCATGCTGTTGATCACATGCGTGGCGATGATCTCGCGCTTCAACGGGTGTCGCTCGAGCGCAGCCGGAAACTGCTTGTGCAGGCGCGCCGGGAAGTAGCGCTGCAAGGTGGTGGCGATGTAGGCGTCCTCGGGCACGTCGGAGGCCAGCACCTGGTCGTACAGCTCCATCTTGTGGTACGCCAGCAGCACCGACAGCTCGGGCGCAGTGAGTGCATGGCCGGCCTGGCGGCGCCCGGCCAGCGCATCGTCGTCGGGCAGGAATTCGAGGCTGCGGTTCAGGCGGCCACGCGCCGCCAGGTGGCGCATGTAGCGGCCCTGCTCGTCGAGCAGCGCCGCGCCGCGCGAGCGCGTGACGGCCAGCACCTGGTTCTGGAAGGTGTTGTCGCGCAGCACCAGCGCGGCGACGTCGTCGGTCATCTCGGCCAGCAGCTTGTCGCGCTGCTTCACGGTCAGCTCGCCGTCGGCCACCACCGCGTTGAGTGCGATCTTGATGTTGACTTCGTGGTCCGAGCAGTCGACGCCGGCCGAATTGTCGATCGCATCGGTGTTGATCAGCCCGCCGTGGAGCGCATACTCGATGCGACCGCGCTGGGTACAGCCCAGGTTGCCGCCTTCGGCCACCACCTTGGAGCGCAGCTCGTTGCCGTTGACGCGGATCGCGTCGTTGGCGCGGTCGCCGCATTCGCCATGGCTCTCGGTCTCGGCCTTGACGTAGGTGCCGATGCCGCCGTTGTAGAACAGGTCGGCCGGGGCGAGCAGGATGGCGTGCATCAGCTCGGCCGGCGTCATCGGCCCGGCGCCGCCCGCGATGCCCAGGGCCTTGCGCGCCTGCGCCGATAGCGGGATCGACTTGGCCGTGCGCGGCCAGATACCACCGCCGGCCGAGATCTTGCTCTGGTCGTAGTCGGCCCAGGATGAGCGCGGCAGCGCAAACAGGCGTTCGCGCTCAGTAAAACTGGCGGCCGCGTCGGGTGTCGGGTCGATGAAGATATGCCGATGGTCGAATGCGGCCAGCAGCCGGATATGGCGCGACAGCAGCATGCCGTTGCCGAACACATCGCCGCTCATGTCGCCGACGCCCACGACGCTGAACTCCTGCGTCTGGGTGTCGTGGCCAAAGCTGCGGAAGTGGCGCTTCACGCTTTCCCAGGCACCGCGTGCCGTGATCGCCATCTTCTTGTGGTCGTAGCCGACCGAGCCGCCCGACGCGAACGCATCGCCGAGCCAGAAGCCGTACTCGGCGGCAATGCCATTGGCGATGTCGGAGAAGGTGGCCGTGCCCTTGTCGGCAGCCACCACCAGGTAGGCGTCATCGCCGTCGTGGCGCACCACGTGGGCCGGCGGGCTGACCTTGCCGTCGACCAGGTTGTCGGTGATGTCCAAGAGGCCGCGCAGGTAGGTCTGGTAGCAGGCCACGCCTTCCTTCATCAGCGCCTCGCGGTCGCCCGCCGGCGGTGCGCGCTTGAGCACAAAGCCGCCCTTGGAGCCGACCGGGACGATGACCACATTCTTGACCTGCTGCGCCTTCACCAGGCCCAGCACCTCGGTGCGATAGTCTTCCATGCGGTCGGACCAGCGCAGCCCGCCGCGCGCCACATGGCCAAAGCGCAGGTGCACGCCTTCGACCCGCGGTGAGCTGACGAAGATCTCGAACATCGGCCGCGGCTCGGGCAATCCAGGCACCTGGGCCGGATCGAACTTGAACGACAGCACCGGCTTGCAGCCCCCACCCGGCAGGCGCTGGAAGAAGTTGGTGCGCAGCGTGGCTTCGATCAACGCCAGGTAGTGGCGCAGGATGCGGTCTTCGTCGAGGTTGGCCACTTCGTCGAGTGCGGCCGCGATGCGCGCGGCAACGCCAGCCTGCGCGGCGCTGCGATCGCCCGCGAGCGCCGGGTCGAAGCGGGCCAAGAACAGCGCCACCAGGTCAGCGGCGACGGTGGCGTGCGTGGCCAGTGCCTGTTCAATGTAGGCCTGGCTGAAGGTGAACGCCGTCTGCTTCATGTAGCGCGCATAGGCGCGCAGCACGCTCACGCCGCGCCAGTCCAGGCCGGCCAGCAGCACCAGGCGGTTGAAGGCGTCGTTGTCGTTGTCGCTATGCCAGGTGCGCGACACGGTCTCGTGAAAGCGCTCGCGCAGGCCTTCGACGTCGATCTCCTCGCGGCCGGGCACGCGCATGCCGAAGTCGTCGATCCACAGCTCGGTGGCCGCGCCGCCGCCGGGAGCGCCGACACGCTTGACTTCGTAGGGCCGCTCCTCGACCACCTGCACGCCCATGTGCTCGAGCATCGGCAGGCTTTGCGAGAGCGGCGCCAACTCGCCGGCGCGGACCAGCTTGAAGCGCAGCCGCCCGGGCTGAGCCTCGAGCGGGACATACAGGCTCATCGCCAGCGAATCGGGCCCTTCGAGCGACTCCATCAATTCGATGTCGCGGACTGCCGCGCGCGGTGTGTGGTCGTCGCGGTAACCCGCGGCGAAGCCGCGGGCGTATCGCTCGCACAGCGTATTGCCGCGCTCTTCGCCGCAGGCTTCGACCAGCGCTCCGCGCAGATCTTCTTCCCAGCTGCGGGCAATGCGTGCCAGGCGCTGTTCGAGTTTGCGCACATCGACCTGCACCGCGCTTTCGCTGCTGCGTGTGCGCACCACGATCAGCACGCGCGCCAGCGGCGAGTCGGAGAACTGTACCGAGTACTCCGACGACACGCCCTGCAGCGCATCGCAGAGCAGGGTCTGCATGCGTGTGCGCAGGTCGGTGTTGTAGTTCTCGCGCGGCACGTAGACCAGGCACGAAACGAAGCGGCCAAAGGCGTCGCGGCGCAGGAACAGACGTGTGCGCTGGCGCTCGCCCAGGCGCAGGATGCCCATCGCGGTGGTGTACAGCTCGGCCGCGTCGATCTGGAACAGCTCGTCGCGCGGGTATTGATCCAGGATCGTGGCCAGCGCCTTGGCGGCGTGGCTGTTGGGCAGGAAGCCGGCCTGCTCGGTAATGGCGGCGACCTTTTGACGCAGCAGCGGAATTTCGCCCGGGCTGGCGTGGTAAGCCGTCGAGGTGTACAGGCCGACAAAGCGGTGCTCGCCGGTGACACGGCCTTCGCCGTCGAAGCGCTTGACGCCGATGTAGTCGAGATAGCCCGGCCGGTGCACCGTGGAGCGCGCGTTCGACTTCGTCAGCAACAGCACGCGCGGCACGCGGGCCTGCGCGCGCACCTCGGCCGGCAGCGCGGCAAAGGCGCTAGATTCGGGCGCCGTGCCGGCGCCTACGCGCAGGATGCCCAGGCCCGCGCCAGACACGCGCAGTGTGTCTTCGCCGTCGACGGCCACCAGGTCGTAATCTCGCTGGCCGAGCAGGGTGAAGTTGTCGGCGGCCAGCCATTCGAGAAAGGCCAGATCCTCGGCCAGGTCTTCAGTCGGTGCGGCCGGTGCGTGCTGGCGCAGTTGCGCGGCGGTGTCGACGACCGCCTGGCGCATCGCCTTCCAGTCCTCGACGGCCGCGCGTACGTCGCCCAGGATGCGCAGCAGGCCTTCGTGCAATTCGGCCAGGCGCTTGGCATCGGTGCGGTGATCGACCTCGACATGGATCAGTGACTCGAGACGGCCCTCGGATTCACTGCGCTTGCGCGCCAGCCCGATCAGGCGGTGCTCGGCGTCGCGGCGGATCTTCATCACCGGATGCACGATCAGGTGCATCGTCAAGCCCTGGCGGTTGACTTCCATCGTGATCGAGTCGACCAGAAAGGGCATGTCGTCATTGACGATCTCGATCACGGTGTGCGTCGACTGCCACCCATGCTCACTCAGGCGCGGGTTGTAGACGCGCAGCCTGGCCGCGCCGCTGGCGAAGCTGCGGGCGAAATTCCAGTGCGACACCGCCGCGCCATAGAGGTCCTCGGGCGTGCGTTCGGCCAAGTCTTCGGGGGCCACCTCGGCGTAGTACTGGCGCGCGAACTCGGCCGCGTCGGCGGCCTGCTCGGCGGGCAGTTTGGCCAGGATCCGCTGCGCAACCTGCTCGATCAGGGCGTGGGAGCCTTCGCTGTCATGCTCAGCGTGGCGGGTCATGACAGTCTCCCGTGTTTCTTCTTGTTCATCGCCACAGCATAGGCCCCTGCGTGCAGCGCACCAGTCCTAGAACGCCGAGATCCCGGTGATCGCGCGGCCCAGGATCAGCGCATGCACATCGTGCGTGCCCTCGTAGGTGTTGACCACTTCGAGATTGACCATGTGGCGCGCGATGCCGAACTCGTCGCTGATGCCGTTGCCACCGAGCATGTCGCGCGCGCTGCGGGCGATGTCCAGGGCCTTACCGCAGCTGTTGCGCTTGACGATGCTGGTGATGTCGACCGACGCCGAGCCCTCGTCCTTCATGCGCCCCAGGCGCAGGCAGCCCTGCAGGCCGAGCGAAATTTCGGTCAGCATGTCGGCCAGCTTCTTCTGCACCAGCTGGTTGGCAGCCAATGGTTTGCCGAACTGCTGGCGGTCGAGCACGTACTGGCGGGCGCGGTGGAAGCAGTCTTCGGCGGCGCCCAGGGCCCCCCAGGCAATGCCATAGCGCGCGCTGTTCAGGCAGGTGAAGGGGCCCTTGAGGCCGCGCACGTCGGGGAAGGCGTTTTCCTC
>JANMSS010000296.1:0-22978 GCA_031389585.1 Burkholderiales bacterium | reverse complement strand
TCGGAACGTTGTGGCGCCTGGTCGGCATCCTGATGCCCGAATGCGGGCATGGCTACGGCGCAGCGCGCTGGGAGGCCGCCAAGTGGTATGGCCAGGCACTGCCGGTGCGCATCATCCACATGACCGAGTTCCTGGACGAGTCGATCGCGTCCGGCCAGATTCGCGTGAAGAAGATCGGCGAGACTGCGACCTTTCACGACCCGTGCCAGATCGTGCGCCGCGGCGGCCTCGAAGCCGCCGCGGCGCGTGCTGAGCGCGCTCGGCTTCGAGCTGATCGAGCTGCAAGATCACGGCCTGACGGGCTACTGCTGCGGCGGCGGCGGCGGGGTCGTGTCCAACCAGCGCGCCACGCCGTTGCGCCACAAGGTCTTCGAGTTGAAGAAGCAGCAGGTCGAGGCCACCGGCGCGAAGCACTTCGTCACCAGCTGCGGCCAATGCCGCATCACGCTCGATATGGGGGCCAAGCATGCTCAGTGGGACAAGACGACCGAGAGTCTGCTCGAGCTCGTGGCCGACAACCTTGCGGATTGAGGACCTGGCGATGCGTCGGAGCATGTTCGCCGCGATCGTGCGCCTGACCGGATGAACGCGCGCAACGACACCCACGCACCCGAGACTGCGGCGCAGGCCATCGAGCGGGTGCTGCGCGCGGAGCGCGACGCCGGGGCCAGCGTCGAGCTGGCCCGAGAGCAGGCGCGCACTCTGCAGGAGATCGCACGCGAAGACGCACTGGCCATCGTCAACCGCTCGATGGACCGCGTCGCTCGCTGGCAGCATGCCCATGGCAAGGCACTGGACGAGCGGCTGCGGGCGTTGCGCGACGCCGCTGTCGCGTCGGCCGGCGCGCAGCATCGGCTGGAAGAGTCGACGCTTGCCGCTGCCGTCGATCAGGTTGCAGAGTTGCTGACCACGGGACGCAGCGGCGGCCCCCATGACGGTGCACCCTGAGTTTGCCTACGTCCAGGCGCGCCTGCAGGCGCGCCACGGCGGGCTGCCGGAGCCGCTCGCGTGGCAGGTGCTGGAGGCCAGCCGCACAGCGAGTCACTACCTCGCGCTCGCTCGGTCCGGGCCGATGGCAACCTGGGTCGAAGGGCTCGAAGATGCCAGCGACGCGCACCGGATCGAGCGCCACCTGCGCTCACGGTGGCGCCACTACGTCGACGAGCTCTCGAGCTGGTTGCCGCCGCGCTGGCAGCCGGCCGCGCGATGGTTCGGCATGCTGAGTGATCTGGCGCTGATCGACGCGCTGCAGCGCGGCACTCACACCGCGCGCTGGCTGCAGCGCGACGAGCCCTTGGTGGCCTACGCGCAACCGGCCCCGGAACTCACTGGGCGCGCAGTGCGGGCCGCAGGCCTGGCGGCGTTGGCCGGGTCGCGCTCGCCGGACGCGCGAGGCCGCGACGGCAACATCGCAACGCGATGGCTGGATGAATGGACACGCCTGTTGCCGGCCGATGTCGCCGATCCTGCGCTGCTGCTCCGACCCGCCGAGTTGCTGCTTCCGCGACTACTTGGCGCGGACAACGCACGCGCCGCAGCCAACGAGTCGACGCGCCACGCCCTGCTGCAGCTGTTTCGTCGGCACGCCGCGTCGGCCGTGGCCGCCCTCGCCCATCTCGCCCTGGTGGCGCTGGACGTCGAGCGGCTGCGCGGCGGCCTGGTCGTGCGAGCGTTGTTCGAGGTCCGGCCCGAGCCGCAAGCCGCGTGATGCTGCGCCCGCAAGCCTGCAAGTGGTTCGAGCTCACGACCTCGCGTGAGGAACTGGCTCGGGTGCTCGAAGCGCTCGCCCGCACCGGTGCGGTCGAATTGCAGACGCACGCGCGGCGCGCCGCGCCACTGGTCATCGGTGGGGCCGAGCGCTTGCTCGAGCAATTCCACGCTCTGGCCAAGAGCTACCGGGCGCACTGGCCCGCGGAGCGCCCGCCGAGGGCAATCCGCATCAGCGATCCGGCCGCGACGCTCGCTGGCCGGGTCGCACAACTCGACGCCTGGCGCACCCAGGCCGAGCCCCTGATCGCCGACTTCGAACGCCTGACCGGGCAACTGACTGCACTCGCGGACCTTGGCTGCCTGCTCGAGGTCGACCCCGCATTGCTCCCGCAGCCGGATCTGCTCGCTGCGGCCGGTCGTTTCCTGGTCGATGCGCGCGTCTATGCGGTGAAGGCCCGCAGCCCGGTGACGGCGCTGCCCGCCGACATGCTGGCGCTGACGATTGCGTCCACCGCCGCGGAGCGGGACGAAGACCTGGTCATGCTGGTCGGCCGCCGCGACGCGATGACCTCGGTCGACGAACTCTTTGCCACGCGCAAGGCGAGGCGCATCGTCTGGCCGACCGACCTGCGTGGCAGCGTGGCACAGGCGGCGCGCGAGGTGTCCGACCGACGTATCGCCCTCGAGCAGCGCCGCATGGCGAACGAACGTGCATTGCATGCGCTGGCGGAGAAGCATGACCTTGCTGGCGCGCTGGCCGACATCGAAATCGTCGAGTGGCTGATCCGGCACGGCGCCGCGTTGTCGGCAAGCGAGCGTCTGGTCTGGGTCACCGGCTGGACAACCCACGGCGACGAAGCCGCCTTCTGTGTCCCGCTGGACCGGCAGGGACTGCGTTGCGTGGTGCAGTTCCCCGAGCCGCCGGCCGGGTCCGAGCCGCCGTCGCTGCTGGCCAATCCGCCTTGGGTGCGCGCGTTCGAGGGCTTCGCCAGCATGCTGGGCCAGCCCGGCCGCGACGAGGCCGATCCGAGCCCGCTGGTCGCGATCCTCGCGCCGCTGCTGTTCGGCTTCATGTTCGGCGACATCGGCCAGGGGGCTGTGTTGTGCGCAGCCGGTTGGCTGTTGCACAAGCGCCTGCCGATGCTGGTGCTGCTGATTCCGGGCGGCTTGATGGCCATGCTGTTCGGCGTGCTGTTCGGCAGCGTGTTCGCACGCGAGGACCTGATCCCGGCACTGTGGCTGCACCCACTGCACGAGCCGGTCGCTGTGCTCGGTGTGGCCATCGGCCTGGGGGCACTGATCCTGCTTGGCGGCCTGGCGTTGAATGCCGCGCAGGCCTTCTGGCGCCACGCGGGCCGGCAGTGGTGGGCTGGCGATGCCGGGCTCGTGGTGGCCTATGCCGGCGCGCTGGCCGCCGTCGCCTGGCCCGAAGCGCTCTGGTTGGTTGCGGTGGGTGCGTTGTGGGCGGCCACGGGTTCCGCGTGGAACGCTGAGGCGAGTCGCCTGGCCGCGCTCGGGCGTGGGCTGGCACAGTTCGTCGAGCAGGCCCTGCAACTCGTCGTCAACACGGTGTCGTTCGCGCGCGTCGGCGCCTTCGCGCTGGCGCACGCCGGGTTGTCGGCAGCCGTCACCGGCGTGGCCGAAGCCAGCGGCGCCATCGGCTACTGGATCGTGCTCGTGGCCGGCAACGTGCTGATTCTGGTGCTGGAGGGGCTGGTCGTGAGCATCCAGACCACGCGCCTGCTGCTGTTCGAGTTCTTCGTTCGCTTCCTCAGAGGCACCGGCCGCGTCTTTCGGCCGCTGCCGCCGCCACTGATTGAATCCATGCCACGAACCGGGAGTCGCCCATGAAGTCAGGCCACAAAGTCGCCACCTCGATGCTCGTACTTTTCGCCGTTGCGATTGCGGGTACGGCGCTGTTCCTGATCACCTCGATGCCTGCAGGCGCCCAGGGTCCGGCGGCGGCCGGCGCGGCCGCCGCCGACCCCGAGGTGCTGCGCTGGGCCTTCATTTCGGCTGCCGTGGCAGCGGGACTGAGCACACTGGCGGCCGGCTATGCGGTGGGCATGGTCGGCAGTGCGGCCGTCGGCGCGCTGGCCGAGAAACCCGAGTTGCTCGGCCGCGTGCTGATCCTGGTTGGCCTGGCCGAAGGCATCGCGATCTATGGCCTGATCGTCGCGATCCTGATCCTGAATCGAGCCTGAGTTGACAGCCCCAAGCTCACTTCGTTCGCGCCCCCCAAGGGGAGCTCAGGCCGCCCTCCCTTCCTTCGACAAGCTCAGGATGACCGGAAACACAAGCTCAGGGCGATCGGAATTGCAGGGCTCAGGACAGGCTTGGGAGCGGCCCTGCGCAGGCCTGAGGCGATGGCTGCGATCATCGTGATCGGCGATGAACTCGTCTGTGCGGGCTTTGCCCTCACCGGAGTGGACACGCGCAGCCCGGCGCCTGCGGACCTGGGCGCCGAGTTCCACCATGCGCTCGAGCATGCGTCGCTGATCATCCTGAGCCGCCGCTGCGCCGACGCGCTTGCGCCGCAGGTGCTGCGGCAGGCACTGGCGCGCGAGTCACCGCTGGTTGTGGTCATGCCCGAGATCACCGCGCCGCAGGCCGACCCGGGCTTTGCCCGTCGGATGCGGGCGGTCCTGGGCATCGAGATATGAACGCGGCCACGCCGAGCCGCGCGGGGCTGCAGGCCGACGCACTGGTGCAGGAGATCGGGCAGAAAGTGACCGAGCAGCAGCGCAAGTTGCTCGACGACGCCGCGCTCGAGGCCGAGCAGATCCGCCGCCGCGCGCGCGTGAAGGCGCGTCGGCAATTGCGCCGTGCGATCCAGGAAATGCGCGCCACCGATGCCCAGCAAACGCTGCAAGTGCGTGCCGAACTCGAGACGGCAACCCGGCGCCAGGCCTCGGTGCGCGCGCTCCAGGCGCTGGCGGCCGCCTGGCCGCGCCTCGGCCGCGCGATCGAACAGCGCTGGGGCGACAAGGCCGCACGATCGCGCTGGCTGGCCGCGCAGATCGCAATCGCCCGTTCGCGCCTGCCGGCGACGGGTTGGGTGCTGAGCCATCCGGCAGCCTGGAGCGATGCCGAGCGGTCCGCCTTGACCGAGCTGCTGCGCGCCGACGGCGTGCCCGATGCGACACTGCGCGCCGACGCAAATCTGCAGATCGGTCTGGTGATCGAAGCCGGCGGCGTGCGCCTGGACAGCAGGCCCCGCGCGCTGTTGGCCGATCGCGCGCGGGTCGAATCAGCGTTGCTGGCGCGGCTCGATCCGGGTGAGCCGGGGGCGGCCGCGGCATGAACATCGCGCACATCCGCTCGATCAGCGGGCCCGTGCTGCATGCCTCGGCGGTCGAGCCGTTCCAGGTCGGCGAAGCGGTCGAGGTCGGCCGCAACCGCTTGCCCGGAGAAATCATCCGCCTGGACGGCGACACCTTCGTCGCCCAAGTCTACGAAGACACCACCGGCCTCAAGCCCGGCGATCCGGTGGTCGGCACCGGGGCGCCGCTGTCGGTGAAGCTCGGTCCGGGCCTGCTGGGCCGGATTTACGACGGCCTGCTGCGCCGCCTGGACATCGACGAGCACGAACCCCCTGCGCGATTCGTGTTCGTGCCGGCCGTCTCCGTGGGCGATGCGCTTTTGCCCGGCGCCATCGTCGGCGAAGTCGAAGGCTCTGCGCACGCCAGGCTGTGCATGTTGCCGCCCAACGTGAGCGGGGTGGTCCTGAACATCGCAGCGCGCGCAGAGATCGATGCCGGCGCGACCGTGGGCACGCTGCGCGACGCGTCGGGCCGCGAGCACCCGATCGGACTCTTCCACCGTTGGCCGGTGCGTCAGCCGCGGCCGGTGGCGCAACGGCTGCCGGCCAACGAGCCGCTCGTGACCGGGCAGCGCATCCTCGACACCTTGTTCCCGGTGGCGCGCGGCGGCCGCGCGGCGATTCCGGGCGGCTTCGGCACCGGCAAGACGGTGCTGCAGGAGACGCTGGCCAAGTGGTGCCACGCGGACATCATCGTCTACGTCGGATGCGGCGAACGCGGCAACGAGATGGCCGAAGTGCTCGACGAGTTTCCGCAACTCACCGACCCGCGCACCGGCCGCGCGCTGATGGAACGCACGGTGATCATCGCCAATGCGTCGAACATGCCGGTGGCGGCGCGCGAAGCCAGCATCTACACCGCCGTCACGGTGGCCGAGTATTTCCGCGACCAGGGTCTGCACGTGGCGCTGATGGCCGACTCGACCAGCCGCTGGGCCGAGGCGCTGCGCGAGGTCTCGGGTCGACTGGGCGAGTTGCCCGGCGAGGCCGGCTACCCTGCGTACCTGAGTTCGCGGCTGGCCGAGTTCTACGAACGCGCGGCGCGCACGACCAGCCTGTGCGGTCGCGAAGGCTCGCTGACCATCATCGGCGCGGTGAGTCCGCCGGGTGGCGATTTCTCCGAGCCCGTGACCAGCCACACCAAGCGCTATGTCGGCTGCTTCTGGGGGCTGGACCGCGAACGCGCGCAGGCCCGCTTCTATCCTGCGATCCATCCCTTGCAGTCTTACGCGGTCGATGCGGCGCGCTTCGCGCCGTGGTGGACCACACACGGCAACGACAACTGGCTGCGCCAACGCGAGAAGCTGCTCGCATTGCTGGAAGAGCAGGCGCACCTGGAGCGCATGGCGCGCATCGTCGGCAAGGACGCCTTGCCGCCGGCGCAGCAACTGACGCTGCTGGCGGCCGAACTGGTCAACGAGGCGCTGCTGCGCCAGTCGGCGTTCTCGCCCATCGACCGCTATTGCTCGGCCGAGCGGCAGAGCGAGATGCTGCGCCTGGTGATGCGCTTCATCGCCTTGGCGCGTGAGGCGCTCGAGCGCGGCGCAAGGCCCGAGCAGATCGCCGCGCTGCCGGTGCACCGCCGCCTGCAGCGCATGGGCGAGGAGATCGGCGAAGACGACATCGCGCGCTTTGGCGAACTGTGGCCGCAGCTGGAACGCGAACTCGCGGCGCTGGGAGCGGCACCTGCTGGCGCCGCGAAGAGGGGCTGACGATGTGGGCCGAACTCAGCGTCCAAGGCACCGCGTTGCGCATCGACGGGCCGCTGCTGTTCCTGCGCCGCAACTTCGAGGTCACGCTGGGCGAGGCGGTCGAAGTGCTGATGGACGACGACAAGGCGTCGTCGACGCCACGCGTGGGACGCGTCACCAGCCTGGACGATGACACCATCGTGATCGAGGTACTGGACAGCACGCAAGGCCTCAGCCTGGCCGGCGTGCGGGTGCGCTTTCGCGGCGAACCGGTGCGATTCGGTGTCGGCCCCGGCCTGCTCGGGCGCGTCTTCAACGGCATGGGCCAGCCTGCCGACGGGGGTCCGCCGGTGGCGGCGGTCGAATGGCGACGCATCGACGCGCGGGCGATGAACCCGGCACAGCGGGCGCTGCCGCGCGACTTCATCGAGACCGGCGTGTCAGCCATCGATCTCACCAACAGCCTGATCCGCGGCCAGAAGTTGCCGATCTTCTCGTCCGGCGGCCTGCCCCACGACCGGCTGGCGATCGAGATCGCTCGGCACGCGCGGCTGCGCAACGCGCAAGGCAGCACAGGGCCGGCCGCAGCCGGCGACTTCGCGATCGTCTTCGTCGGCATCGGGGTGTCCTACGACGCGGCCGAGAACTTTCGCCGCGCGATGGAAGACTCCGGCGCCCTCGGCCATACCGCGATGTTCCTCAGCCTGGCCAGCGAGCCGAGCCCGCAGCGCCTGCTGACACCGCGCGTGGCCTTGACCGCCGCCGAGTACCTCGCCTTCGACGAGGGCCGTCACGTGCTGGTGATCCTCACCGACATGACGAACTATTGCGAGGCGCTGCGCGAGGTCTCGGCCCGTCATGGCGAGATCCCGAGCCGCCGCGGCTATCCCGGCTACATGTACTCCGATCTGGCGACGATCTACGAGCGTGCCGGCTCGGCCCGCGGTGTGCGCGGCACCGTGACGCAGCTGCCCGTGCTGACGATGCCGGCCGACGACATCAGCCACCCGATTCCCGATCTCACCGGCTACATCACCGAGGGCCAGATCGTGCTCGACCGCGCGCTCGATCATCGGGGCGTGTACCCGCCGATCAGTGTGCTGCCCAGCTTGTCGCGCCTGTTCGACCAAGGCACCGGCAAAGGCTTCACCCACGCCGACCACCCGGCGTTGAGCCACCAGTTGTTTGCCTCGTACGCGAAGGCCACAAAGGTGCGGATTCTGGCCAGCGTGGTGGGCCAAGACGGGCTGACCGAGACCGATCGGCGCTACCTCGCCTTCGGCGAGCGATTCGAGCGCGAACTCGTCGCCCAGGACGCCGCGCGCAGCCTGGACGACACGCTGGCGATCGGGTGGCGCCTGCTGGCCGATCTGCCGCGCGAGGAGCTCGCACGCCTGAGCGACGCCCAGATCGCGCTCCACTTGCCCACCGCCGAAGCGGCGGCCACCGAGGCAGCGGACGGCGATGGCTGAGATTGCCGCGACCCGCAGCGCCGCGTTGGCGCTGACCGACGAGCGCGCGTTGATGCGCCAGGGCTACGAGTTTCTCGACGAGAAGCGCATGCTGCTGGCGGCCGAGATGCTGCGCGGCCTGTCGCAGTACGAAGCCTTGCATGCAGAACTCGTGCAGGCGCTGACCGACGCCCAGGCCGCGTTGCGCCAAGCGCTTCTGCGTCACGGACTCGACGGGTTGCAGGCCTACCCGCCGATGACACCGTCCCCCGCAGCGCCGCGGACCGAGCGTTCGTTGTTCCTCGGCGTGCCCTTGCTCGCCGCGACCTTGGCGCCGGCGGCGGGCACCGAGCCGCCCGCGGTGGACGCATCACCCGAAGCACGCTTCTGCCGCGCGGCCTTCGTCGCCGCGCTGCCGCTGCTGACACGGCTGGCCGCCGGCAGCAACAACCTCGAGCGGCTGGCGGCCGAGTACCGTCGCACCGAACGGCGCGCCCGCGCGCTGGAGAACGTGCTGCTGCCCGAGATCGACAGTTCGCTGGCGACGATCGAGGGCCAGCTCGAACTGGCCGATCAGGAGGAAGCCCTGCGCATCCGGCTGGCGGGCCGCCGGCGCTGAGTAGTGCCCTTCGATCGAACGCGCGCCGCTGGCGCTGCCCCCAAGACGCCTGCGGCGTCGGCCCCCCGAGGGAGCGTCGCCCGCCCTTCGAGCTCGCTCAGGACAGGCTTGGGGCGGCCCTGCGCTAGCGTGCAGTGACCCGCCCGGCGTCAGGCGCGCGCTTCACGTCACCTGCACCGCGATCCGGCGCGGCTGTGCGTGAGCAGCCTTCGGAATGCGCAGACGCAGCACCCCCTGGCTGAATTCGGCGCCGACCTTGTCGGGGTCGAGCTCGCGGCTCAGCGTGAAGGCACGGCGGTAGCGTGTGCGCTGGACCTCGGCGTGGCTGGCCGCCATCCCCTCTGGAATGGGCAGCACGATTTCGGCATCGATGAGCAGGGTCTCGCCCTCGACGCGCACGTTGAGGCGATCTTTGGGGACGCCCGGCAGGTCAGCGTACAGGGTGATGCCGGTCGCATCCTCGATCACATCCACCGCTGGCAGCATTGCAGGCTCATCGCGGGCGGCCGCCGCCGCATCGGTCGGGCGGCTCAGGTCTTGTTTGGTCATGGTTTGGCTCCTGATGTTCATTGAACTTCGATGCGTCGCGGCTGCGCCGACTCGCGGCGCCGCACGCTGACATGCAACACGCCATCGCGGTACTTGGCATCGACGGCGCCGGGGTCGACGTCGTCGGGCAGGCTGACCACGCGCCGGAACCGCCCATCGAAGCGTTCGTTGATATGCGCGGTGGCCTTCTCGCTGGCTGCACCGACGGTGGCAGCGCGCTCGCCTTCGATCGTCAGCACGCCGCGTTCAAGATTGACATTGATCTTGGCCGGATCGATGCCGGGGACGAAGGCGTAGATCTCCACTGACGCCGGCGTGCTGCCGACGTTCAGCGCGGGATAGCCCCGCGCGAAACCCCTGATGCTCGGCGACACGGTGTCGTATGACTGCTGCAACTCGCGCTGCAGGCGGTCCACTTCCGCGAACAGGTCGCGGGGAAACAAGCTGCGGTACATGGTCTGACCTCCTTGGGTTGGAGGGCGCAAGCCGAAATGGCTTTGCGCCCATCGCAGTACAGGATTTAGGGTCGGACCTGCCAACTTTCAAGAGGCACGCCGAGCCGCGCCGGCAGCTTGACTTTGCTCAAGGCAGTTTCACTGCGTGTTGCCACTGGCAGTGGCACCCGGTGTCATGCCGGTTCAATCTTCGCCGCGGCAATGACGTCGCGCCAACGCTTGATTTCGCTGGCCAGCAGCGATTGCAACTGGGCCGGCGTGCCGGCTTGCGGGCGCACGCCGAGCTGTCGCAGACGTTTGGCCACGTCGGGCGAGGCGATCGCCTCCTGCGCCGCGCGGTTGAGGCGGTCGATCACCTCCTGCGGCGTGCCCGCCGGAGCGGCCAGGGCGTTCCACGATTCGACGTTGTACTTGGCCACGCCGCCCTCGATCACCGTCGGCACCTCGGGCAACGCGGGGTTGCGGCTGTCACCCGTGACCGCGATCGCCCGCAGGTCGCCGCTGGCGATCTGGCCCAGCGTCGGCCCGAGGATCTCGAACGCGAGGTCGATCTCGCCCGCGCGCAAGGCGGTGAGCACTGCGGGCGAGCCCTTGTAAGGCACGCTCAACGCGTCGATGCCGGCCATCGACTTGAACAGCTCGGCCGACAGGTGCTGGGTCGATCCAACGGCGATGGTGCCGATGGTCAGCTTGCCTGGGTGGGCCTTGGCATGGGCCACGACCTCGCGCAGGGTCTTGAATCGCGACTCGCGCTCGACGCACAGCACCAGTTCGAAGAAGCCCATGGTGCTGATCGGCGCGAAGTCCTTGACCACGTCGAAAGGCAGCTTCTTGAACAGCCCCGTGCTGACCGCATTGGCATTGCTCATCACCATCAGCGTGTAGCCGTCGGGCGCCGCCTTGGCCACCGCCTGGCCGGCCACGATGCTGCCGGCGCTGTGGCATGTTCAACCCTGGCTTGAGAGCTGCTGCTCGAGCTGGTGCAGCGTGCGATAGCAGGCCAGCACCTGGGCGACGCTCGAATTCGGTTCGCGCCCTTCCCTGATCGCGGCGAAGAATTCGCGGTCCTGCAGCTCAATGCCGTTCATCGACACATCGACCTTCGATACATCGATCTTTTCTTCCTTGCCGTTGAACAGATCGTCGTAGCGCGCGAGATAGGTGCCCGTGTCGCCGATGTAGCGGAAGGTGGTGCCGAGCGGGCCGTCGTTGTTGAAGCTCAGCGAGAGCGTGCAGATCGCACCGCTGCGGCTCTTCAACTGGAGGCTCATGTCCATCGCGATGCCCAGGTTGGGATGGATCGGCCCCTGCACGGCGTTGGCTTGCACGATCTCGCCGCCGGCCTGGTAGGCGAACAGGTCGACCGTGTGCGCGGCGTGATGCCACAGCAGGTGATCGGTCCAGCTGCGCGCCTGGCCCAGCGCATTGATGTTCGTGCGCCGGAAGAAATAGGTCTGCACATCCATCTGCTGGAGCTTGAATTCGCCCGCCGCGATCTTCTTGTGCACCCACTGGTGGCTGGGGTTGAAGCGGCGCGTGTGCCCGACCATCGCCACCCGCCCGCTGCTCTTGTGCAGCGCGGCCACCACTTCGGCGCCCTTGAGCGTGTCGGCCAGCGGGATCTCGACCTGCACATGCTTGCCGGCCTTCAGGCAGGCGATGCTCTGTTCGGCGTGCATCTGCGTGGGCGTGCACAGGATCACCGCGTCGAGTTCCTTCAGGGCCAGGCTCTCGCGCAGGTCGGTGCCGGCATGGGCAATGCTGTACTGCTTGGCGACTTCCTGCGTCTTGGCCAGATCGCGGCCGATCACCGAAACCACCTCGACACCGCCAATGTGCTTGATGCCGTCCAGATGCTTGATGCCGAAGGCGCCGGCGCCGATCAGCGCGACCTTGATCGTTCGTGCCATATCAGTTGTTCTCCAAGATCAAGTGACCCACGGCGGTGTTGCTTGCCGGCACGTGGAAAAAGCGGTGTTTGACTGTCGGCTCGGCGCCACCCGCAACATCGCTCATCGCCCCGCGGGCGATCAGCCACATCACGAGTTCGATGCCCTCGGAGCCGGCCTCGCGCACATAGTCGATGTGCGGCACCTTCGACAACCCGTCAGGGTCGGCGATCAGCCGGTCGAGGAAGCGGTTGTCCCATTCCTTGTTGATCAGTCCGGCGCGCGGCCCCTGCAACTGGTGGCTCATGCCGCCGGTGCCCCAGATATGCACCTTCAGCGGTTCGTCGTAGGACTCGATGGCGCGGCGGATCGCCTGGCCGAGCATGAAGCAGCGCCGCCCCGAAGGCACCGGGTACTGCACGACGTTGACCGCGAACGGGATCACCGGGCAGGGCCAGGCATCGGGGGAGCCGCACATCAGGTTGAGTGGCACGGTCAGGCCATGGTCGACGTCCATCTTGTTGACGATCGTGAGGTCGAAGTCGTCCTGGATCACCGACTGCGCGATGTGCGCCGCGAGTTCCGGGTGGCCGATCACCTGGGGCACCGGCCGCGGGCCCCAGCCTTCATCGGCCGGTGTGAACTCGCCAGCGGTGCCGATGGCGAAGGTCGGGATCATGTCCAGGCTGAAGGCCGTGGCGTGGTCGTTGAAGACCAGGAAGATCACATCGGGCGGGTTGTCCTTCATCCACTGCTTGGAAAACTCGTAGCCCTTGAACAGCGGCACCCAGTACGGCTCGGCCGTCTTGCCGAGGTCGATGGCCGCGCCGATGGCAGGCACATGCGAGGTGTAGACGGAGGCGGTGATCTTGGCCATCACTGGCTCACTTTCCGACCGGCCGCACCTTGCGGCTGATGCTGAGCCTGCGCGTCACCGTCTTCGCCGACGACGCGGTTGCCCTCGACCGACCGGCCGCCGGAAATCATCATGTGGCGGTACTCCTCTTCAGTCATGCCGGTCATGCTGCCGGCCATCTGCTGGAAACTCTTGCCATCGGTGGCGCCGATCTTGGCCAGGAAATAAATGTTGCCACCCAGCCGGATGCACCAGTTGAGGTCGCGGGCCAGCACCGCCTGCTTCTGCTCTTCGGTCATGGCCCATTCGTCGACGTAGGCGCGCTCGCCGGCCTTGAAGCGGACGCGGTTCTCGGCCTTCATCAGCGACATGCAGAACTGGTTCAAGTGGTAGCCCTTGCGCGACTGTTCGGCGTCGAAGATCGTCGTGCCGGGCACGTCGAGATAGGGTTTGTTCAGTGCCATTGCGAGCTTCCGTTCATTGATGGGCAGTGCTGCCAAGCCTAGCCGGGTTCAACGCCGTCATCGACTGCCCGCTGCGAGGATCGCCGTCACGGGGATTTGCAGCCGGCCCGCCACGCGAAACGATGCCGCCGCATGCCTGATCTCGCGAAGTACGGCGTCGGCCTTGTCGGCCGGTTGCGACCGGATCAACGTCGATAGGCGTACCGTCCCGTGGATCAGCATATCGACAAGTTCTTGGTCCGAGTCGAGCGACAAGTCGGCACTGCACGTCTGCGTATGCAGTGGCTCTGCAAACCCGGCCTCGGCCAGCAGGGCAAGACAGGTCGCCACCTCGTTGATCGCACCGCCGGGTGGAACGGGCAGCGCCGCACCACTCACCCCGGCAGCTTCGAGAGCACCGAACGTGAGCTTGTGCAGCGCATGCTCCTGCGGATTGGCCCAGACCGTGAAGGCCATTCGACCACCCGGCCGAAGCACACGCCGGGCCTCGCGCAGCGCCTGCGCGGGAAACGGGAAGTGATGGATCCCGAAGTTGACGACTACGGCGTCAAAGCGGTGGTCGGCAAAAGGCAATGCCTGCGCATCGGCCTCGGCAAATCGCAGCGCCGGATGGCGTTGCCTGGCCTGCGCCACCATCTGCGGCGAAAAGTCCACACCCGTGGTCTGGGCACCGAGGCCCGCGGCCAAGGCCGACAAGGCACCCGTGCCGCAGGCCACATCGAGCAGTTGCGTGCTTTTGCCGGCCGCCACGGCGTCCAACAGGGCCGAGGCAAACAGGGACGTCGCATGCTCGAACGAATCAGCATACGCGACCGCTGCGCGCGCCCAGCCAGCGCGTTCGAACGCGCCGTAGGGATGCTCGGTTGCCTGCGACATCTACTTTTCGTCCGACCAATACAGACGCATCGGGTTGACGACCAGCAGCTTCTTCTGTCGCGCCGGCGTCGTCGCAATCTGCGGGATGAAGTCGACCAGCAGGCCATCGTCGGGCATGTGGTCCTTCAGGTTCGGGTGTGGCCAGTCGGTGCCCCAAAGCACGCGATCGGGGAAGGTGTCGACGATGCGTTTGGCGAACGGCACCACGTCACGGTACGCCGCCTGTTCACCCTTGAGCGCCTTCGGCCCGCTGACGGAAAGGCGCTCGGGGCAACTCACCTTGCTCCACACGTTCGGGTACTCACGCATGAACTTCACGAACAGCTCGAACTCGGGGCCATCCACCGGTTTGCTCACGTCGGGCCGGCCCATGTGGTCGACCACGATGGTGGTCGGCAAGGCAATCAAGAATTCCCACAGCTCGGGCAGGTCGACGGCCTCGAAATAGATCACCACATGCCAGCCCAGTGGGGCGATGCGCGAGGCAATCTCCATCAGCTCGTCTTTCGGCGTGTAGTCGACCAGGCGCTTGACGAAGTTGAAGCGCACACCGCGCACGCCGGCTTCGTGCAGGGCCTGGAGTTCGGCGTCGCTGACGCTTCGCTTGACCGTCGCCACCCCACGCGCCTTGCCACCGCTGCTCACCAGCGCATCGACCATCGCGCGGTTGTCGGCGCCATGGCAGGTGGCCTGCACGACCACGTTGCGCGCAAAGCCGAGATGGTCGCGCAGGGCATAGAGCTGGGCCTTGGACGCATCGCAGGGGGTGTACTTGCGCTCCGGCGCAAACGGAAATTCGGCGCCGGGGCCGAACACATGGCAGTGCGCATCGACGCTGCCCGCGGGCACCTTGAAGCGCGGCTTGGACGGGCCGGAATACCAGTCGAGCCAGCCGGGGGTCTTCGCGAAGCTCATTTCGTCAGACCTCTTTCGTATGCGTCAGGATGCGATCGGCCTCGAGGCGCCAGTCGGCACTGCGGCCAAACGCCGGGCTTTCCTTCGCGCCGAACAATCCCGCATCGGCGAGGTCGGCGACCCAAGCCTGGCGCTCGGCTGTGCCGGCAGCCGACCAGGGCGTGAGGCCGGCCTCGCGCACAGTCTCGGCGACTTCACGCACCTCTTCGCTGCGACGGCGACCATGCTCGATGACACGCTGGAAGAAGTAGGCGCCCTGCCTTTCCCAGTCGATGCCCGGGAAGGTCTCGGTGAGCGAGGCGATGACGGCATCTTCCACGCCGTAGGCACGCGCCGTGGTGAAGCTCTCGATGACCATCGCTTCCAGGCCCTTGATCATCACGCTGCGGCACATCTTGGTGGCCGAGGCCACGCCGAGCTTGTCGCTGGCAACGCTGGCGACGAATCCGAGCGTCACCAGCAGCGGCGCCAGTTCGGCCGCACGCGGGCCACCGAGCAGCAGCGGCACCTTGATGCGGTAGGGCGGGATCGAGGTCATGACCGCGCCTTCGACGTAAGCCCCGCCGGCGCCATCGATGAACCCCGCCGCGCGCTGCTTGGCGCCGGGCGAAGCGGAGTTGAAGTCGAGAAACCAGGCGCCCGGCTTCATGCCCGAGGCGCAAGCCTGCGCCGCAGGTACGGTCTGACTGGCGGTAACGGCCGAGACGATAAGGTCAGCGCGCGCTGCCAGATCCGCGTGCGATACAGCGAGCGCCACACCATGCTTGCCAGCATGCTCACGCAGGGCACCGGCCTGCGCGCCGCCGAGCTTCACGTCGCAGGCGCTGACCACGACACCCTGGGCGCGCAGGTCCTCGCCCAGGATGCGCCCGACCTCGCCGTAACCGACGAGGCCGACATGCCAATGCTTCGGGTCCGCGTTCATGCATTCAGTCGATGTAGCGCAGCCCGGCCTTCTCGAGCGGTTCGCGCATCTTGTACATGTCCAGCCCGAGCACGCCGCTGGCGAGCTTGGCGCGTTTTTCGGCTTCGTTGGCCTCACGGGCGGCCGCCGCATCGGCCACCTTATGCGCGATTGCTGCGGGCACCACCACGACGCCGTCGTCGTCGGCCAGCACCACATCGCCGGGGTTGACGAGCATGCCGGCGCAGATCACCGCTATGTTCACCGAGCCGAGCGTGGCCTTGACCGTGCCCTTGGCGCTGATGGCGCGCGAGAAGACGGGGAATTTCATCTCGCTCAGGTCACGCACATCGCGGCAGCCGCCATCGATGACCAGGCCGACCGCGCCGCGGGCGCGAAAACTCGTCGCCAACAAGTCGCCGAAGAAGCCATCGGCGTTGTCTGCCGTGCAGGCCGCGACGACGATGTCGCCGGGCTTCAGCTGCTCGGCGGCCACATGCATCATCCAGTTGTCGCCCGGCTGCAGCAGCACCGTGACCGCCGTGCCGCAGGCGTGCGCGCCAACGTAGATCGGACGCATATAGGTCTTCATCAGACCGACGCGGCCCATCGCCTCGTGCACCGTGGCCGAGCCAAATTTGGAGAGCTTGTCGACCGCCGCGCGGTCGGCGCGAACGATGTTGCGCTTGACGATGCCGAGTTCAAACATGGTTGTCCTTGAATGGAGCAGCGGGCCTTAGCGGCCCTTCTGTTTCAATGCCTTGTCCAGGCGCGGGAACACGCGGCGCGCGTTGGCCTCGTAGATTTTGTGGCGGTCGCCGCCGACGACGATGGTCGAGGCTTCGATGTAGCGCTTGGTGTCGTCGTAGTAGTGGCCGGTCTCGGGGTCGATGCCACGCACCGCACCGATCATCTCGCTGCCAAACAGAATGTTGTCGACCGGGATCACGGTGGTCAGCAGGTCGATGCCCGGCTGGTGGTAGACGCAGGTGTCGAAGAAGATGTTGTTCAGCAAGTGGTCTTTCAGCAGCGGTTTCTTCAGCTCCTGCGCCAGGCCGCGGAAGCGCCCCCAGTGGTAGGGCACCGCGCCGCCGCCATGCGGGATGATGAAGCGCAGGCTCGGGAAGTCCTTGAACAGGTCAGACGTCAGGCACTGCATGAAGGCCGTCGTGTCGGCGTTCAGGTAATGCGCGCCGGTGGTGTGAAAGCAGGCGTTGCAGCTGGTGCTGACGTGGATCATCGCCGGGATGTCGTACTCGACCATCTTCTCGTAGATCGGGTACCAGTGGCGGTCTGAAAGCGGCGGCGAGGTCCAGTGCCCGCCGGAAGGGTCGGGATTCAGGTTGATGCCGACGTTGCCGTACTGCTCGACGCATTTCACCAGCTCGGGAATGCAGGTTCCGGGGTCGACGCCGGGGCTTTGCGGCAGCATCGCTGCGGGGGTGAAGCGGTCGGGGAACAACTGGCTGACGCGATAGCACAGCTCGTTGCAGATCGCCGACCAGGTCGACGAGACCTCGAAGTCGCCGATGTGGTGCGCCATGAAGCTGGCGCGCGGGCTGAAGATCGTCAGGTCGCTGCCGCGCTCGTTCATCAGGCGCAGCTGATTGGCCTCGATCGTCTCGCGCAACTCGTCGTCGGAGATCACCAAACTTTCAACCCGGAGCTTGGCCCCGGGATCGGCGATGCCGGCAATCTGCGCATTGCGCCAGGTTTCGAGCGACTTCGGCGCCGTCGTGTAATGGCCGTGGCAGTCGATGATCATGAACAGTGCTCCTCGGGTCGCAGACGCTGGCTGGGCCGCAGTACTGACGCCGATTATCGAGCGCTCTGCGAGGCTGCGAAGCGTCGGCCGCAACCCCGCCGATCACCCTGCGCACACCGATGCGTTCAACTGGCCTCAGCGCATCTCATGCCGGCTCCATGCCGTTGCGGCGCTTGGCCTCAGCGGTCGCCGGTGAGGCCATGAAGTCGAGCAGCTTGCGCGCGGCGTCAGGCAATGTCGACGCGACCGACACTCCAGCGGAGAAGGTGGTGGTGATCTGGATCGCCGGCGGCAATGGGCCAAGGACGTCAATGCCCTTCAAGTGCATCAGTTCGCTCAGTTGCTGGAATCCGAGCTCGACTTTGCCTTCGGCGACCAGCGTGCCGACGGGAACCCCCGGCGGCGCCTGCACGATCCGGCTCCTGAGTTGATCGGCGATGCCCCAGCGCTCGAACAGTTTATCCAACTGCACGCCGCTGGGCCCAGTGGAGTAGCCCAGGCTGCCCGCCGCGAGGACGGCGCGCTTGACAGCGTCCTCGGATCCGATGTCGGGGCGCGGTGCGCCGGAGCGCACGGCGACGGCGACGCCCGAGCGGACCAAGTCAACCCGGCTCTCCGCCACGATCCTGCCGGCATCGATCAGCTTATCGATCGCATTGACCGCCAGCACCACCACGTCGAAGGCCTCGCCAGACTGAACGCGTTTGGCCGCATCGACGCCGCCGATCGATTCGGTCGCCACCTGTTGTGTCGACGTCTGCTGGAACTGATGGATGAGATCGGCAAGCAGTTGCCGGGTCGCCATCGACGAAATGATCCTGATCTCGGATGCCATGCGGCCACCTCTGCGGGGTTACGGTTGTGCAAGCGTGTCAGCGCGCGGCGCGCCTGAGTTGCCTGCCGCGAACGTGCCTCGACTGCTGCGCGGAGATTGAACTGGGTGAGCGTGCTCGCCGAGTAAGGCGCCTACGCCAAGTTGGCAGCGAGTTGGTCATGCCACGCCGCGATGACTTGATCGAGGCCACTGCGGTAGTCGGCGAATCGCGGCCTCCATCCCGGCACGCGTGGGGACGGCGCCCGAGGCGGCATCGCCAGCGCGGTCTGCTGCATGTGCTCCTCGCGAATGAAGGCCCGAGCGAGCAAGCGCGAACGCAGTGGCAGGTGCAGCGGCCTTCGCCGGCCGACGCGGTGTGCGAACGCGTCCATCAACCGCTCGAACGAAATGAGGTGACCATCGGTGGCGTAGTAGGTCTTGCCAGCGTTTTTCTCTCTGGCAACCGAGAGCAGCGCGGACGCGGCATCCACCTGATGGAGGTGATGCTGAAGCGCATCGGATTCGCCCGACCAATACGGTCGACCCAACCGAAATGCCGTGCGATAGGCACGCAGGTCGGCACTGTCGGGGCCGTACAGGTAACCCAGACGCACGACGCACGCAGGTAGCGGACCAGCCAAGACCAGCGCTTCGCACTCGAGGATGGCCTCGACACAAGACTGCAACGGCTCACCGAGCGATGCCCCGCGCTCTACTGCGCCAACGAAGGCAAAGCTGGCATGTACGAACATCCCCGCGTTGGTGGCGCCCGCGGCGCGAAGCGAGCGCCGCGTTGCGCTCAACATCCTGCGCGGAAAGTCCCTCCACGCATGGCCATCGTGCAGCAACGTGTTGGCCTGCTGTCCAGACAGGTTGATATGGACCACGTCACATTGACTGCGCGACGGATGTCGCTTGAGCACGCCGCCCAGTTCCAGTCGCGCGCCTGTGACGGTCAGGTTCATTTGAATCGCCTCTCACTGTACTCATCCAACCTGTTCCAAGGGCACTCTTGCGTCAGCTATCAGCGCAACGCTGGCGCGCCCAAGCGCGCGACGTCAAGCCAGCGTCAACACCACTGCCTGGTGATCGGACGCGTCGCTGGCCTGGTCGACCTCGCAGGCTGTGATGCGCGGCGCCAGGTCGGCCGAGACGAAGACGAAGTCGCAGGCGAATTGGCGCGGCCACTGCACGGTGTCGAACAGGCCGACCGTCGGCACATGCTCCTTGCCCGGATGCGCCACGGTCCAGGCGTCGCGAAACGCCGGGGTGCCGTCGTCGAACGGCGCCAGCATGCGTGCATGGCCGGGCGACCCGGGCTCGCAGTTGTAGTCGCCGGTGACGATGCCCGCGCCCGGCCGGTGCGTCCAGTGGAAGGGGCCGCGCGAGGTGTCGGCGCGCTCGGGCGGCTGCTGGTGACCCTGCGCCACGGCGTGCTGGTCGCGCAGCGCATTGACTTGCGCCAGCCGTTGCGCCGCCGAGTAGTACGCAAGATGGGTGGTGGTGACGCGCAGGTCACCGATGCCTGGCGCCTCGATCACCACCTCGATCGCAATGCGCTGCATGTCGGCATGCGAGGCATCCGCCGGCCACGGCAGCAGGTGCCGCCAGGCCTGGCGCAGCGGCAGCCGCGACAGCAGCAGGTTGCCGAACTGGCGCCGCGTGCCGCGCTCGCCCGGCGCGTCGACCGCGACGCCTTCGATCACGGTGTAGCCCGGGAAGGCCGCCGCCAAGCGCGCGAACTGGTCTTCGCCCGCACTGCCGGCCAGGGTGTCGAAGTTGCGCGCCACCTCTTGAAAGCAGATCACGTCGGCGTCGGCCATGGCTCGAACTTCACGCGCGATGCGCTCGGGGTCGACGCGTCCATCGACGCCACGGCACCACTGAGTGTTCCACGACAGCAGCTTCATCGCAGGGCCCCCGGATGGGATTTCTCAGCAGCGACCTCGCGCAGACAGCGCAGGCACAGGCAGCCTTGGTACTGCGTGCGCAGTTCGGTCAGCGTCGCCGCGTCGATTCGCAGCGTCGTGCAGGCGCAGGGCAAGGCATCGTTGACCCCGCAGTGAAAACTGCCGCCGCAACGCGGACAGCGGCTCTCGGCATCAGCCACCGAAGAGGCCCTTGTGCTGCTCGCGCAGCAGGTTCTTCTGCACCTTGCCCATCTGATTGCGCGGCAGTTCGGTTTCGACGAAAACCTGCTTGGGCACCTTGAAGTTGGCGATCCGGCCCTTTAGCGCGGCGATCAGCGCCGCGGCATCGACCGTGGCCCCCGGCTTGGGCACCACCACGGC
Source organism: Burkholderiales bacterium (assembly GCA_031389585.1). Classification (GTDB taxonomy): domain Bacteria; phylum Pseudomonadota; class Gammaproteobacteria; order Burkholderiales; family Burkholderiaceae_C; genus CADEEN01. The sequence goes on along the minus strand of JANMSS010000296.1, from coordinate 2,407 downwards.
GATCACCGCTTCGCCGAAGTCGGCATGAGGCACGCCGACCACTGCGCTCTCGGCCACACCCGGCTGTTCGTTGAGGTTGGCCTCGATCTCGGCGGGGTAGACGTTGTAGCCGCCGCTGATGATCAAGTCCTTGCTGCGGCCGACGATCGTGACGACGCCCTGGGTATCGATCATGCCGACGTCACCGGTCTTGAACCACAGGTCGTCGGTGAACTCCTCGGCCGTCTTCTCGGGCATGCGCCAGTAACCCCGGAACACGCTCGGGCCCTTGACTTCGATGCCCCCCACCTCACCGATGCCGCAGGTGTGGCCCTTGTCGTCCTGCACCCGCAGTCGCATGCCAGGCAGGACATGACCCACGCTGCCAGCGCGGCGCTCTCCATCCTTGGCGTGGTACGGGTTGGAGGTCAGGATCACGGTTTCGCTCATGCCGTAACGCTCGACGATGGCGTGTCCGCTGCGCTCACGCCAGGCCTCGAAGGTCTCGGGCAGCATGGGTGCCGAGCCGGCGACAAAGACGCGCATCGACGCGCAGGCCTGGCGTGTCAGTGACGGCTCGGCGAGCATGCGCACATACAGCGTGGGCACACCCATGAAGACGGTGGCGCGGCGCATCTGCGCAATGCAGGCCTTGGGGTCGAAGCGGTTGAACCACAGCATCTTGGCGCCCGCCAACAGGGCGCCGTGGCTGGCCACGAACAGACCATGCACATGAAAGATCGGCAGTGCATGGATCAGCACATCGCTGGCCTGCCAACCCCAGTACGCATGCAATGTGCGCGCGTTGGCCAGCAGGTTGCCATGCGTGAGCATGGCGCCCTTGCTGCGCCCGGTGGTGCCGCTGGTGTAGAGCAGCGCGGCCAACTCGTCGGCCTTGCGCACTGGCGGCAGGTGTTCGTCGCTGTGCCACGCCGCGCGTTCGAGCAGGCTGCCGCTGCAGTCGTCGTTCAAGGTGAAGACGTTCTTCACGCCCGCCTTGAAGGCCAGCGGGCTGAGCCAGGGGAAGTTGCGTCCGCTGCAGACCACGACGCTCGGCTCGGCGTTGCCGATGAAGTATTCGATCTCGCCGGCCTGGTACGCCGTGTTCAGCGGCAGGTAGACGAAGCCGGCGCGCAGCACGGCCAGGTACAGCAGCAGCCCTTCGACGCACTTCTCGGTCTGCACCGCCACGCGCGCACCGGGCGACAGTTCGAGCGACTCGAGCAGGTTGGCGATGCGGGCGCTGGCGCGGTCGAGGTCGCGCCAGCTGTAGTACTGCGGCGGACCGCCGTCGCAGGTCTCGATGGCGGTCGCGTCAAGGTCGGTGGGAAAGGCTGCGCGCAGCGCAGCGAAGAGGTTCTGGTTGTGGGCCATGAGAGTCAAAACCGCGGGGGTCGTTTGTCGTTGAACGCCGCCAGGCCTTCGCGATGCTCGGCGCTGTCGGCGTAGTCGTAGTGCGGCACACGCTGCGCGGCGCTGGACAGGGGCGGTGTGGCGAACTCGCGCAGCGTGCGCTTGTTCAGGCGCAGCGCCTGCGGCGACAGCTTGGCGATGCGCTCGGCCGTGTGCTGCGCTTCCGACCCAACCAGCTCATCGGCCACCACCCGCGTGACCAGGCCGCGCTCGCGCGCCGCCTGCGCGTCGAGCAAGCGCGCTTCGAGCAGCAACTCGCGCAGCACGGTGGTGCCGAAGGCGGCGGCAACGATTTCCAGTTCGGCCGGCGCCATCGGGAAACCCAGCTTGGCAATCGGTATGCCAAAGCGACTCGAAACCCCGGCAATGCGGACATCGCAGCAGGCTGCGATTTCGAGCCCGCCGCCGATACACGCGCCGTCGATCTGCGCCACCAGCGGCAGGTCGCAGCCCAGCATCGCCTGCAACGCCGGAAAGACCTCATGCTCGTGGTAGCGGGCGAGGGTCTGGTGATCGAAGCGGAAGTCACTGAACTCTTCGATGTCACCGCCTGCGGCAAAGTTGCCATCGGCGCCGCCAACGATCACGACTCTCGTGCTGCCGGCCTGCGCCTGCAAGGCCTCGAAGTGCGCACGCAATTCGCGCCACATCGCCACCGACAGCGCATTCAGGCGGCCGGGGTTCGACAGCGTGACGCGGGCGATGCCGTCGGCCGCACCGGCGTCGAACGAGACTCGCTCCGCCATCAGTCCAGCTTCGCGCCAGATGCCTTGACCACGTCGGCCCAGCGCTTGACCTCGCTGGAGACAAACTTGCCGAAATCGTCGCCCCACAGGTTCGGCGTTTCAGTGCCCAGACCGGTCCACATGGGCTTCAACTCGTCGCCGTTGAGGGCCTTCTTCATTTCGTTCTGCATTGCGGTGACGGCCTCGCGCGGCGTGCCCTTGGGCGCCCACAGCCCGTACCAGGTGGCGACCTCGTAGATCGGTGCGCCGCCGGCCTTGGCCAGCGGCAC
>JANMSS010000294.1:0-5408 GCA_031389585.1 Burkholderiales bacterium | reverse complement strand
CATCCAGCCGCTGATGCCACCGATGCGCGCCAGATCGGGCATCACCAAGTCGCAGGCCTGCGCGTCGAGCGCCTGAAGCATCGCCTGCGGCCCGTTGAAGTTCTCGCCGATCTGGAGCGGCAGGGCCAGGGCGCGGGCGATCTCGGCGTTGCCACGATAGTCGTCGTGGCGGATCGGTTCTTCGAGCCAGGCCACGCCCTCGGACTGCAGCGCACGTCCTCGCTCGAGCGCATCGACGACGTTCAAGGCCTGGTTGTAGTCGACCATCAGGCGCACGTGGTCGGGCACGCGCTTGCGCACAGCGTGCGCCACGGCCAGGTCTTCAGCCAGGCTGGCATGGCCCAGCCGCAGCTTGACCGCCTGGAATCCGCCTTCGAGCAGCTGCTCGGCCTCGTCGGCCGCCGCCTCGGGGCTCATCAATCCGAGTCCGCAGGAGTTGTAGGCTGCCAGCCGCCGCGGCGTGCCGCCGAGCAGGGTGGCCAGCGGCAGGCCGGCCGCGACGGCCAGCGCGTCCCACAAGGCCATGTCCAGCACCGACAGCGCCATGCGCACGAGTCCGGTGACGCCAACCAGGGCAAAACGCCGCTCGAGCCGCGCGGCAATCGCCAGCGGCGCAGCCGATTCGCCGGCGATCAGTTCGGCCGCGTCCTGCAGTACCGTCGCGATCGCACGCGCGCTGCTCCGGCGGTAGCAGAACATGTAGGCGCGGCCGCTGATGCCCTGTTCGGTCTGGACGTCGACCAGCAGCAAGGGCGCTGCACGCACAGCGCCGGCGCTGGTGCCCAGCACGTAGCGCAACGGCACCTCGACGGCCGTGCTGCGCACGCTGCGCAGCTTCAGCGTGGGCAGCATTGCAGGCGCTGCGGTCACGACGCGACTCCACCTGCGTGCAGGGCCAGGATGTCGGCGATGGCGCGGTTCAGCGGCGTCGATACGCCCTTGCTGTGGCCCAGCTCGACCACGGCGCCGGCCAGCCAGCGCACCTCCAACCGGTTGCCGCGTTCGAGGTCGTGATGCATCGACGAGGTCATGTCGTAGGCGACGTCGTCAGCCAGCTTCAGGCGCACCTCAGCGTAGTCCTCGGCCAGGTTCACGCCATGCGCGCGGCCGACAGCAACCACCTCGCGCATCACGTCGCGCAGGAGACTTCGCGTCTGTGCGTTCTCACGGATCGGGCCGACGGGCTTGCGGATTGTTGTTGTCAAGCCCGACAGTGCGGCCAGGAAGACGAACTTCTGCCAGATTTCGCGCAGGATGTCATCGGACAACTCGGCCTTGATGCCGCCGGCAAGGCAGGCCTCGAGAAAAGCCTGGCCGCGCGGCGAGCGCGAGGCGTCGAACTCGCCGAACAGCAGCCGCTGCATGGGCCCGGTCTGGCGGATCACACCCGGGCCCTCGATCGTCGTGGCGACGTAACCGACGCCGCCCATCACGCGCCCGCTGCCATAGACGGCCCGCACGGCCTGGTCCTTCAACACGCCGTTCTGGAACGAGATGATCGCGGTGTGCTCGCCAACCAGGGGACGGATCTGTTCGAGCGCCGCGTCGGTGTCCCACAGCTTGACGCACAACATCACCAGATCGACCGGGCCGATCGAGCGCGCATCGTCGGTGGCGTTGACGCGCGGCACATGCAGCGGCTCCGGCCCATTGATTCGCAAGCCGTCGTCGCGCATCGCCTGCAGGTGCCTGCCCCTGGCGATGAAGTGAACGTCCGCGCCGCCAAGGCAAAGGCGTGCGCCGAAGTAGCCGCCCAGGCCGCCGGCTCCCATCACCGCGATGCGCATGATTTACCTCCTGCGAGTCATGGCTCCGGGCGAAGTCTACGGCTGCTCGCCCTGCGGTCGGGCGAGCAGCAGAAACGGCGCTACGGCTCGAGCGTCATGCACGCAGCCGCAATGTCATGCGCCGCGCCGCTGCCTGGCCGTCGTAGTAGCCGGGCACCATCTGCGTCTCGGTGAAGCCGAGCCCACGATAGAAGGCCAGGGCCGTTTCGTTGTCGGCGCGAAGCTCGAGCCCGATCGAGTCAATACCGGCAACGCGAGCCGATTCGAGCAGCCACTGGCTCAGGCGCCGGCCGATGCCACAGCGCCGCTGTGCAGGCTGCACGCACAGCAGTACGAGATGTGCCTGCTCGTCGCCGAACTGCATCACGGCAAAGCCCTGGATGCGCGAATCGTCATGTGCGACCAGCGCCACCGTCTCGGAGTCGCTGATCAGTGCCGCCATGCGCCGCGGTGTGTAGCGCCAGGCCAGCCCGGCCTCGATCAGCGCACGCGACATCTCGGCCAGCGCCCGTGCTTCGTGCGCCCAGGCCGGGCGCAGCATCACGGCGCAGGGGTGATTCACGGCTCAGGCCAGCGGTAACATGATGCGTCGATTCTGGCACTGTCAGCGTATTCTTCGCGCCGCCACTCTCGTCCGAGGCGCAACGCCATGCACTCACCCCGACCTGATCGCCGCCACCTGCTGCGCCAGGCCGCCGCGGCTGTCTGCACGTTGTGGCTACCGCGCAGCGCATGGAGCCAGCCACGCCTGTCGGGCAACCCGTTCACGTTGGGCGTGGCCAGCGGCTCGCCGTTGCACGACGGCGTGGTGCTGTGGACGCGCCTGGTTCACACGGGACTGTTCGGCGGCTCGAACCTGCCCAACACGCCGATCACCGTGCGCTGGGAACTGGCGCACGACGAGGCCTTCACGCGCATCGCGCAAAAGGGCCAGGCCCCGGCGCTGCCCGAACTGGGGCACAGCGTGCATGTCGAAGCCGCAGGCCTGGACAGCGGGCGCAGCTACTTCTACCGCTTCATGGTCGGCGGCGACGGCAACGACCATGTCAGCATGACGGGCCGCACGCGCACCTTGCCTGCTCCCGACGCCCAGCCCGCGAGCCTGCGCCTGGCCTACGCCTCCTGCCAGCGCTGGGAGCATGGCCACTTCAGCGCCTGGCGCCATCTCGTTGCAGATCGCCCGGATGCGGTCGTGTTCCTGGGCGACTACGTCTACGAATACCCCGGCGCGGCCAACGCCGTGCGCGCGGGCACCGGCAGTTGGACGCTGACGCTGGACGACTACCGCAAGCGCTACGCGCAATACAAGGGTGACGCCGACCTGCAGGCCGCGCATGCCGCCTGCCCCTGGTTCGTGGCCTGGGACGACCACGAAGTGCAGAACGACTACGCCGGCCTCACGCCCGGCGACAGCGGCCCCGCAGTCGCCGATTTCGCGGCGCGCCGCGTCGCGGCCTACCAGGCCTACTACGAGCACATGCCGCTGCGCGCCAGCGTGCTGACACGCGCGCTGGCCGGGCTGGCCACCAGTGCCGAGATGCGCATCTACGGCCAGGTGCGCTTCGGCCAGCTGGCCACGATGCACCTGCTCGACGCACGGCAGTACCGCAGCCCGCAGGCCTGCACCCGCGAGGGCAAGCTCGGCTCCAGCACGGTCAACCCCGCCACCTGCGCGACGTGGCTGGACCCGGCGCGCACGATGCTCGGTGCGCAACAGGAGCAATGGCTGGCCGATAGCCTGGGCCGCAACGCAGGCGAGGGTGGCTGGAACCTGCTCGGCCAGACCAGCCTGTTCGGCCCGCGCGACTTCAAACCAGGCCCCGGGCAGAGCCTGTGGAACGACGGTTGGGATGGCTACGCCCCCGCGCGCACGCGGCTGGTCGATGCGCTGCGCAAGCATCGCGTGGCCAACCCGGTCTTCCTCGGTGGCGATGTGCACGAAAACTGGGTTGGCCATGTGCTGGCCGACTACGAGAATCCGGCCAGCGCGAGCGTCGGTGTCGAGTTCTGCGGCACCAGCATCAGCGCCCGCTCGGGCGGCAACGCCAAGACCGCCGAGCGCCTGGCCGAAAACCCGCACTTCGTCTTTGCCGATGGCGAGCGCAAGGGCTACGGCATCGCCGACATCACGCCGCAGCAGGTGACGGTGACACTGCGTGTAGTCAGCGACGTCAGCGCCAAGGACGCGACGATCGAGACGCTGGCGAAGTTTGCGGTGGCGGCGGGAGTGCCGAAGGTCGAGCGCGCCTGACGGGCGCGGCGATAATCAACACCGAAGTTGAACTTACCGTCGCGAAGGAAGAGTGATGCCCGGCCTGTTACCCCAACCCGATCCCGACGGTCTGCTCGAGTATTCGGTGGTCTACACCGATCGCGCGCTCAATCACATGTCGCAGAAGTTCCAGCAGGTGATGCGCGATGTCTCGGGCGTGTTGAAAGAGGTCTATCACGCGCGCTCGGCGATCGTCGTGCCGGGCAGCGGCACCTTCGGCATGGAAGCCGTGGCGCGCCAGTTCGCCACCGGCGGGCGCGCGCTCGTGATCCGCAACGGCTGGTTCAGCTTCCGCTGGTCGCAGATCCTCGAGATGGGGCAGATCGCCTCGGAGCTGACCGTATTGAAAGCGCGGCCGGTGGCCAAGGGCCGCCAAGCGGCATTCGCGCCGGCCCCGATCGACGAAGTTGTTGCCGCCATCCGCGCCAAGCGGCCGACGGTGGTCTTTGCGCCGCATGTCGAAACTGCCTCCGGCATGCTGCTACCGGACGCCTATCTGCGCGCTGTGGCCGAGGCCACGCACGAAGTCGGCGGCCTGTTCGTGCTCGACTGCATCGCGTCGGGGGCGCTGTGGGTCGACATGCAGGCCACTGGCGTCGATGTGCTCGTGAGCGCACCGCAAAAGGGCTGGAGCGGCTCACCCTGCTGTGCCTTCGTGATGCTCAGCGAGCGCGCGCGCGCAGCGATCGACGGCACCACCAGCACCAGCTTTGCCGCCGACCTGAAGAAGTGGCTGCAGATCATGGAAGCCTATGAAGGCGGCGGCCACGCCTATCACGCCACGCTGCCCACCGATGCCTTGACGGTGACGCGCGATGTGATGCTCGAGACTCGCGCCTACGGCTTCGAGAAACTGCGCCAGGAGCAGATCGACCTCGGGCGCAAAGTGCGCGCGTTGCTCACCGCCCATGGCCTACCCAGCGTCGCGGCGCCTGGCTTCGAGGCGCCCGGCGTGGTGGTCAGCTACACCGATGACGACGGCCTGCAAAGCGGCAAGGCCTTCCTCGGCCAGGGCCTGCAGACCGCCGCGGGTGTGCCGCTGCAATGCGACGAGCCGGCCGACTTCAAGACCTTTCGCATCGGCCTTTTCGGTCTGGAAAAGCTGCACCATGCCGAGCGCACGGTGGCCAACCTCGAGACAGCGTTGGCGAAGATCCTGGCGAAGAAACCGGCCGCCCGCGCAGCCGCCTGAACCGGTGGCACGTGGCGCGCGCTGCTACTCGATGAAGAGCAGCGCCGGATGCTCGAGGTGTTCGCGCACGGCCTGAATGAAGGCCGCCGCAATCGCGCCGTCGACCACGCGATGGTCGAACGAGGACGACAGGTTCATCATCTGCCGCGCCACGACC
>JANMSS010000255.1:0-13835 GCA_031389585.1 Burkholderiales bacterium | reverse complement strand
GCCGGGACCCGGCAAGGCCTGCAGTCAACCAACGGATCGTCGACGCTATTCACTCTTCAACCCGAAAACCTCAACACCGACTGCTTCGCAATCCGGATAGACATCGGGCTTCTCGGTCGACACACGAGCGGCCTTGACGCGCGGGTGGGCCAGCATCAGGCGCAGCACGTCATCGACCAATGTCTCCTGCAGGTGAACGTGTCCCTGCTGCACTCGCAGCGCGATCGAGCGGCGGATGAAGTCGTAGTCGACCACCTCGTCGAGCTCGTCGGCCCGGGGCGTGGACAGCGCCAGCGGCACATACAGGTCGACATTGATCAACACACGCTGTTCGCCGCGCTTTTCGAAGTCGTGCACGCCGATGTTGATCCAGACCTCGTAGTCGCGCAGGAACAGGCGGCGGCAATCCATCAGGGCGGGGTGGGCGAGGGGGCTGTGCATCGGATTACGGCCTTTCAGGGAGGAAGGCCACGTCGCGCGCTTGCGCGGCCAGGTGCTGACCGCCGTCGACCAGGATCGTGGTGCCGGTGATGGCCGGTGACTCGATGATGAAGCGCACCGTGCGGGCCACGTCGTCGGTATTCGAACTGCGGCCCAGCGGCGTCATCGTGTGCGCGGCGGCAAAACTTGCGGCGCTCATCTTCGGCCCCGACGCCAGCGTCACGCCGGGCGCGACGCCGGCGACGCGCACCTGCGGCGCCAGTGCCTGCGCCAGCAACGTGGTCGCGGCTTCGAGTGCGGCTTTGGACAGCGTATAGGACAGGTAGTCGGGGTTCGGATTCCACAGCTTCTGGTCAAGCAAGTTCACGACGCAGCCCGTTGTGCTGCAACCCGCCAGATGGGCGGCGAGCGCCTGCGCGAGCACGATCGCCGGCGCGGTGTTGGCGCGCCAATGGGTTGCCATTGCAGCGTAGGAAAAACTCTCGGCGTCGTCGTACTCGAAGTGCGAGGCGTTGTTGACGACGGCATCCACGCGGCCCATCTGCTCAGCCACGGTCGGCAGCAGTTCACGGCAGGCCGCCTCGTCGGCCAGGTCGGCGGCAAAGCACTCGGCGCGCACGCCAAGCGCGCGCACATAGGCGGCGCAGGCCTGGGCCTCGTCAGCCGAACGACGGTAGTGCACGGCGATATCGAATCCGCCATGCGCCAGCTCGATCGCGATGGCGCGGCCCATGCGACGCGCGGCGCCGGTGATCAGCACGACAGGACGGGAGTTCGAAGAGGGCATTCCTACAATGCGTCGATGACGCAGCCACGCAATGACGACAACCAGGCCGACAGTGTATCGGCGGGGCCTTCTCCCTTGGCTCGACTGATCCACCGCGCCATCGACAACAACGCGGGCTGGCTGCCCTTCGATCGCTTCATGGCCCTGGCGCTGTACGCGCCGGGCCTGGGCTACTACGCCCACGGCAGTCGCAAATTCGGCCTGATGCCCGCCTCGGGCAGCGACTTCGTCACCGCGCCGGAGCTGAGCCCGATGTTCGGCGCGGCACTGGCGGCGCAACTGCGGCAGGCCCTCGAGGCCACGGCCACCCATGAGGTCTGGGAGTTCGGCGCCGGCACCGGCGCGCTGGCGGCGCAGCTGCTGCAGGCGCTGGGTGATCGTGTGCAGCGCTACACCATCGTCGATCTCTCGGGCTCGATGCGCGCCCGCCAGGAACAGGTGCTGGCACCCTTCGGCGAGCGCGTGCGCTGGCTCGACGCGCTGCCCGACTCGATGATGGGCGTGGTCGTCGGCAACGAGGTGCTCGATGCGATGCCGGTGCAGTTGCTGCACTGGGACGGCGTGCAATGGTTCGAGCGCGGCGTGGTCGCCGCGGGCGGTGGCTTCGCCTTTGCCGATCGTGCCACGCAGCTGCGCCCGCCGTTGGCAGCGGCTTTCCTGCCCGGCACCACGACCGAGATCCACCTCCAGGCCGAAGCCTTCATCCGCACGCTCGCCGACCGCCTGGAGCGCGGCGCGGCGCTCCTCATCGACTACGGGTTTCCCGAAGCCGAGTACTACCTGCTCGAGCGCAGCGATGGCACGCTGATGTGCCACCGGGCTCACCGCGCCGACAGCGACCCGCTCAGCGACATCGGCGCGAAAGACATCACTGCCCATGTCAATTTCAGCGCCATCGCGCTGACCGCGCAGGAGGCCGGCTTCGAGGTGCTGGGCTACACCGCGCAGGCGCGTTTCCTGCTCAACTGCGGCTTTGCCACGCTGATGAGCGATGCGCAGCAGCGCGGCGACTGGCCCGCGCTGGCGGCGGCGCAGAAGATCATCGCCGAGCATGAGATGGGCGAGCTGTTCAAGGTCATCGGCTTGGTGAAGGGTGTGGCTGCTTTCGACGCAATCGGCTTCGCCGACGGCGACCGCAGCCACCGCTTGTAATGCGCTGGCTGCTCGTCTTCCTGCTGGCCTTCGTGCTCTTCAATGGGCTTGCAGGCTGGCTGCGCAAGATCGGCCTGGGCCGCCTGCCGGGCGACTTCAGTTTCCGCTTCCGCGGCCGCGAGCATTTCGTTCCACTGGCCAGCAGCCTGCTGCTGAGCCTGATCGCGATGGGGATCGGGCTGCTGATCTGAACCTGCTCAATCGCTGATCGTCCAGCGGTGCTGGCACTTGTTGCAACACACCTGCACCGTGCCGTCGCGCGCGTTCTCGCTTTCGAGCTTGAAGCGCCCGTAGGCCTTGCACTGCGGGCAGTCGGCCTGGTGGGCGGTGAACTCGGCGTGCGTCAACAGGCGCAGGTAGCGGCGCAGCGCCCAGATGCCGATCGCGGCGCAAATGAGGATCGCCACGACATCGGTCAGCTGGTCGCTCAACGAGCGAAAGCGCCCGAGCGCCTCGAAGGCCGCGAACAGGCCGATCGCGCACAGAAAGGTCAGCACCAGGTGGGCATGGCTTTGCAGCAGTTCACGCTCGTACCACTTGCGAAAACCATGCTTGCGGATGCCGTCGGCCAGCTTCATCGGGCGTCTCCCACACTCCCGCTCATGGTGTCACAGACTGCGCGTTCAGGCGCGCCGCGCGGCCTGACCCCCATGAGTCGAGCGTCAGCCTGCCCCCAAGACGGCTTCGGCGTCGGGCCCCCCTTGGGGGTGTCGCCGGCTTGGGGCGGCCGACGCCGAAGGCAGCAGGTCGGCCAGGGCCTGCTCGCGGGCGCGGCGCACCGCATCGCCAATCGCCGCGCCGGAGGCGCCGCGCTCGAGCGCCTGGGCAGCGGCCGCCGTGGCGTCCACCGCAAGCGCCACCCGCTGGGCCGCGGCCAGCCGATCGCGCTGCGGGTAGGCCGCGTCTTCCAGGCCGAGCCGGCCGCGCGCGTCGCACTCGCAGGCCAGCAGGGCCTCGTCGAAGCGTTCGGGCCGGCGCAACGCGTCGCAGCGTTCGAGCAGGCGCAAGGTGGCTGCTGCGCCCAGCGATTGGCTGCGGTGAATGTTGCCGTGCTCGCGCGCCACCACGACACCCAGTTCGCGGCAGTCGCCGGGCACGCGCAGGCGCTCGGCCAGCGCATCCGCAAGCTTCGCACTGCGCGCCTCATGCCCGACGTGGCGCGGCCACTCATGGCGCGGCGTGCTCCCCTTGCCCAGGTCATGCACCAGGCAGGCCCAGCGCACCGGCAGGGGTGCGGCCAGCCGCGCGGCGATGTCCTGCACCATCATCTGGTGCACGCCGGTGTCGACCTCGGGGTGGTGTTCGGCCGGTTGCGGCACGCCCCACAGGCGCGCCAGTTCAGGCAGCACGCGGGCCAGCGCGCCGCAGTCGCGCAGCACCTCGAACATGCGGCTCGGCTTGGCCTCCATCAGGCCGCGCGAGAGTTCCTGCCAGACGCGCTCGGACACCAGGGCGTCGGCTTCGCCCTCGCCGACCATCTGCGCGCACAAGGCGGCAGTCTCTGGAGCAACCTTGAAATGCGGCCAGCGCGCGGCAAACCGTGCCAGGCGCAGGATGCGCACCGGGTCTTCGGCGAAGGCGGCCGAGACATGGCGCAGCACACCGGCCTGCAGATCGGCTTGGCCGTTGAAGGGGTCGATCAGCCTGCCGTCTTCGGCCTGCGCGATGGCGTTGATGCTGAGGTCGCGCCGCGCCAGGTCGTCTTCCAGCGTCACCGAGGGGTCGGCGTGGACGGTGAAGCCGCGGTAGCCGGGCGCCGACTTGCGTTCGGTGCGTGCCAGCGCGTACTCATCCTTGCTCTGCGGGTGCAGGAAGACCGGGAAGTCGCGTCCGACCGGCGTGTAGCCTGCCGCGAGCATCTGTTCGGCTGTGGCACCGACGACGACCCAGTCATGGTCATTGACCGGCAGGCCGAGCAACTGGTCGCGCACCGCGCCGCCGACGCGGTAGACGCGCATGGTCAGGCCCCGCGCCGCGCGGCCGCCCGCAGGCGGTCGAGGTCGATGCGCCTGCCGCCGTGGCCGAGGTAGCCGGGCGCGATGCGCGCCATCGACGCGGCCTGGATGTCCAGCGCATCGAGCCCGGGCAAGAGCCCGCTCGCGACGTTGTCGGTGCGCATTGAGTCGAGGTTGTCGCGCGACATCAGCGGCTCCCCGGGCAGGCACTCCATCAGCAGCGCTTGCAAACGGCCCAGCGCCATCGGCAGCGGCAGCACCGGCCTTTCGTGGCCCGACCAGCGACCCGCCAGGCGCACCAGCTCGGCGAGCGTGAAGACCTCAGGGCCGGCGCACTCGATCGTCTGGCCGACGGTGGCGGGCTTGTCCAGGCAGCGCACGATCGCCGTTGCCACGTCTTCGACCCACACCGGCTGGAAGCGCGCGTGGCTGGCGGCCAGCGGTATCAGCGGGGCGACCCCCTGCAGCGCGGCAAACAGGTTCAGGAAGCGATCCTGCTGGCCAAATATGACCGAGGGCCGCAGCAGCGTCAGGTCAAGCGCCGCGGCGCGAAGGACCGCTTCGCCGGCCTGCTTGCTGCGCAGGTAATTCGATGTGGCCTTGTCCGACACGCCCAGCGCGCTGACATGCACGACGCGCCGGATGCCGGCGTTGCGGCAGGCGGCGGCCAGGCGCTTGGGCAGGTTCACATGCACGTGCTCGAACGCGGCGCCCGTGCCGTGCAGGACCGCGACCAGGTTGACGACGGCGTCGCAACCGGCCAGCACACCCGCCAGCGCGGCGTCGTCATGCACATCGGCCACGCGCACATCGACCGTGGGCAACGCCCGCACGGCGTCGGCGTGCATGGCGCGCCGGGTCGGTACGACGATGGCGCCGCTGGCGCTGCGCCGCACGAGTTGCTCGCACACCGAGCGGCCGACGAAACCGGTGCCGCCGAGCACGGCGATGCGCCGGGGGCGTGATGTCGGTGCAATGCGCACTTCGGTCAAGGCAACTCCTTGTCAGGCGCGGGCGCCGAACTGGCGCGTGGGCCGATCGGTGCACCCAGTCGAGCTTTCAGTGAGGGCAGAAGCGCGTGGACGGTCCCCTGCGCCGCGGCCGCGACTGCCGCACCCGCCGAAGCCGAGCTTGCAGCTGACGCGATGGCCGTTGCAGAAGCGGTCGACGCAGATTCGCTCGCCGCCGATGCCGCCATCACCACTGGCCGCGGCACTGCGACCTGCACCCGCCCCGCCAGAATCGCCGCGTACACCGTGGCGTTGGACAACACCTTCTTGACGTAGTCGCGGGTCTCGTTGAAAGGGATGTTCTAGACCCAGATGGCCGGCTCGACCACAGCGCCTTCACGCCAGCGCCGCGGCCGGCTTGGCCCGGCGTTGTAGGCCGCGGCGGCCAGCAACTGCGAGCCGTCGAAGTCATCGAGCACGAGCTTCAGGTAGCCGGTGCCGATCTTCAGGTTGACGTCGCGGTCGGTGATCATGTCGGCGGTGAACGGCAGGCCGATCTTCTTGGCGGTCCAGCGCGCGGTGGCCGGCATCACCTGCATCAAGCCCGAGGCGCCGACGCTGGAGCGCGCATCGGTGATGAATCTCGACTCTTGCCGGATCAGGCCATACACATACGCCGGATCCAGGCCGATATCACCGGCCTTGGCCATGACCTCGCTGCGGAAGGGCAGTGGGAAGCGCTGCGCCAGATCGACCTCGTCGCGGGTGCGCTCGCTGGTGTTGATGCAGCGATCCCAGACTGCGTGCTCGCAGGCGCGGTTGGCGGCGGCAAGCAAGGCGGGGTCCTTCATGCCGCGCAGACTGAAGTTCCACTCGCGCACGCCTTCGCTGCGCAGCCCCAGCGCGATCAGTTGCAGCGCGCGGGTCAGCCCAGGGTGGGCCTTGGCCGCTGCGCGGTCTTCGTCGGTCAATGGTGTCGGCAAGGGTGGAAACGGTGTCGCCTGGCCGAGGTCTTCAGCGGCCAGCTTGCCGTAGAAATGGATTTCGCCGGCCAGCTGTTGCAATGCCGCCAGCGCCTGGGTCAGCTGACGCTCGCCCGCCGCCGCGGGTGCGGCGGTTTCGCGCATGGCGCGGGCGCGCCAGTAGCGCCACGCCGGGTCTCGCTGCTCAGCCTCGCTCATGTGACCGATGGCGCGCTGCACCGCGCGCCAGCGCTCGGCGCCCGTGCTGCCACGCAACGCGGCGCGCACGTTCCAGGCCAGCGTTTCGTCGCTCCACGCCGGCGTCAGGTTGGCGCCTTCGGCCACGCTCCAGGCGACAGCGTAGTGACCCGTGGCTTCGGTCGTCAGCTTCGACGCAGCACTGCGCCCAGCCTGCGCCCAGGCCCAGGCCGACAAGTCCTTGGGCAGGCGCTGCTGCCAGCGTTCACGCAATTGCGCGGCGGCCACTTCCGGGTCGCTGGCGGCCACGCGCACGAGTGCCAGTGTCGCGATCTCGGCGTTCGCTCGGTTGCCGACGGTGGCGCCGACATTGAGGTACAGCGCCGGATTGTCGATCGCCTGCGCCATCTGCTTCTGCATCGCCGGCGCCACCAGTGCGGCGGCGGCGCGCACCGCGCGCGGCCGGTTGGCTTCGGTGGCCGTGCGGGCCTTCAGCCAGGCATCCTCGGCCGTGAACACGCGGGCTTCGACGAGTGCCGTGGCCAGCAGGTGACAACCGTCGTCGAGGTCGCGCTGGGCCAGCCAAGCGTCGAGCGCGCGCGACTTATAGCTGGCGGGCATCTCCTTGCCCGAGTCCTTGGCCGCAAGGTGGTCGGTGAGCAGGGCGTAGCAAGTCACCTCGCGGTCGTCGTTCATGCGAAAGCGCGGAAAGTCGCGTGCGAAATTCGCCCAGTCGCGGCGCTTGCCGAGTTCGAGCAGCCAGTCGTTGCGCAGCCGGTCCTCGACGTAATTGCCGCTCCAGCGGGCGTAGAACGCGTCCAACTCGGCCTGCTGGGCTTGGGCGAGGCGGTTGCCGAGCTCCCAGTAATCAACCCATTCCGTCAAAGGGTGTTTTTGCGCCATGGCGCGCTCGCGCAACTGCGCCAGACGCGGTGCGTCCGTCTTGCGCAGGGCTTCGCGGGCCTCGACGGCGATGTCGTTGGGCACCGGCTGGGCCGTCGAAGGTACGGCGGCCAGCCACAGCAGCACCGTGGCAATCAGGGCGTGCAATGTGCGCAGGGGCTGCGGGAATCGCATGGGCTGGGTCAAAGGCAGGTGCACGAGGCGGGTCGTCATCAGGTTCTTGTCGCAGTTCGGATTGTCCGGTGAATCAATGGTTCACCCTGAGGCGACGTTGACGGCGAGATCGGTCACCCCGAGGGTACGCCCTTCCATGCGCGGATGTGGGGTGCCCGCGCTGGCCCGATCCACCCGCCGCGTGCCGTCCAACGTGCGCGGTCGGCGAGCAGGCCGTTTCAGGCGTGCGACCCGGCCGACCCGTGAGCACGGTGCCGATCCGACTTCAGTGCGTCGGTGAATCGGATAGGCACAATGCGCCCTCCAATGCCCGCGCCGCTGCCATGACGCCCGACTTCAATCTCGAACCGCCGCGCGACAAGAAGCTTTTGCGCCGCCAGTTGCAGGCCGAGCGTATGGCGCTGCACGACCGCCACCAGCGCGCGATGCACCTGCAGGAGGTGTTGCGCGTATGGTTGGTCGGCCGCGACGAGACGGCGATCGGCGCCTACTGGCCGATCAAGGGTGAGTTCGACGCGCTGCCGGCGCTGTACCGCTGGACCGAGGCCGAAGATGTCAAAGGCGGGCACCGGCAGATCGGTTTGCCCGTGATCGACCGCGACACCAAGCGGCTGCGATTTCATGTCTGGTACCCCGGCTGCCCGATGGAAGAAGACGCCTACGGCATCCCCAAGCCCAAGGACACCGACCCCTTCGAGCCGCAGATGCTGCTGGTGCCCTGCGTCGGCTTCGGTCCGAAGGGCATGCGCCTGGGTTACGGCGGCGGCTTCTACGACCGCACGCTGGCCACGCTTCAGCCGCGGCCGTTCACCGTGGGCCTGGGCTACGCGCATGGTTTCATTCCCTGGCTGCAGGCCGAACCCCATGATGTGCCGCTGGACGCGATCGTGACCGAGGACGGCGTGGCCTGGCAGCGCGAGAGCTGATCAGGCCTCGGCACGGAACGCGCGACACCAGGAGCCCGCATGCCGTTGATCGACCTGAACCATTACTTCGTGCGTGCCAAGGACCTTGAGCGCTCGCGGCGCTTCTACTGCGATGTGCTCGGCTTCGAGGTGATGCCACGACCCGACTTCGCGTTCCCGGGCTACTGGCGCGCACGCGCTACCTGCAGGAAATCCAGCTGTTCCAGATCTTCGTCACCGACCCGGACGGTCTGACCATCGAGCTGAATTTTCAAGGCGTTGCGGTCGAGCCCGCATAGCCTCGTTGGCGTCCCATTCGCCGCTGGCGCGTCGCATACTTTGCCGATGCAACTGCGCCGCGTCGATACCGGACTCGAGATCCTCGGGTCGCTGTGGCTGGGGCCGATGCCTGGCCGCTTCGAGACCTGGGCCGAGTTCAATGCCGAACGCGAGCTTGCCAGTGTGGCGCTGGTGCTGTGCCTGACGCCGCGCGAAGAAATTGCCCTCGGCGCACCGGCGTATCACCGTGCGATCGCCGAGGGCAAGCTGTCGTTTCGCTGGTTGCACGTTCCGATGCGCAACTATGGGTTGCCGGCCGACATGCCGGCGTTTCGCGACGCGATTGCTCAGGTGGAGGTTGCGCTGCGTCGCGGCGAGTCGGTGCTGCTGCATTGCGCTGCCGGCATCGGACGTACTGGCACGGCCGCGGCGTGCGTGCTCAAGCAATTGGGGCTGCCGGCCGAGCTTGCGCTGCAGCGCATCCGCGAGGCCGGGTCAAACCCGGAAAATGCGCTGCAGTCAGGGCTCGTGGACAGCTTTTGAGGGCCGGGCCTCGCGGTCCGATTACGACTTCAGTCCGAGCCGCCGGCACAACTCGACGGTGATCGCCGACTGGTTCATGGTGTAGAAGTGGATGCCCGGCGCGCCACCGGCGATCAGCTTCTCGCACAGCGCGGCGATGACGTCCAGGCCGAAGGCGCGGATCGACGCCGCGTCGTCCATGAAGCCTTCCATCTTCAGCGTCACCCAGCGCGGGATGTCGATGCCGTCGCGCGCCGCAAACTGGGCAATGCGCGCGTAGTTGTGGAACGGCATGATGCCGGGCACCACCGGCACCGTCGCGCCGAGTTTCTGCGTCTGCTCGACGAAGTGGAAGTAGGCGTCGGGGTTGAAGAAGAATTGGGTGATCGCGCTGCTGGCGCCCGCGTTGACCTTGTCGACATAGTGCTGCAGGTCGCGCGCGGCGTAGCGTTGGCCCGGGTGGTACTCGGGGTAGGCCGCGACTTCGATCAGCCAGTCGCTGCCCTGGGATTCGCGGATGAAACGCACCAACTCGGCGGCATAGCGGAACGCTCCGCCGACCGCGGTGCCGCTGGGCAGGTCACCGCGCAGTGCGACGATGCGCTTGATGTCTTGCGCACGGTAGGTGGCCAGGGTGGCGGCGATGCCCTCGCGCGTAGTGCCCACGCAAGAGAGGTGCGGGGCGGCCTCGAAGCCCGCGGCGGCGATGGCCTGCACGGTCTTCAAGGTCTTGTCGCGCGTGGAGCCGCCGGCGCCATAGGTGACGCTGAAGAAGTCGGGCTTCAATGCGCCCAGCTCCTGCACGACGAGCTTGAGCTTGTCGTCGCCGACAGGCGTGTTGGGTGGGAAGAATTCGAAGCTGATCGGCACGGGGTGGTTCATGGCTGGGTGGCCCATAGAAAGTACTCGCGGTTGCCATCGCCGCCGGCAATGCTGCTGGCAAAGTAGTCGCGCACCTGCAGGCCGCATTCTTTGCACGCGCTGCGAATTCGCGCTTCGACACGCGCGTAGGCGGCGGGATCGGTGACCATGCCGCGCTTTCCGATGTCGGCCGGCTGCAGCTCGAACTGCGGCTTGACCAGCATCAGCAGGTCGCCGACGAGCAGCGGCACCAATGCCGGCAGCACCAGGGTCAGCGAGATGAACGACAGGTCGCCCACGATCAGGTCGAACTGCGTGCGCGGCAGCGCGGCCGCGTCGAGATAGCGTGCGTTGAGGCTTTCGATCGCCGTCACCCGTGCATCGCCGCGCAGCTTCGGATGCAATTGGCCGTGGCCGACGTCGACGCCGACGACCGAGGCGGTGCCGCGCGCCAGCAGCACCTCGGTGAAGCCGCCACTGCCCTGGCCGACGTCGAGGGCATCACGGCCAGCGACATCGAGCCCGGTGTGGGTCAACGCAGCGTCGAGCTTCAGACCGCCGCGCGAGACCCAGCGCAGCTCGGCGTCATCAGTGATCTCGATCTCGCAACCCTCGGGCAGGTCCTCGCCGGACTTCTTCGGCACAGCCCAGCCCTTGGGCGCAAGCCAGCGCATGGCGCCATGCTCGATCAGCCGCTGCGCGGCCGAGCGGCTCGGCGCGAGGCCGCGCAGCACGAGCAGTTGGTCTGCGCGCATGGTCGCTTCACTCGCGATCAGTAGCGGTACGTATCGGGCTTGTATGGCCCTTGCTTGGGCACGCCGATGTAGGCCGCCTGCTCGTCGCTGAGTTCGGTCAGCATCGCACCGACCTTCTTCAAGTGCAGTCGCGCGACTTTCTCATCAAGGTGCTTGGGCAGCACGTACACCTTTCCCTGTTCGTAGTCGTCGCTGTGCGTGAAGAGCTCGATCTGGGCGATGGTCTGGTTCGCGAACGAGCTGCTCATCACGAAGCTCGGGTGGCCGGTGGCGCAGCCCAGGTTCACCAGCCGGCCCTTGGCCAGCAGGATGATCTGCTTGCCCGGCTTGCCATCCACGGACGGGAATTTGACGTGATCGACCTGCGGCTTGATCTCGTCCCACTCGCACTTGTCGAGCGAGGCGACGTCGATCTCGTTGTCGAAGTGGCCGATGTTGCAGACGATGGCCTCGTCCTTCATCGCCGCCATGTGCTCGTAGCGAATCACGTTCTTGTTGCCGGTGGCCGAGACGAAGATGTCGGCCTTGTCGGCGGCGTACTCCATGGTCACGACCTTGTAGCCTTCCATCGCCGCCTGCAGGGCGTTGATGGGGTCGATCTCGGTCACCCAGACCTGCGCAGAGAGGGCACGCAGCGCCTGCGCCGAACCCTTGCCGACGTCGCCGTAGCCGGCCACGCAGGCCACCTTGCCGGCGACCATCACGTCGGTGGCGCGCTTGATCGAGTCGACCAGCGACTCGCGGCAGCCGTAGAGGTTGTCGAACTTGCTCTTGGTGACGCTGTCGTTGACGTTGATGGCGCGGAACAGCAGGGTGCCGGCGGCGGCCATCTCCTTCAGCCGGTGCACGCCGGTGGTCGTCTCTTCGGTCACGCCGATGATCTGCGCGCCCTTGCGGCTGTACCAAGTGGCGTCTTCAGCCAGCTTGGCGCGGATCGCGGCGTACAGGCAGGTCTCCTCCTCGCTGGTCGGCTTGTCGAGCAATGACAGGTCCTTCTCGGCGCGCTTGCCCAGGTGCATCAGCAACGTGGCGTCGCCGCCATCGTCGAGGATCATGTTCGGGCCTTCGCCGTCAGTGCCCGAGGCGCCCGGCCGGGCGCCCTTCACGCCCTCGCCGAATTCGAAGATGCGGTGCGTGTAGTCCCAGTAGTCGGTCAGCGTCTCGCCCTTGTAGGCGAACACCGGCGTGCCCTGCACGGCCAGTGCTGCGGCGGCATGGTCTTGCGTGGAGAAGATGTTGCACGAAGCCCAGCGCACGGTGGCGCCCAGGGCTTGCAGCGTCTCGACCAGCACGGCGGTCTGGATCGTCATGTGCAGGCTGCCTGTGATGCGCGCGCCCTTCAAAGGCTGCCTGGCGGCGTACTCGGCGCGGATCGCCATCAGGCCGGGCATCTCGGTCTGGGCGATCAGGATTTCCTTGCGGCCCCAGTCGGCGAGAGACAGGTCGGCAACGATATGGTCTTTGGTACTGGATTTCAGAACGGCATTCATCTCGGGCTCCAAACGGTAAGGAACCTGCACGCTCTGACGGGGGACATTCGCTGCTCACCCACGACTTAGATCGTGCAGGTGAGCGCAGTTGCAATGAAGACCTTCCGAGCCTGGCCTCTGTGACAGAGGTTGCAACGCTCCTCGGAAAGTGGCTCGATTGTAGCGGCTCGGGCTTGCCGGTGGGCGCGTGCGGCTGTGCAAGACTGGGCACATGCCGCCGCCTTCCGTGCACGCCTGGAGCCAAGCGCCGGCCGCGGCGCTGGGCGCGGTGGCCGGCCTGTTCACCGACATCGACGACACACTGACGCGGGACGGCGCAATCGAGCCCGTTGCGTTGGCCGCACTGCACCGCTTGCACGACGCGGGCCTGCCCGTGATCGCCGTTACCGGCCGGCCGCTGGGCTGGAGCGTGCCGTTCGCGACCGCTTGGCCGGTGGCGGCGATCGTGGCCGAGAACGGCGCTGTGGCGTTGCTGCCGACAGGCGGGGCATTGCTCACCGAGTACGTACAGGACCAGGCCACGCGCGAACGCAATGCGGCGCGCTTGCGCGAAGTCGCGCAGGCGGTGCTGCGTGAGGTGCCGGGCACGACGCTCGCTCGCGACAGCGCAGGGCGCGTCACCGACATCGCCGTCGACCACAGCGAGTTCGCCCACCTCGGCGAGGCGCAGATCGCGCAGGTGGTGGCCGTGATGCAGCGCGAAGGCATGAACGCCACCGTCAGCTCGATTCACATCAACGGCTGGTACGGCGAGCACACCAAGCTGTCGGGCGCGCGCTGGATGCTGCAGCGGCTTTACGGGCGCGAGCTCGACGCTGAACTCGAGCGCTGGGTTTACGTCGGCGACTCGACCAACGACCAGGCCATGTTCGGCCACTTCCCGCTTTCGGTCGGCGTGGCCAACCTGCGCGACTTCGCCAAGCAGTTGCACACCTGGCCGGCGTACATCACCGAGGGCGAGCGTGGCGCCGGGTTCGCCGAAGTGGCGGCGCGGCTACTTGCCCTCTCCCAAGGGGAAAGGGAGAGACTCAGGTGACCGGGGCGGGGTTGAACAGCACCAGCGCGTTGTGCAGCTTCCAGTGCTCGGCCCAGGTCTTCTTGCGTCCGCCGGCCACGACGAGCATCAGGCGGAACATCTCCCAGCCCACGTCTTCGATCGTGGCGGTGCCGTCGGCGATTGCGCCGGCATTGATGTCCATCAGGTCGTGCCAGCGCCGCGCCAGGTCGCTGCGCGTGGCCACCTTGATGACGGGCACGGCGGCCAGGCCGTAGGGTGTGCCGCGGCCGGTGGTGAAGACATGCAGATTCATGCCGGCCGCCAGTTGCAGGGTGCCGCAGATGAAGTCGCTGGCCGGCGTGGCGGCGTAGGTCAGGCCCTTGGCTTTCAGCTTCTCGCCCGGTGCCAGCACGTTGGAGATCGGCGCCGAGCCCGACTTGACGATCGAGCCCATCGCCTTCTCGACGATGTTGGATAAGCCGCCCTTCTTGTTGCCCGGCGTGG
>JANMSS010000205.1:0-1773 GCA_031389585.1 Burkholderiales bacterium | reverse complement strand
GCCGGGCTGGAGGAGATCACCGGCGGCGAAATCGAGATTGGCGGACGGGTGGTCAACCGGCTCGAGCCGAGCGAGCGCGACATCGCGATGGTGTTCCAGAACTACGCCCTGTACCCGCACATGAGCGTGTTCGACAACATGGCCTACGGCCTGAAGATCGCCAAGGTGCCGGTGGCAGAAATCAAGGCCCGTGTCGACAAGGCCGCCGGGATCCTGCAGCTTGCGCCCTACCTGGCACGCAAGCCGCGCGAACTCTCCGGTGGCCAGCGCCAGCGCGTGGCCATGGGCCGCGCCATCGTGCGCCAGCCACAGGTCTTCCTGTTCGACGAGCCGTTGTCGAATCTGGACGCCAAGCTGCGCGCGCAAACGCGCCTCGAGATTCAGAAGCTGCACCGCGAGCTCGGTGTCACCTCGCTCTTTGTCACCCATGACCAGGTCGAGGCGATGACGCTGGCCCAGCGCATGATCGTGATGAACGCCGGCGTGATGGAGCAGATCGGCACGCCCGAGGCGGTGTACGCCAAGCCGGCCACCACCTTCGTCGCTGGCTTCATCGGCAGCCCGCCGATGAACCTGCTGCGCGGCCAGGTCGACGGCCCGCGCTTTCGCATCGCCGGCCAGGAACTGGCGCTGCCGCAGGCCTCACCGCGCCATGGTGACGTGATCCTCGGTGCGCGGCCCGAGCACCTGCACATCGATCCGCTAGGCCACTGGCCCTTGCAGGTGGAGATGGTCGAGATGCTCGGCGCCGAGCGCATCGTCTATGGCCTGCTCGGCGGCGAGCTGGTGACCGTGCGCGTGGATGGCACCCATGTGCCGCCCAAGGCGGGCGCCCAGGTGCGGCTGCGCATCGCCGGCGAACACCTGCACTGGTTCGACGCGGGTTCCGGTATGCGCATCGAATGAACATGCCCTGGCCCTACCCGCTGTGGATCGCCCATCGCGGCGCAGGCAAGCTGGCCCCGGAAAACACGCTGGCAGCGTTTCGGCTGGGGGCGCAACACGGCTACACCGCGTTCGAGTGTGACGTCAAGTTGAGCAGCGACGACATTCCCTTCCTGCTCCATGACGCGGCGCTCGAACGCACGACGAAGGTTGAAGGCATCGCGGGCGAGCAGCCCTGGGCCAAGCTGTCGCTGCTCGACGCTGGCGGCTGGCACAGCCGGCGCTACGCTGGCGAGCCGATGCCCACCCTGACCGCAATCGCCCACTACGTACGACGCAACCGCTTCGCGCTGAATATCGAGATCAAGCCAACTCCGGGCCACGAGGAGCGCACCGGCCGCATCGTGGCGCGCGACGCAGCCCGGCTGTGGATGCACGATCCGCTGCCGCCGCTGCTCAGTTCGTTCAAACCACCGGCCCTGCAGGCCGCGCGCGCGGCCGCGCCGGCGCTGCCGCGTGCCCTGCTGCTCGATGCACTGTGGGACGGCTGGTTCGAGTGCGCGCAGTCGCTGGCCTGCGTGGCGGTCGTGGCCGACCACCCACTCTTCGACGCGGCACTGGTTGAGCGCCTGCATGCAGCCGGCATGCGCGCACTGGCCTACACCGTGAACGACGATGACGCCGCGCGCCGGCTGCTGGCGATTGGCCTCGACGGCCTGATCACCGACGCAGTCGACCACTTCTCACCCAGCCAGCCGCGCGAGTAGGTCCGCAGCCGCATCAGGCGCTCACAGGGCTGGGGGGCAGCACGACCAGCGCCTCTGCACCCAGCGCCTCGTCTGGCGACTCGGGCGCCGGCAACTTGCGCACGCCGCGCAGCAACGGGTG
>JANMSS010000202.1:0-9220 GCA_031389585.1 Burkholderiales bacterium | reverse complement strand
GGGCGCAGCTTTCGCTCGCTGGTCAAGGGGATGGAGGTGGTCGGAGGCTTCGACCCCTCGACCATCACCTTCCACGACCCGCACTGCGTGCGCCTGTGCCCGAGCCGGCCCGACCGCCTCTACCAACAGAACCACTGCGGCATCTACCGCCTGGACCAGCCCTCCGACGAGTGGGTGCGCATCGGCAAGAAGATGCCCAAAAGCGTCGGTGACGTCGGCTTTCCGATGGTCGTGCACCCGCGCGACGCCGACACGGCCTGGGTCTTTCCGATGGACGCCGCCGATGTGTGGCCGCGCACGAGCCCCGGCGGCAAACCGGCGGCCTATGTGACGCGCAACGCCGGCAAGACCTGGCAACGCCAGGACACGGGGCTGCCGCCGAGCCAGGCCTGGTGGACCGTGAAGCGCCAGGCCATGAGTGCGGATGCGCACGATCCGCTCGGCCTGTACCTGGGCACCACCAGCGGCGAGCTCTGGGCCAGCCGCAACGAGGGGGCGCGCTGGGCCTGCATCGCGCGGCACCTGCCGGAAATCTACGCCGTGGAGGTGGCCGAATTGCGATGAGGGTATTGATCCCGAGTGCCTTGCATTCCTACACCGGGAAGTCGTGGGTCCAGGCCGAGGGTTCGACGGTCGGCGCGGTGCTCGACGACCTGGAGCGCCAGTACCCGGGGATTCGCTTTCGCATGATCGACGAGCAGGACCGCATGCGCGCCAACATGCGCTTCTTCGTCGACGGCGCAGCGACCTTCGACCTGGCGCGGCCGCTCGGGCCGACCGAGTCGCTGCAGATCGTCCAGGCCCTGAGCGGTGGCTGAATGCGACAGCTCCAAGCTCGCTTCGCTCGCGCCCCCAGGGACCGTCAGGGGTCCCTTCGCGGCCCTTGGGAGCGGCCCGGCGCTGGCCTTAGTCAGCAGGCCAGCGCGAGCGCCTGCATGGGCCGCTGGCTGGCTGCATCGGTGACCACAAACACGACGCGTCGCGTGGCCGCCGTGGCGGCCGGCAGGTCCAAGGTGAAGGTCTTGGCGGCGTCGCCTGCGGTCCAGGCGTCGAGCGGCTTGTAGGCAGTGACGACATGGTCGTGCTTGAGCGTCTCGCCGGCGTTTTCGCCCGCCTTGACGCGGCTGCTGTGGCCGTCTTCGAGCACGGCCCAGTAGCCCGCCAGTCGCCCGCTGCTCGCGCCGACGCTGGCGCTCACGGTGTTGCCCTCGCGCTTCAAGGTCAGGGCCACCTTGCTCGCGGGCAGGCGGCTCAGCGACGCGCCGCTCCATTGGCGCATGTCGCGGCCGTTGTGCATGACCTGGGGCGTGTAGACATAGCTCGAGCCGCTGCTCTGTGCCAGCAGGTGCTGGCGCTCGGTGATTGCTGGCGTGGCGAAGCGGTCGGGCCAGCCCAGGCGGTCCCAGTAGTTCACATGAAAGGCCAGGGCGATGACATCGCTGCGGCCTTTCAGCGTCGACAGCCAGCGGTCCGCGGGTGGACACGAACTGCAGCCCTCCGACGTATACAGCTCGACGACGGCAGGCGGCTGGGCGCTCGCACGCAGCTCGCAGGTCTGGGCCAGCGCGGCGGTGGTTCCGATGGCAGCGGCCAGGGGAAACAACAAGACATTGCGAACGGTCGGGTTCATGGCGGCTCCTGGCAGGGAGCCCTTTTGTCGCGTGGAGCGGCCGGTCCTGACACGCGTGGCAAACTGGCCTGGCCATGACCGACCTTCGCACCCGATGATGCGCCCAAGCGCGGCGCCAATGGTCGCGGTCTGCGTAGCCGCGGCGCTGGCCAACGCCGCGGGCGCGGCAGCCGCAATGCCTCCGGACCTGGCGGCGTTGGCCGGCGCGGCGAGAATCACTGCGTCAATCTCGCGCTGGTGCCCCGTGCGGGCCGGTGTCGAGCGTGCGGGCGTCTACGCGGTGGCCGTGCCATTACCCAGCGGCGGCGGTCGCTTTCTGGTCCTCGGATGGCACGACCAGGCCATCGAACTCGCGCGGTTTGTCGGCCCAGCCGACCTGTCCTGCTACACGCCGGCCGAAGCCAGGCAGCTCGATGGCGGCCTGCGCGAGACCCAGACAGTGCTGGGCGGCATCAAGCCGGAGGGGTCGTCGAGCGTCATCTGCGGTTTCGTCGAACCGACGAGTGCTGTCTGCTGGCAGTACTCGGCGACCGTTCGCGCGTTCGTGACGGTCGGTCGATGGACCACCTAGGCGTGCGCGGGTGTGTTGCGGCGGTCGTCGCCGACGGTCTGCTGCTAGCGCTCGGCGGCGCGAGGCGTTTGCCGACGGGGCGCGCCTGGGCAAGCTGGCGCGGGCGATCAGGGCCCTGCCGCTGCCGCCCGAGCTGACAGCGCCAGCGGCCTGCTACGACTGTGCGATGCGCCGCTTGTTGCGGCGGGCGACGAGGCCCAGGACCCCGAGCCCGGCGAGCATGAGCGCGTAGGTTTGGGGCTCCGGTATGGCCGCCACGGGGGAATAGGCAAGGGCAGTGGCAATGCCACCCGCCGCCAAAACGTTGAGGCCACCGCTCAAACCGTTGCTGCCCTCCTCGCCGGTACCGATGCAGCCGACGGCGTTGACGGTGTCGCCGATCATCGTCACCGCGCCGGTGTGCGCCAACGCCCTGCCGCAGGAAAGCGTGACGGCGTCGTTGAAGGTGATGCTGGCGGACGCGAGGATGTTGCCTTCGAACGTCGTGCCCGTGTCGAGGGTCGCGGAACTGCCCACGTTCCAGTACACGCCGGCACCCGCGCCGGTATTGATCACATCGACGAACGAGCCGGGCGACGTGATCAGCGTGCTCGCCATCTGGAAGACCCAAAACGCATTGGCGTTGCCACCGCCGTCGAGCGTGAGGCTTCCCGTCAAATTGCTGACACCCGCGGCCACCGTATAGACGCCCGGTGCGAGCGTGAGTCCGACCAAATCCACCCCGAGAAACGTACCGGGCCCCATGAGTCCCAGACTGGTCATCGCATTGACGAGTTGACCGTCCGCCGTGATCGCGAACGCGTCACCTTGGTGTATGGCTCCGGTAGCGGTTCCTGGGCCCTCGTTGGCCAGCGTTCCGAAGAATCCGGTGATCCCGGTCAGCGAGGCGTTGTTGGAGACGCCCAGATTTCCGGTCAGGGTGGTCGCTCCGGTATTGGTGACGGCCGCGGCGCCCAGGACCGCGAAGCTCGACAATTCCGAGCCCAGCACGGGCTGGGCCCATGCCGGGGCAGGAACGTAGACCAGTGCGACGACCAGCGGCGCGAGCAATTGCAGGGATTTCATCGGTAGGTCCTTGTCGGGTTATGTGGAGGGATCGCACGTCGGTACGCAGTGCGGGTGCTAGGTCATTGTGGTTTTAGCTGGGGCCTTCTTCGTGAGACTCGCGCGGCACTTCTCGCGGGCTTGCGCTGACGACTGGGCCTCGCAACGCGCCACCGAATCGTCGATACCGGCCGACGACGCAGCGGTGCCACGCCGGGCCGCGGCACGCTGGGCCTGCGTCAGTGGCGCGGCCTTGCGCAGGGGGATGACGATTTGCGGTGTCACGCGCTCCTCGGGGCGCAAATCACCCGGCATGGAAGCACTGTCGCGCAGTTCGGCGGGCGTCTGCAGTCGCGGGCCGGGCTTCGCCGTCAGCGGCGCCGACGCGCCGGCGGCGGGTACGACCGTCTGGGCCTGGGCCCACACCATGGCGGCAGCCAACACGGCAGTGACCAGGGGGCGCAACCGGCGAGACATCATCGGCCATCCTTTGCGGCGCTTGCGCTTGCAGTGGCGGCACAGACGCGCAGACGGGCGTTGTGCAAAACACCCAGGCTCGACAATGCGCGTCGCCACATAGCAGGTCTGTGCGTTGGCGCACACACCACGACCCCGATTCGGGGGGGTTCCGGGTGGGTCTTGCGCGCACCTGCTCGGCAACGATCCGCGCGATCGGCCTGATCTTGCCTCCGGTTGTTATGCCCTCACTGCGCCGCGCCGCGCTGCTGCCAGCGCTGTGCAAAGCGCTCCAGTTCGCTGTGCTCGACGTCGGAGACGGCCCAGTGCTCCATCGAGCCGTCGGCCCAGCGCAGCACGTTGAAGCCCTTGTGCACGCTGCGCAGCGGCGTTTGCGGCACCGTGCGTGGCCAGACGAACACGTTGACCACATGGCGGTCGCGCAGGTAGGCCAGCGTGGCCACGACATGGCCGCGTGGTCGCAAGGTGCGGTCCCCATCAGCGGGAAGCCCTCAGCGCCCAGGCACTGCACCGCCGGCACGACAAGCAGGGCGAAGGCCATGCTGAAGACGAAACTCAGGCTCGCGGTGCGCCAGCCGAAGTCGCGCCAGGACCGGCGTCGCGCTGCCGGTGCGTTGCCGGGTGCCGCGCGGCCGGCGTCGCCTGTTGGTGGGCCGGCCAAGGCCACGCTGACGGGACCGAGCCGCCCACGCGGTGACTGCGCAGCGCCGTGCCATGCGACCGCGGCGGGCCTGCATGGCACACTGCCGCCTCGATGACCACCGACCGCGCCCGCACTACCGCATTGGCGGTGGCGGTCATCGGCGGCGGCCCGGCGGGCTTGATGGCCGCCGAGGTGCTGGCCGAGGCCGGTTGCACAGTCGACCTGTTCGACGCGATGCCCTCGGTCGGCCGCAAGTTTCTGCTCGCCGGCAAGGGCGGGCTGAACCTTACGCATGGCGAGCTCTTGCCCGCCTTCGTCGGGCGCTACGGCGCGCGGGCGCCGCAGGTGGCGCAGTGGCTCGACCTGCTGTCGCCGAGCGCGCTGCGCGATTGGGCCGCAGCGCTTGGCATTGCGACCTTCGTCGGCAGCTCGGGCCGTGTCTTTCCGCAGGACCTCAAGGCCGCGCCGCTGTTGCGTGCCTGGCTGCACCGGCTACGCGAGCGCGGCGTCGCCTTCCATATGCGCCACCGTTGGCTGGGCTGGGATGAGACCGGTGCGTTGCGCTTCGCATCACCGCTGGGCGAGCGTGCCATCGCTGCGCGCGCTACCGTCCTGGCGCTGGGCGGCGCGAGCTGGCAGCGCCTGGGATCCGACGGCGCCTGGGTGCCCTGGCTGCGCGATCAGGGAGTTGCCGTCGCGCCGCTGCGCCCGTCCAACTGCGGCTTCGAAATACAGCGGCCCGACGGCACGCCGGGTTGGAGCGCGCACCTGCGCGAGCGCTTTGGCGGAGCGCCGATCAAGCCGGTGGTCCTGCGCTGCGACGGTTTCGAACGCCAGGGCGAGTTCGTGCTCAGCGACTACGGCGTCGAAGGCAGCCTCGTCTACGCCGCCAGCGGGTTGCTGCGCGACGCGATCGCGCGCGACGGCCAGGCCACGCTGACCTTGGACCTGCTTCCAGCCTTCGATGCCGAGCGCGTGGCGCGCGAGGTCGCGCACCCGCGTGGCTCGCGCAGCCTGTCCTCGCACCTGAAGAGCCGGCTGGGCCTGGCCGGCGCGAAGATGGCGCTGCTGCACGAGTTGCTGCCGCGCGAGGCGCTGGCCGACCCGGCGCGGCTGGCCGCGGCCATCAAGGCCTTGCCGCTGACGCTGACCGCGCCGCGTCCGATCGACGAGGCCATCAGCAGCGCCGGCGGCGTGCGCCTCGAAGCGCTGGATGAGCAACTGATGCTGTGCTCGCGCCCCGGCGTGTTCTGCGCCGGCGAGATGCTCGACTGGGAAGCGCCGACCGGCGGCTACCTGCTGCAGGCCTGCCTGGCCAGCGGCCGCGTGGCGGGGCGGGGGGCGGTGCAGTGGCTGGATGCGCAGACAGCAGCGGCACACGGGATTGTGGGGACGGCGCCGCCGACGTAGGCTGGCGACTGTCTCACAGCAGGGCCGCGTGACCATGGACATGATCGGACAGCTGGTTCGCCTGCCGTACGCGCGGGGGCTGTGGAAGAAGTTTCCGCTCGGGTCACTCGACCTGCGCATGAAATGGGCCATCCTGCCCGACTACCCGCCCTATGCCTACGGCGTCTACAACGCGGCGCAGCTGGCCTCCAGGCTGGGTGTCGAGCGCATCTCGGCCATCGAGTGCGGCGTGGCGGGAGGGCGGGGTCTGCTGGCGCTGGAGAAGATTGCCGCCGAAGTCGGTGCGCATTTCGGCGTCGACATCGACGTCGTCGGCTTCGACACCGGCCAGGGCATGCCCGACCCGGTCGACTACCGCGACCTGCCGCATGTCTGGACCAGCGGCTTCTATGCGATGGATGTCGACAAGCTGCGCCGGCGACTCACGACAGCCCAGTTGGTGCTGGGCGATATCGCCGAAACGGCCCCGGCCTGGTTGGCCAGCGCACAGGCGGCGCCGATCGGCTTTGTCGCCTTCGACCTCGACTACTACAGCTCGACGACGCAGGCGCTGCAACTCTTCGAGGGCCCGGCCTCGACGCACCTGCCGCGCGTGCACTGCTATTTCGATGACGTGGTCGGCCCTGAGTTCGCCTGCATGAACGACAGCGTCGGTGAGCTGCTGGCCATCGACGAGTTCAATGCCGGCCATGCCTCGCGCAAGATCTGCCAGATCCGCAACCTGCGCTGCGCACGCAAGCGCGACGAGGCCTGGTACGCGCAGATCTACGCCTATCACGACTTCGAGCATCCGCGCTACGCCGAGAACGTCGCGCCGAAGGATCCGAACTGGCGTCAATTGCCGATCTGACAGGCCTCACCCTCGCGCATTGCAATCGCGACCCACTTCTGGCTCGGCGCTTGCGTCTGCACCTCTTGCACGATCTCGAAGCTCAGGCTGGTGAGCGACTCCGCCGCCGACGTGGGTTCGGTGCGCACGGGTACGCCCGTGCCGACGATGGCGACAAAGCCGCAGGGGTCGACACCCGAGGGCCAGCGACTGAACACATAGGGCGCGACGAAACGGTCGTCGCCGTCAAGGCTCCCGCCCAGTGCCAGCACACGCGCCAATGTCTCCCAGATCAGCGTGCCGGGCTTGTCGAGTTCCCAGATCTGCTTGAACTCATCGACGCCATCAGTGCCGCCGAAGGAGTTCTTGATGTCCTTGTGCACGACCGCCAGCAAAGCCTGTATGTCGCACCGCGCGATCGCCACCTGCAACTGCGTGCGGAAGGTGAAGAAATCGGGTTGCGTGGCGGCCTGATCCACGGGCCGAAAATCGTTCTGTGCCGACGCCGCCGGTGTCGCGGGAATTGCCATCAGGGCGATCAAGAGGGCGTGGCAGGCAAGTCTCATGCGCTCGGACCGAGGGGTATGAACGCGCGTTGCGGGCCTACTTCGCCTTCATGTCCGCCTGATAACGCGCCTTGTTTTCTGCGTTCGGTGGGTACAGACCGGGCAGGGCCATGCCCTGTTCGACCTGGCCCATGATCCAGGTCTCCAGCCGTTCCTGTTCGGGCGCCTGTTCGAGCATCTCGGGCAGCAGACTGGCCGGGATCAGCACCGCACCGTCGTCGTCGACCACCACCACGTCACCCGGGAACACCGCCACGCCGCCGCAGCCGATCGGTTGCTGCCAGGCGACGAAGGTCAGGCCGGCCACCGAGGGCGGTGCGGCCGCGCCGCTGCACCAGACCGGCAGGCCGGTGGCCAGCACACCGGCCACATCGCGCACCACGCCATCGGTGACCAATGCGGCCACGCCGCGCTTGGCCATGCGCGCGCACAGGATGTCGCCGAAGATGCCGGCGTCGGTGACGCCCATCGAGTCGACCACGGCGATGCAGCCGGCGGGCATGTCTTCGATGGCGGCGCGGGTCGAGATCGGCGAGGACCAGGATTCGGGCGTGGCCAGGTCTTCGCGCGCCGGCACGAAGCGCAGCGTGAAGGCGCGCGCCACCAGGCGCGGCTGCCCGGGGCGTAAGGGCTTCGTGCCGCGAAGCCAGACATTGCGCAGACCCTTCTTCAGCAGCAGCGTGGTCAGCGTGGCCGTCGTGACCTGCGAGAGGATCTCGATCGCCTTGGCGTCGAGTTGCATGGTGATCGGTTCGGACATCAAGGTCTCCGTCGATGAGTCAGCCTGGGCCCAGCCGACAAGTGAGCGTGGGGGTGCACATCAGGCGATTTGTGCCAGACGGCGGGACTGCCGCCCGGTCAGGCGTTCGATGTCGGCGATGTCGGCGGCTGAGAGCCTGGGGCCCGGCTTGCGGATCGCGCTGGAGGCGATCACGCCGCGCTCGGCCAGGATGTGCTTGCGCACGGCCAGGCCGATGCCTGGTTGCTGCTCGTAGCGGGCCAGCGGCAGGTAGGCGTCGAAGAGGTCGTGCGCGCGCTCGACCTGGCCGGCCGCATGGGCGCGGCATACATCGACCATCATCTCCGGGTAGGCAAAGCCGGTCATCGCGCCGTCGGCGCCGCGGCTGAGTTCTTCGGGCAGAAACAGGCCGCCACCGTTACCGGTCAGGATCGAAACGCGCCGCACTTCAGCGCGCTCGCCGGCGGCACGGATCGCCGACAGCTTGGCCAGGCCCGGGCAGTCCTCGTGCTTGAGCATGACGCAGGTCGGCGAGTTTTTGATGATGCGCAGGATGACCGCGGTCGACATCTGCACCCCGGTGGACACCGGGTGGTCCTGCAAGACCCAGGGCACGTCGGGGCCCACGGTTTCGCTGACCATGTCGAAGTAGGCGACGATTTGGTCATCGGTGCGCACGCTGCCGGGCGGCGCCACCATCACCCCCGCCGCGCCGAGTTCCATCACGCTTTGCGTGAGTTCGCGCATCGGCGCAAAGCCCGGCGCCGAGGCGCCGACGACCACCGGCACCCGGCCGGCGACACGCGCCAGCACCTGCTTGACGAAGTCGCGCGACTCTTCGGCCGTCAGCTTGGTGGCCTCGCCCATGATGCCGAGCACGGTCAAGCCGGTCACGCCCGCTTCCAGGCAGAAATCGACCATGCGGTCGGTGCTGGCCAGATCGAGCGCGCCGCTGTCGGTGAAGGGCGTGACGGTAATCAGGTAAACGCCGGTGGCGGACGCATCCAGTCTGTTCACGATGGGCTCCAGGTCAGGCCGGTTTCAGTTCTTTGCGCAGGGATTGCATGGCCAGCGCGGCGATCACCAACCCGAAGCCGACTATGTCGGCGACGATGCCGGGGTAGACCAACGCCACGCCGGCGACGATCAGCATCCAGCGCTCAAGCGTCGTGGTCTTCTTCAGGGCCCAACCCTGGAAGCCCGCGGCCAGCGCAGTGATGGCCACCGCGGCAGTCAGCGTGACCTCGGCGATGGACCACCAGTTGGCGGTGGCCAGGGCCTTGGTCGAGCCCATCAGCAACAGGCCCAGGC
>JANMSS010000073.1:0-11430 GCA_031389585.1 Burkholderiales bacterium | reverse complement strand
TACAAGGCCAAGTTCAACGACGACTACTACACCGCCCAGATCTACCACGTCTACCTGCTGCTTTCCAATGCGATGGCCAAGGCCAAGAGCACCGCGCCGCTCAAGGTGGCCGCCGCGCTCGAAGGGCTGCAGGTCAAGGGCCTGAACGGAGACATCCAGGTGCGCAAGGCCGACCATCAGCTGCAGCAGACGCTCTACATCCAGTCCTGGCAGAAGGCCGGCAAGTCGCCGGCCGACTACAGCGTCGAGAACACCGGCTACACGTTCGCGCCGATCAAGACCTTCGAGCCCTATGTCTCGAGCACGCCGACCTCGTGCGAAATGAAGCGGCCGAGCTGATCGACCACCCCCGTAGCGCCTGCGGCGCTCCCCCTCAAGGGGGCGGCGCTGGCGGACCGGCGGAGCCGGATCCGCGGCGCCCGCTGGGATCCTTTGTTCGCTTGCGCCTTCGCTCGTCGTGGACCAGTTACTGATCAATGTGCTGAACGGTGTCAGCGCCGGGCTGCTGCTGTTCATGCTCAGTTCGGGCCTGACGCTGATCTTCAGCATGATGGGCGTGCTCAATTTCGCGCATGCCAGCTTTTACATGCTGGGGGCGTACTTTGGCTACGTGCTGACCTCGCTGTTCGGCTTCTGGGTCGCGCTGGTGGTGGCGCCGATTCTGGTGGGCCTGCTTGGCGCCCTGTTCGAGCGCACTGCACTGCGCCGGGTGCACAAGTTCGGCCATGTGCCCGAGCTGCTGATCACCTTCGGCCTGTCGTACGTGATCCTGGAGCTGGTCAAGCTGGTCTGGGGCCTGTCGTCGCTGCCCGTGTCGCCGCCGGACGCATTGCAGGGAGCGGCATTCACGATCATCCAGTCACCGGGTGACGGGCTGAGCCTGGCGTGGGGTTCGGCAACGGCTGAGCGCTGCGCCAGCGTCGGCGCGGCGCTGGTACGCTGTTCGACCTTTCCGGCCACCCGCATGTTCATGATGGTGATCGCACTGGTGATGCTGCTGGCCCTGTGGCTGCTGCTTACGCGAACCCGCATCGGCCTGGTAATTCAGGCGGCATTGAGTCACCCTGAAATGGTCGAGGCGCTGGGCCACAACGTGCCGCGCGTGTTCATGCTGGTGTTTGGCAGCGGCTGCGCGCTGGCCGCGCTGGCCGGCGTGGTCGGCGGCATGACCTTCGTCACCGAACCCTCGATGGCGGCCATCGTCGGCTCGATCATCTTCGTCGTCGTCGTCGTCGGCGGCATGGGCTCGCTGGCGGGCGCCTTTGTCGGCTCGCTGGTCGTCGGTTTGTTGCAAACACTGCCGCTGACAGTCGACAAATCGTTGGTCCATGCCGCGGCAACGCTGGGTTGGCGCATCGTGCCCGGCGACATCGCCTACCCGCTGGCCAAGATCACGCTGGCCCAGGCTGCACCGATCCTGCCGTACCTTTTGCTGGTGCTGATACTGATCCTGCGGCCCAAGGGCCTGCTCGGCACACGAGAAGATTGATGGCGCGCGCCGACGAATACCATTTCAAGCCCTACAACGTCGGTCGCTGGATCGTCTGGGGGCTGTTCGCGCTGGTCTTGCTGCTGGCGCCGCAGCTGTGGACCTCGAGCTTCGCGCACACGATGCTGTCGCAGATGGGCATCGCGATCATTGTCTGCCTGTCATACAACGTGCTGCTCGGCCAGGGCGGCATGCTCAGCTTCGGCCACGCGGTCTACAGTGGTCTTGGTTCCTTTCTGGCGATCCACACCCTCAACCTCGTCAGCGCCGGCAAGCTGGCGCTGCCGGTCAGCCTGGTGCCTTTGGCGGGCGGTCTCGGCGGGCTCGCGTTCGCTGCCTTGCTTGGGTATGTCAGCACCAAGAAGGCCGGAACCACCTTCGCGATGATCACCCTGGGCATCGGCGAACTGGTCTGGTCGATGTCGCTGATGGTGCCTGAATTCTTCGGTGGCGAAGGTGGCATCACCGGCAACCGCGTGGTCGGCACTTCCGTGCTGGGTATCAGCTTCGGCCCGCAGGTGCAGCTCTACTACCTGATCGCGCTGTATTGCTTTGTCTCGACCGCGGCCCTGTTCGCGCTGACACGCACGCCACTGGGCCGCATGCTCAACGCCGTGCGCGACAACCCCGAGCGGGTCGAGTTCATCGGCTACAGCACCCAGCAGGTGCGCTTCCTGGCCTTCATGGTGGCCGGGTTCTTTGCCGGTATCGGTGGCGGACTGGCAGCGCTCAACTTCGAGATCGTCACCGCCGAAGTCGTCGGTGCGGCGCGCTCGGGTGCCTACCTGCTGTTTGTCTTTCTCGGCGGCGCCACGTTCTTCTTCGGCCCGATCATCGGCGCGGTGCTGATGGTGATCGGGCTGGTGCTGCTGTCGGAGCTGACCCAGGCCTGGCTGCTCTACCTCGGCCTGGTCTTCCTGTTCATGGTGATGTACGCGCCCGGCGGCATTGCCAGCCTGATCATGATGAACCTGCGCCTGGCCGCGTTCGGCAAATTGCGCGGGCTGTGGACCAGCTATCTGGCGTTGGCCGGCACGGCCTTCGTGGTCCTGGCTGGCGCCGGCGCGATGATCGAGATGCTCTACCACCTGCAGCTCAACGCTGCGCTCGGCCCGCAGATGAAATTCATGGGCGCCACGCTCAATGCCACCGCCTTCGACAGCTGGTTTGGCGCGGCCTTCGTGCTCCTGACCGGCATCGCCTTGTTCGAGCTGACGCGGCGCGAGTTCGTGCGCCAATGGGACCTGACCCAGGAAGAAGTCGAGAAGGAAGTCAAGCGCAGGGAGGCACTGTGAGCCTAGCCCTCGAACTGCGCAATGTGTACAAGCGCTTCGGCAAGACTGAGATCATCCGTGGCGCTTCGCTGGCGGTGAACGCTGGTGAGCGGGTCGCGATCATCGGCCCCAACGGCGCCGGCAAGAGCACGTTGTTCAACCTCATCAGCGGCCGCTTCGGCGCAACTGCAGGCGACATCCTGCTCAATGGCAAGAAGGTCGACGGTCTCAAGCCCTACGAGATCAACCGCCTGGGCCTGGCACGCAGCTTCCAGGTCAGCAACCTGTTCACGCGCTTGTCGGCGTTCGAGAATATCCGCTGCGCGGTGCTGTGGTCGCTGGGTTATCGCTATTCGTTCTGGCGCTTCCTGGCCGACCTGCGCGACGCCA
Organism: Burkholderiales bacterium; assembly: GCA_031389585.1. Lineage (GTDB taxonomy): Bacteria > Pseudomonadota > Gammaproteobacteria > Burkholderiales > Burkholderiaceae_C > CADEEN01. The sequence continues at coordinate 8,277 of JANMSS010000073.1, read as the reverse complement.
ACGATCGCACCGAGGACGTGCTGAAGATGATCAAGCTCGACCGTCGCCGCGACGTGCTGGCGATGAACCTGACGTACGCCGAGCAGCGCGCGCTCGAGATCGGCATCACGATCGCTGGCGGCGCCGAAGTGATCCTGCTCGACGAGCCGACGGCCGGCATGAGCAGGAGCGAGACGACTCGCTTCGTCGACCTGATCCGCGACGTGACGGCGGGCAAGACCCTGCTCACGGTCGAACACGACATGGGCGTGGTCTTCGGCCTGGCCGACCGCATCGCGGTGCTGGTCTACGGCGAAGTCATTGCCTTCGATGTGCCCGACGCGGTGCGCGCCAACCCGCGCGTGCAGGAAGCCTACCTGGGCTCGGTGTTGGCGGATGCGCAGCCGGCGTCGGCGGGGCAATAGCATGCAGCTTTCGGTGCGTACTTTCGATGTCTTGTTGATCGGGATGCTTTGCCGGGTCCCGCCCCGGCGGGCGGGTAACTTTCATTTGGTGGGCCAAATGAAAGTCACCAAAGCAAAGGCCCTCAATGCAACACCCCTCATGCGTTCTGCACGCTGCGGCGCCCCGGCCCAGCGGGCCACTTGGAAAGAGCACTGCACATCAATCTCGTCGCGCACTCGACGGCGCGGGCCTCGCAATGCCTCGCCCGTGCTGACCCACTTGACCCAAGGCCAAAGCGAAACGAGGCCTCGTCGAGTGAGATGTCGACTCGATCTGCGGCACTGTGTCCAGGTGGCCCGCCGGGCCGGGCGGCCCAAGCGCGAAGAACGAGCTGAGAGGCTTTGTATTCAGCCCATTTGCTTTGGTGACTTTCATTTGGGGCCGCAAATGAAAGTTACCCGCCCGCCGGGGCGGGACCCGGCTGGCAACGCGAACAATTCAACCCCGCAAGCAGCACCTGACGCGGCGGGCGCATCGATATGCTGAAGCTCGACAACGTCCACGCCTTCTACGGCAAGAGCCATGTGCTGCATGGCGTGCACTTCGAAGTGCGGCCGGGCGAGATCGTGGCCCTGCTCGGACGCAACGGCTCGGGGCGATCGACCACGGTCAAGACCATCATGGGCCTGGTGGATGGCACCGGGTCGATCGACTGGCGCGGGCAGCCCATCCTCGGGCGCAAGGCCTTCGAGATCGCGCAGGCTGGTATTGGTTACGTACCGGAGAACCGCGACGTCTTCCCCAAGTTGACCGTGCACCAGAACCTGATGCTGGGACAGAAGGGCGTGACGCAGGGCGCGCGCTGGAGTCTGGACGACATGTATGCCCTGTTCCCGCTGCTCCGGGAGCGCCAGCACAACGAAGCCGGCGTGCTCTCGGGTGGCGAGCAGCAGATGCTGACGCTGTGCCGCACGCTCATGGGTGACCCCGAACTGATCATGATCGACGAGCCCACCGAGGGGCTGGCGCCGAAGATCGTCGAACAGGTGGCGCAGTACCTGGGTGAGCTCAGGCGGCGCGGCATTTCGGTGCTGTTGGTCGAGCAGAAGCTGACCATCGCCCTGGCCGTGGCTGACCGCTGCCTGGTGATGGGCCATGGCCGCATCGTGTTCGAGGGCACGCCCGACGATCTGCGCGCCAACGCCACGACCCGCAAGGAGTGGCTGGAGGTGTAGGGCCGCTGGCGATCCGGCCGCGTCGAGAGTCAGGCACGACCTAGAATCGATCGACCCCCTCGACCGACATGAAAGATTCCCCTATGAGTGCCAGTTACCAGGTGCGCAGCAGCGTCGCCGTCATCACGCTGGACAACCCTCCCGTCAACGGCCTGGGAATCGCCACGCGCCAGGCGTTGTTCAGCGGGTTGGAGCGTGCGTTGGCCGACGCGGCAGTCAAGGCCGTGGTGATTGCCGGCGCCGGCAACGCCTTTTCGGGCGGCGCCGATATTCGCGAGTTCGGTTCGCCCAAGGCGATCGCCGAGCCCAATCTGCACACCGTGATCCGGCTCGTCGAAGCCTGCAGCAAGCCGGTCGTGGTTGCCGTCCACGGCATCTGCATGGGCGGCGGCCTCGAACTGGCGCTGGCCTGCCACTACCGCGTCGCGGCGCCGGGCACCAAGGTCGCGCTGCCCGAGGTCAAGCTCGGCCTGGTGCCGGGTGCCGGCGGCACCCAGCGACTGCCGCGCGCAGTCGGTGTCGAGACGGCGTTGAACATGATCGCCACCGGCGAGCCGGTGAACAGCGAAGTGCTGGCCAAGTTGCCAGGACAAAAGCTGTTTGACCGATTGATCGACGGCGATCTGATCGAGGGCGCGGTGTCCTTTGCGATCGAGAAGGCCGACGAGTTCGCGCAAGGCGGCGCGTTGCCGCTGGTGCGCAACCTGAAGGCCACGCACGCGAACGCCGACGCCTACTTCCAGTTCGCTCGCAACACCGTCAAGGCGATGGCCAAGCATTTCCCGGCGCCGGCGCGTTGCGTCGATTGCGTTGAGCAGGCGGTCAAGGCCACGAACTTCGAGGACGGCCTGCTCTACGAGCGCAATACCTTTCTGGCGCTGATCGGCACGCCCGAGAGCAAGGCGCTGCGCCACGCCTTCTTCGGCGAGCGCGCGGCGAGCAAGATCGCCGACGTGCCGGGCGATACGCCGCAGCGCGCGATCAAGAAGGTTGCAGTGATCGGTGCCGGCACCATGGGCGGCGGCATCAGCATGAACTTCCTTAACGCCGGCATCCCCGTGACGATGCTGGAGATGAAGCAGGACGCGCTCGACCGCGGCATGGCCACGATCCGCAAGAACTACGAATCGCAGGTCAAGAAGGGCAAGCTCAAGCAAGACAGGTGCGACGACCGCATGGCGCTCTTGACGACGACCCTGGCCTACGACGACATCATGGACGCCGACCTGGTGATCGAGGCGGTGTTCGAAGAGATAGGTGTCAAGGAGAAGGTCTTCAAGACGCTGGATGAGGTGATGAAACCGGGCGCGATCCTGGCGTCGAACACCTCGACGCTGGATGTAAACAAGATCGCCTCATTTACCAAGCGCCCGCAAGACGTGGTCGGCCTGCATTTCTTCAGCCCGGCCAATGTGATGAAGCTGCTCGAAGTGGTGCGCGGCGCTGCGACGGCCAAGGACGTGATGGCCACCGTGATGGCGCTGGCCAAGAAGATCAAGAAGACGGCGGTGGTGTCGGGCGTGTGCGACGGCTTCATCGGCAACCGCATGATCGAGCAATACTCGCGCCAGGCCGGCTTCCTGATCGAGGAGGGCGCCACGCCGCAGCAGGTGGACCGCGCGGTCGAGAAGTTCGGCTTCGCAATGGGGCCGTTCCGCATGGGTGATCTGGCGGGCAACGACATCGGCTGGGCGATCAGGAAGCGCCGCTACGTCGAGAAGCCGCAGATGCGCTACAGCAAGACGGCGGACCTGCTGTGCGAGATGGGCCGCTTCGGCCAGAAGACGGGTGCCGGCTGGTACGACTACGCGCCGGGCAAACGCGACGCGATGCCGTCCAAGCTGGTCGAGGACATGATCGCCAAGCACCGCACTGAGCTGGGCATCACGCCGCGCAAAATCGGCGACGACGAGATCGCGCACCGGCTGGTTTTTTCGCTGGTCAACGAAGGCGCGAAGATCCTGGAAGAAGGCATCGCCAGCAAGGCCAGCGACATCGACATGGTCTATCTCACCGGCTACGGCTTCCCGCCCTGGCGCGGCGGGCCGATGTGCTACGCCGACCAGCAGGGGCTGTATGGCGTGGTGCAGGCGATGAAGAGGTTCGGCGCGAACCCGCGCGACGATGCGTCGTTCTGGCGGCCGGCGCCGTTGTTGGCGAAGTTGGCGGCTGAGGGGAAGTCGTTCACCTGATGCAGGTGAGGCCGTGTGGTGACAAAAGGCACACACGGGCGTAGCATCTCGGCATGAAGCCGTTTCGTTGGGGGCCGGAGAAGAACGATGCACTCAAGGCTGACAGGGGAATTTCCTTCGAGCACATCGTCGTGGCAATCGAGTCCGGAGGGCTGCTGGACATCCTGGCCCATCCGAACCAGGCGAAGTACCCACGGCAGCGCGTCCTTGTCGTGGCCTGCGACAACTACGCGTACTTGGTGCCATTTGTCGAGGAAGAGGGCTACTACTTCCTCAAGACCGTCATTCCGAGTCGCAAGGCGACCCGGGACTATTTGAATCAAGGTGGGTCCGATGCCGAAGATTGACGAATACGAGCTCGAGGTTCTCAGCGCCTATGAGAAGGGCAAACTCAATTCCGTTGCCACCAAGGCTGAACTCGCGAAGTTCAAAGCGGCCGCGCGGGCGACCGCCATCAAAGATCGACGCGTCAACATCCGGCTGTCGTCGGGCGACCTGAGCGACATCCAGGTCAAGGCGCTGGAGCAAGGCGTGCCGTACCAGACCTTGATCGCGAGCGTGCTTCACAAGTACGTCACAGGGCATCTTGCGGAGCGAGTTGAGGCCGCGGGTGCCAGGCCGCGCGGCCGCACTTCAAAGCGGCGTGGGCCATTGGCCGGCGCGAACTGATGCCGAGCGCTGTTGTTGGCATCATGATCGAGGTCTCACCGGCTGCGGTGCCTCGCTGCACCGCGGCGGCCCGATGCGCTACGCCGACGAGCAGGGCGCGGACCGGGTGGTGCCGGCGATGAAGAATTTCGCCGCCACCCCGCTCGACGACGCGGCGTTCTGGCATCTGGCGCCGCTGCTGGTCAGGCTGGCTGCTGAAGGCAAGACCTTCGCTTGAAGTCGATTGTGGCAGTCGGCAACGCAGTCGTCCGGTGGCACATCAAGATCACCAGCCGCCATTGCAGAACACATCGAATGACAACAGCCGCAATACTCCTCACCGTGGTTTCATCGCTGATTTCGGGCTTTGTCGGGGTCGCGATTGCTGCTTGGTACTTCTATCGCATCGAGCGGTACAAGTTGAAGCTTGACCTCGCCCGAAGGCTGTTCGGCTACAGACACAGCATCATTGGCGAGGGCTTTCCCACTGCAATGAACGAAGTCTTTGTCGTCTTTGCCGGCGAAGAAGATGTCATTCAGAACATGGGTCGCTTGTACACAGCTATTGAAACGCCGGGAAAGCCCAACCTAGAAGTGGCCTTCTCGGACTTCTTGAAGTCAGTCGCGAAGAGTGCGGGTCTCTGCAAGGCCAAGCTGAGTGACGCCTACTTCATCAAGACGTTCAACGCAAAGAATTGAATGGAACCGACGACGGCATGTTGAGAGCCACCGATGAACATGCCTGCCGCTTAGCTCATTTGTTTACGAGGACCCCACCATGACCCAAGCCGTCATCGTCTCCACCGCCCGCACGCCCCTGGCCAAGAGTTGGAAGGGCGCCTTCAACATGACCCATGGCGCCACGCTTGGCGGCCATGTGGTCAAGGCTGCCGTCGAGCGCGCCGACATCGACCCCGGCGCGGTCGACGACGTGCTGATGGGCTGCGCCAACCCCGAGGGCGCGACCGGCTGGAACATCGCGCGCCAGATCGTGCTGCGCGCCGGACTGCCGGTGGGCGTGCCGGGCATGACCATCAACCGCTTCTGCTCGAGCGGCCTGCAGACCATCGCGCTGGCCGCGCAACGCATCATCGCGGGCGAGGGCGAGGTGTTCGTTGCCGGTGGCGTCGAGAGCATCTCCTGTGTGCAGCAGGAGATGAACCTGCACATGTTCCAGGACGGCTGGCTGGCCGAGCACAAGCCGGAGATCTACTGGAACATGATGCAGACCGCCGAGCAGGTGGCCAAGCGTTACGGTGTGAGCAAGGAGCGCATGGACCGCTATGGGGCCGAGAGCCAGCAGAAGGCCTGCGCCGCGCAAGAGAAGGGCTTGTTCGATGCCGAAATCGCGCCGATCACCGTCACGGCCGGCGTGGCCGATGCGCAGCTCGGCCTGCGCAGCAAGGAGGTGACGGTCAAGGCCGACGAAGGCCTGCGCCCCGGCACCACCTATGAGTCGATCAAGGACATCCGCACGGCGGTGCCCGGCGGCGTCGTCACCGCCGGCAACGCCAGCCAGTTCAGCGACGGCGCAGGCGCCTGCGCCGTGGTCGGCGAGAAGTATGCGGAGCAGAAGGGAATGAAACCACTCGGCCGCTTCCTCGGTTTCGCCGTCGCCGGCTGCGATCCCGACGAGATGGGCATCGGCCCGGTCTTCGCCGTACCCAAGGTGCTCAAGCGCCTGGGCCTGACGATGGACGACATCGACCTGTGGGAACTGAACGAGGCCTTCGCCGTACAGGTGCTCTACAGCGCCGACAAACTCGGCATCCCGCTGGACCGCCTGAACGTCAACGGCGGCGCCATCGCCATCGGCCACCCCTACGGCATGAGCGGCCAGCGCCTGACAGGCCACGCACTGATTGAAGGCAAGCGCCGCGGCGCGAAAAAGGTCTGCGTGACGATGTGCATCGGCGGCGGCATGGGCGCGGCGGGCGTGTTCGAGGTGCTTTGAGCATGCCAGCGCTGCGCACGCCGGACGATCGCTTCGCCGATCTACGGGGCTTTGCGTTCGCGCCGCACTACCTCGAGCAAGATGGCCTGCGCGTGCATTACATCGATGAGGGCCCGCGCGACGCGGTGGTCACCGCGCTGTGCCTGCACGGCAACCCGACCTGGAGCTACCTGTACCGCAAGATGATCCCCGTGTTCACCGGCGCCGGCCTGCGCGTCGTGGCGCCCGATCTGATCGGCTTCGGCCGCTCGGACAAACCCGCCGAGGCGTCCTGGCACAGCTTCGATCAGCATCGCGAGATACTGCTGGCCTTCGTCGAGCGACTGGATCTCACGAACGTGATGCTCGTCTGCCAGGACTGGGGCGGCCTGCTCGGACTGACCCTGCCGATGGCGATGCCAGACCGCTTCACGCGCCTGCTGGTCATGAACACCGGCCTGGGCACCGGTGCGGTCACCGAGGGCTTTCGCGTGTGGCGCACCTACTCGAATGCGCAGACCGATTTGAAGGTCGGCAAACTGATCGCGCGCGGCAAGCCCGACATGACGGCACCCGAGATCGCCGCCTACGACGCGCCATTCCCGGACGCGAGCTACAAGGCGGCGCTGCGTGCATTCCCGAACATGGTGCCTGATGGCGAGGACGCGCCCGGCGCCGCGATCAGCCGCGAGGCCGCTGCCTTCTGGCGTGAGCGCTGGGCCGGCGAGAGCTTCATGGCCGTCGGCATGCAAGACCCCGTGCTCGGCGCGCCGGTGATGCAGGCGCTGGCGAGCATGATCCGCGGCTGTCCGCCGCCCCTCGAGGTGGCCGAGGGCGGACACTTTCTGCCGGAGTGGGGCACGCCGATCGCACAGGCTGCACTGCGGCACTTCCGCCTGGGTTGAGCGATGGACAAGAAGCCGATCGATCGCTGGAGCTGGATCCTGATCTATGGCGGCATGCTGGCGCTCGGCCTGGGCTGGTTTTATCAGGCCCACCGACCCGACGCCGGCTGGACGCTGATGGTGTCGGGCGGCGTCGCGTTCGCCATCGGCGTGTTGTTGATCTTCGTGCGCTCGCGCATGGGCCCTTGATTGATACAGCGAGAAAACACATGAGTACATCGATCCAGAAACTGTTCGACCTCACGGGTCAGACTGCCTTGGTCACCGGCGGCTCGCGCGGCCTGGGCCTGCAGATCGCCGAGGCGCTCGGCGAGGCCGGCGCCAAGATCATGCTCACCTCGCGCAAGGCCGCTGACCTCGAACATGCAACCGCGCTGCTGCAAGACAAGGGCATCGACGCGCGCTGGATTGCGGCCGACGCCAGCCAGCCGGCGGACATCGCTCGCGTGGCGGCCGAGACCATGGAGCGCATGGGCCGCATCGACATCCTGGTCAACAACGCCGGCGCCACCTGGGGCGCGCCGATGGAAAGCTACCCGCTCGAGGCCTGGGACAAGGTGATGAACCTCAACATCCGCAGCCTGTTCCTGTTTGCGCAGGCGGTGGGCAAGGCCAGCATGCTGCCGAACAAGCACGGCCGCATCATCAACATCGCGTCGATCGCCGGCTTGGCGGGCTCGCTCGACATGCAGTTCATTGCCTATGGCACCAGCAAGGGCGCGGTGGTCAACTTCACGCGCACGCTGGCGGGTGAGTGGGGGCCGCATGGCATCACCGTCAACGCGCTGGCGCCGGGCTTCTTCCCGAGCAAGATGACGCAGGGCGTGATTGCGCATTTCGGCGCGGAGAAGATGGCGTCCGCGGCGCCGTTGCGCCGGCTGGGCGACGACGACGACCTCAAGGGCGCGGCAGTCCTGTTCGCCAGCGCCGCGGGCAAGCACATCACCGGCCAGATCCTGGCCGTCGATGGCGGCGTCAGC
>JANMSS010000133.1:0-11121 GCA_031389585.1 Burkholderiales bacterium | reverse complement strand
TTCGTCCACGAAGACGTCACCGACCAGAAACCCGACATTCCGCGCGGCAAGGGCACGGTCGAGAGCTGCACGCTGTGTGTGCACCGCATCGACCTGGGCCAGCAGAACACCGCCTGTGCCGAGGCCTGCACGAAGGCCGGCCACAACGCGATCACCTTCGGCAACCTGAACGATCCGGACAGCGAGATTTCACGCCGCGCCCACGCCGCAGCAACGACCCAGTTGCGCGCCGATCTGCGCCTTGACCTCGGCGTGCGCTATCAAGGCTTGTGACATGAACCACCCCCGAAGCGGCGTCGCCGCTCCCCCTCAAGGGGGCACCGCTGGCGGACCGGCAGAGCCGGATCCGCGGCGGTTGCTTGGCCGGACCGTGGATCGCGATCTGCTTGGCAAGACCCGCGAGGAGCACCGCTTCTATCTGCTGTTGCTGCTCGGCGGGCTGGTGACGCTGGCCGGCCTGGGCGCCGCGCACCTGATGGAAACACAGGGCCATGTCATCACCGGCATGAACAACCACGTGGTCTGGGGCCTGCCGCATGTGTTCGCGATCTTCATGATCGTCGCCGCGTCGGGCGTGATCAACGTCGCCTCGATCGGCTCGGTTTTCGGCCAGCCGGCCTACAAGCCGCACGCGCCGCTGTCGGCGCTGTTATGCCTGGCGCTGCTGGCAGGCGGCCTGATGGTGCTGATGCTCGATCTGGGTCGCCCCGAACGCATCATCGTCGCGGCCACGCACTACAACTTCACGTCGGTGTTCGCCTGGAACGTGTTTCTCTATTCGGGCATGTCGGCCCTGGTCATCGTCTACCTGTGGACCCTGTTCGAGCGCCGCTTCAACGGCTACACCCAGGCGGCCGGCGTGGCCGTGCTGGTCTGGCGCGTCCTGCTGACCACCGGCACCGGGCTGATCTTCGGCTTTCTCGTGGCCCGGCAGGCCTACCAGTCAGCCTTGTTGGCGCCGCTGTTCATCGTGCTGTCGCTGGCCTGGGGGTTGGCGGTGTTCCTGGGCGTGCAATCCGCGATGGCAGCGGGAAGCGGCCGAGCGCTGGCGCCCGAGACCTGCCGTCGCATGGGGCGGCTGCTGGGAATCTTCGTCGCGGCCTCGCTGTACCTGGTCGCGGTGTACCACCTGACCAACCTGTACTACGCCCGTCAGAGCGCGTTCGCGGCCTTCATCCTGCTTGGCCGCGGCGGGCCCGTCACTTACCCGCTGCTGTTCTGGCTCGGCTATGTGCTGATCGGATCGATCCTGCCGCTGCTGCTGCTGTTCCACCCCAGGCTGCACAGCGCGCGCTCGACGCTCGCGGCATCGGCGCTGGTCGTGCTCGGCGCCTTCGCCTGGCTGTTTGTCTTCATCATCGGCGGGCAAGCCTTCCCGCTCGACATCTTCCCCGGCTATGTCGTGACGCAGAGCAGCTTCGGCGACGGCGCCGTGGCGCATTACGCGCCCTCGCTGCCCGAGCTGCTGCTGGGGATCGGCGGGATTGGCGCTGCGTTCGTGCTGACGCTGGTGGGCGTTCGCGTGTTCGATTTCCTGCCCGCTGACGACATCGCCGCCGCGAGGAGCGCCTGATATGGACCGCCTGCTCGTCTCCGCCGCGCACAAGTCTTCAGGCAAGACCACGGTCACGCTCGGCTTGTGTGCCGCGTTGGCTGCGCGTGGCGCGGTGGTCCAGCCGTTCAAGAAGGGGCCGGACTACATCGATCCGATGTGGCTCACCCGTGCCGCGGGTCGGCCCTGCCTGAATCTGGACGCCTACCTGATGGACGACACGGCGCTGGCGCGCTGCTTTGCCGAGGGCCTGCGCGGCGCCGACCTGGCGCTGGTCGAAGGCAACAAGGGCCTGTACGACGGCCTGGCGCTGGACGGCAGCAACAGCAACGCCGCGCTGGCGCAGCGCCTGGGCCTGCCGGTGTTGCTGGTCATCGATGCCCGGGGCATGACGCGCGGCATCGCGCCGCTGATCCTGGGCTACCAGGCCTTCGACCGCAACATTCGCATCGGCGGCGTGATCCTCAACCGCCTCGGGGGCTCGCGCCACGAAGCCAAGCTGCGCGCCGTGATCGAGCATTACACCGACGTTCCCGTCCTCGGCGCAGTGGCCGAAGACAAGCGGCTGGCCGTATTGGAGCGGCACCTGGGTCTGATGCCCTGTGCCGAGCTCGACGATGCGCAGGCCCGCGTGCAATCTATCGGTCGCATCATCGCTGCGCAGGTTGACTTGGAACGCGTGCGCGCCCTTGCCGCGACTGCCGGTGCCGGCCCCGACCTGCCCGCCATGGCGGCAGCCCCTTCGCGACCGACCGACCTGCGCATCGGCATCGCCCAAGACCGCGCCTTCGGCTTCTATTACCCCGACGACCTGGCGGCCTTGCAGGCTGCGGGTGCCGAACTGGTGCCGATCGACACGCTGCACGACACGCAATTGCCCGACATCGACGGCCTGTTCATCGGCGGCGGGTTTCCCGAGGCCTGCATGCAGGCGCTGGAGGCCAACACCGGTCTGCGCAGCGCCCTGCGTCAGGCCATCGAGGCGGGGCTGCCGACCTATGCCGAGTGCGGCGGGCTGATGTACCTGGCGCGCAGCATCACCTGGCAGGGTCACACGGCAAGCATGGTCGGCGCGATTCCCGGCGACGCGGTGATGCACGAACGCCCCGTGGGCCGCGGCTACGTCCTCCTGCAGGAAACCGCGGCGATGCCTTGGGCCGCAGGCGGTGAAACACAATTGCGCGGCCATGAGTTCCACCATTCGAGCCTCGAGAACCTCGACCCCGATGTCGGTTTCGCCTACCGCGTGCAGCGCGGCCACGGCGTCGACGGGGTGCACGACGGCGTGCTCGTGCACAACCTGTTGGCGTCCTACGCCCACCTGCGCAGCGCTGCCGGCACCTCATGGGCGCCGCGCTTTGTCGATTTTGTGCGCCGCCAGCGCGAACAGCGGCCCGTCGCTGACCGTGTGGCGGCCCGGACTCCCCCCCTGGCAGCTCGCCGCGCCACCAGCGCGAGCCTCGAACCCATTTGAAAGGACTCCATCATGTTCAGTGTCACTCCCACGGCTTCGCAGGAAATCCTCGCTGCAGCCGCCCGCAGCGAAGCCGCCGGCTTGGCGCTGCGCGTCGCCGCACGCCAGGTGGCCGATGGCTCGATCGAATACGGCATGGGCTTTGACGAGCCGCGCGAAGGCGATATGCCGCTGCAGGTGCTGGGCGTCAACCTGCTGATCGCACCGCCCAGCCAACCGATGCTCGAAGGCGTCGTGCTCGATTTCGTCGAGATCGAGCCCGGCAGTTTCAACTTCATCTTCGCCGACCAGGAGGCGGCGGGTGCCGACACGCCGGCCAAGGCCTGCGGCAACGGTGGCTGCAACGGCTGCTCGACCTGAAGTGCAGGAGAAGACCATGAATTCGTTCGTCGACATGCCAGCCTTGCTGGCCACCTTCCGCGCTTCGATCGGTCGGGTCTACCTCGTCGGTGCCGGGCCCGGCGACCCGGAGTTGTTGACGCTGCGCGCGGCGCGACTGCTCGCCCAGGCCGACGTCGTCGTCTACGACCACCTGGTCGGTGATGGCGTGCTCGACCTGGTCTCGCCGAGCGCCGAGCGCATCTACGTCGGCAAGGAGCGCAGCAACCACAGCATGGCGCAGGAACAAATCAATGCACTGCTGGTGCGCCAGGCCAGCCTGGGCCGGCAGGTGGTGCGGCTCAAGGGCGGTGACCCGTTCGTCTTCGGCCGCGGCGGCGAAGAGCTGCAGGCGCTGGCAGCCGAGGGCATTCCGTTCGAGGTTGTTCCGGGCATCACCGCCGCCTGCGGCGTGGCCAGCTATGCGGGCATTCCGCTGACCCATCGCGACTACGCGCAGTCCTGTCTGTTCGTCACTGGCCACCTGAAGAACGGCAGCTGCGACTTGGACTGGCCGGCTCTGGCCCGCCCGCGCCAGACGGTTGTGATCTACATGGGACTCGGGGGCCTGGCGGAGATCTGCACCCAGTTGATCGCGCACGGCCAGCCGCCCGGCCTGCCCGCAGCCGTCGTCCAGCAAGGCACCACGCTCGATCAGCGGGTGGTCTGCGGCACCTTGACCGACCTGCCCGCACAGGTCGCGCGGGCCGGGCTGCAGTCACCCTGCCTGATCATCGTCGGTGAGGTGGTGCGCCTGCACGATCAGCTGGCTTGGTTCAATGCACAAACTCGAGCCCCAGCCAGCACAGGCGCCGGCAGCGTCGCGCTCGAATCGAGGGCTGCCGCCTAACGCGACGTGTCGCTCGACGAGCGGCTGTCCGCCGCGACCCGCGACTCGACGGCAAGCACGGCGGCTTCCACGCGCGAGCTCAGGTTGAGCTTGGACAGGATGTGCCGCACATGCAGCTTGACAGTGTCGTGGCTGATGTCCAGCGTGCGTGCGATGGCCTTGTTGCTCTCGCCTCGGGCCAGGTGCTCGAGGATTTGGCGTTCACGCTCAGTCAGCGTGTCAATCGGGTTCTTGCGGTCACCGCTCTTGAAGCCGGCTTGCAGCATCTGCGCCAGCTTGGAGGTCATCGCCGGGGCCACCGTGAGTTCACCGCGCGCGGCGCGTTCGATGGCGGCAATCACCTCTTCGGGCTCCATGTCCTTGAGCAGGTAGCCTCGCACGCCGGCACGCAGGGCCGCGGTCAGGTCGCTCTCGGCATCGCTCATCGTCAGAATCAGCGCCGGCGTGTCGCAGCCTTCGGCACGCAGGCGGCGCAGCAGCGACAGGCCATCGATCGAGGGCATGCGCAGGTCAAGCACCAACAGATCGGGTTGGTGCTCGCGCAGGACTCCCGCGACCAGCCCGGTATCGCCCAGCGCGGCGACCACCGTGATGTTGCCGCGGTGCTGCAGCAGGTCGGTCAGGCCTGTTCGGCACAGGGCATGGTCGTCGACCAGGACGATGCGCAGCTTGCCGGACATCAGTGGGTCGCGGCGGGGTTGACCGCCAGCGGAAACGACAGATGGACTCTCATGCCACCACCGGTGCGCGGACCGAGGACGATATGTCCACCCAGGCGCGCCGCCCGCTCGCGCATGATGTCGACGCCGAAATGATTGGCCCGCGCCGTGACAGCGTCAGCTGCGGGGCCGCTACCGTCGTCCTCAATCACGACGTCAACCCGGCCGCCGGCCTGCGCGATGCGCAGCCAGGCGTGTCGCGCCGAGGCATGTTTGGCGACATTGGCGAGTGCTTCTTGCACGATATGAAAGACCTGAGACTCCTGGATGGCCGACAAGCGCAGGTCGGGCGCCTGGTCGTCGAAATCCAGAGCGATCTGGGCGCGTTGCGAGAACATGAGGATACTGGATTGCAGGGCGTGCTTGAGTCCCTGCGGGGCCATCGGAACGCGAAACTCGGTCAGCAATTGACGCAGGTTCGTGTGTGCGCCGCCGACGGCCTTGCGCAGGTCGTCGCAATAGCGCAGTGCCTTGTCGGCTTCATGGGCGGCGATGGCTTCCTGCAGCAAAGGCATGCGCATCTTGACGAAGGACAAGGTCTGCGCCACCGAGTCATGCACCTCTGCCGCCAGGGCCTGACGCTGGCTGGCCAGCGCGACTTGCAGGCTTTCTCGCTCGGCCACCTCGCTGGCCAAGGCCAGCCCGATCAGGGCGCCCAGGCTCTCGAGCAACGCTGACATTTCAGCGTCGATTGCCAACGGGTCGGCAAAGAACAGTGTGGCCACGCCGACGGCATGGCCGTCGTGTGTCAGCGGGACGGCCAGGATGCGGCGGCTGCCACGCCCGAAATACAGGGCGGCGTTGCGTTGCGCGCAATGATTCATGTCATCGGTCCACGCCGGCCGCTGACCCGAGAGCGCCGCACCGCAGACCCCGCAGTCCGACGCCACCGAATGCTCAGAGTTCGCCACGCCCTCAGGCAGACCGCAGCTGGCCATGACCTGCAGGCGCTTGCCGTCGGGCGAGAGCCGGCGAACGGCAACCGCTTGCGCACCGGCGACACGGGCCAAGGGTTCGAGAAAGCGCTGCACCGCGGTCTGGGCCGCAGTGTCGGTGCCCGACTCGATGCTCAGGGCGCGTGACAGGTCGCTGGCGGGCAGGCCCGGTCCGACGTGCGGGGGAGGTAGGGATGTCATGCGAGAGTCACGGTGCGGCGCGCCGGATTGTTGGCCCGCATTGAATGCCGATTCCGGCCAGCTCGCCACCGGTTTTCACCCGGATTGCCGCGCCGGGAATCTTCAGGCGCGCGCGCGGCTCAAACCTGGCGCCAGGGCAGGCCGTGCTTGCGCCATCCGCCCAGGTTGCCGCGGTGGTGTTCGGCGTCGAGTTCGCCTTCGAAGCCCTCCAGCACATTGCTCACCTGCGTGAATCCGTGCTTTTCCAGCACCGCTCCGGCGTCGACCGAGCGCTTGCCGCTGCGGCAGATCAGGATGATCGGCCGGTTGTGGTTGCCTGCCATGCGCAGTACCTCGTCGGCGAAATGCGGGTTGACCTCGAAGTCAGGCGCGGTATTCCACTCGATGTTGATCGCGTCCACAGGATGGCCGACAAAGTAGAACTCGACCTCGGTGCGGCAGTCGATCAGCAACGTGTTCGGGCTGGCCTGGATTGTGTCAAAGGCTTGTTTGGGATGCAGGTGTTCCATCGGGTGCTCCGTCGCGAGGATTGTGCAGGCCAGCCTGCACCGCAATCAGACTACTTGCGCATAACGATATGGCCTTGGCGGCAGACCTGGCGTGCTGCCTATCCAGGTTGGCCCCATTACCCGCATGGGTAGTCCGCGCCTGCCCAAACCGACTATAGACGCCACCCAGCCCGCCCGCGCCTAATCGCCGACGAAGTCAGGCGACACCGGTGCGCGCCTGCGCTTATCTTTGCCAGGGCCTCAGCCACAGCGATGCCGCATGCCTCCTTGCTCGACCCGATCGCCGACCCACGGCCAGACGCGGTGTGCGCGACGCGCGGCATGACGCGCCGAAGGTGGACCGACCCCCGGGCCTGCGCACAGCGAGTTCGAGAATGACCGGTGGCGCGGCGATCAGAACCCGGCTGAGCAAGCTGTTCCCGTTCCTGGGCTGGTTTCCGATCGACGCGATCATGCTGCGCGCCGACCTGATCGCCGGTGTCACCGGCGCTCTTGTGCTGGTGCCCAAGGCCATGGCCTACGCCCATCTGTCGGGTCTGCCGGTGCACTACGGCCTCTACGTGGCGTTCGTTCCCGCGATCCTGGGCGCGCTCTGGGGTTCGTCGCGCCAGCTTGCCACCGGGCCGGTGGCCATCGTGTCACTGATGACCGCAGCGGCACTGACACCGCTGGCCGTGCCGTTCACTGAAAACTACATCGCCCTGGCGCTGGCCTTGGCCCTGATGGTCGGGTTGATCCAGTTCAGCCTGGGCCTGCTCAAGCTGGGCAATATCGTCCACTTCGTTTCGCACCCGGTGATCCTGGGCTTCATGAACGCCGCCGCCATCATCATCGCGCTTTCGCAGATCGATGTGCTGCTGGGGATCCCGAAGGGGCGCAGCGAGTCGTTCCTGATGGATGTCTGGGAGGTGCTGCTGCACCTGCCTCAGACGCACCTGCCGACGCTGGCCATGTCGGTGTTCGCGCTGGCACTGATGCTGGCCTTTCGCAAGGTGCCGTCGCTGGCCAGGTTGAACGTGCTGATTGCCGTCGTGGTCACGATGCTGGCCAGCGCCGCAATGGACTACGAGCGCACTGGCACGATCGCGGCCGAGCGCATCGACGACATGGCCACGCGCGAACGGGTCGCGGCTTTCGCCGAGGCCGACCAGCGAATGCAGGCACTGAACGCGGCGTTGGTCGAGCGCAGTGCGCAGTTGCGCGCGCTGCAGGCCGGCGATGTGCGCGCCGCGACGGCCTTGCGCCACCAGATCCAGATCGATCAGCTCGACCTCAAGGATCTTGCGGCGGCCAACAGGGGGCGCATGCGCGAGCTGTCGCGGCTGGCGTTCCTGCGCACCGAGGACGCGACGCAAGCGCGTCTGTTCATCGAAGGACAGGTTGCAGGGGATGTGCCGACTGACGGTCAGCGCTGGCATATCCGCAAGATCGAGGGCCGCGACCTGAGACTGGTCGGCGGCGGCGAGGTGGTGGGCAGCATTCCCAGCGGCCTGCCCTCGTTCGGGCTGCCGATGATCTCCTGGGACGCTCTGCTGTCCCTGATGTCGGCGGCCATGGTGATCGCCCTGGTGGCCTTCATGGAGTCGATCGCGATGGCCAAGGCGCTGGCAGCCCAGACCAAGCAGCGCATCGATCCCAACCAGGAACTGATTGGCCAGGGCGTGGCGAACATCGGCGGATCGTTCTTCCAGTGTTACCCGGCCTGCGGTTCGTTCACCGGTTCGGCCATCAACCTGCAGGCCGGCGCCAAGACCGGCTTTGCGATGGTCTTCAACGGCCTGTTTGTGGTCGCCGTCCTGCTGCTGCTGACGCCCTACCTGTACCACCTGCCCAAGGCCACGCTGGCGGTGATCATCCTGCTGGCGGTCGGCACGCTGATCACGCCCAGCGCTATCCGGCATGCCTGGCGCGCCAGCCGCTCTGATGGCCTGGTGGCGCTGGCGACCTTTGTCGTGACCTTGCTTGCCGCACCGCATCTGGACCAGGGCATCCTGATCGGCGCGGCGCTGGCGATGCTCCTGTACCTCTACCGCAGCATGCGCCCGCGGGTTGCGCAACTGGGACGGCACCCGGACGGCACGCTGCGCGACCTGCACGTCTATCCCGATTTGCCCACCGCCGCGAACGTGATCGCGCTGCGCTTCGACGAATCGCTGTACTTCGCCAACGCCTCGTTCTTCGAGGATGCCGTGCTGGCGGCCGTTGCCGACAGGCCCGAGGTGCGCTATGTCCTGATCGTGGGCAGCGGCATCAACCAGATCGATGCTTCCGGAGAAGGCGTCGTGCGCCAGCTGGTCGAGGGCTTTCGCGGCAGCGGCGTGACGCTGGTCTTCGCCGGACTGAAAAAGCAGGTCCTGGATGTGATGCGACGCACCGGCCTGTACGACTTGATCGGCACGGCACAGTTCTTCCCCAACGAGGACCAGGCGCTGGTGGCCATCAACGAGCGGCTCGGCGAAGCGGGCAGGGGTGAACTGCTGAGCGCAGCCGGTGCGATCGCAACGGCGCCCGCGCATCGGGAGACCCGGGCATGAAACCGACTTGGCCCAGCGGCAGTTCTCGACCCCAACTGGACGGACCCGCGCGATGAGCAATGCACTCAACTTTCTGCTCAAGGCCCGTCCCGAGGCAATGGGCCACTACTTCAGCTTTCTCAAGGACGCGGGCAAGCACCTCGACCCGAAGACGCGTGATCTGATCTCGGTCATCACCAAGGTGCATGCCCAAACCGAGCGCGGCTTCAAGCAGTACCTCGGGCGCGCGCTGCGCCAGGGCTGCACGCCGATGGAGGTGCTCGACGCCCTGCTGATGGCCTTCCCGGCGCTCGGGCTGGCCAAGATCGTCTGGGCCGTGGACATCATCCTGGCGATGGACCTGCCGGAGTTCAATCCCGAAGCGATGAACGCCGGGGGGCAATGGCACGACGTGATGGCAGTCGTCGAACTCAAGGACGGCGAAGTGCACCGGGTCGACTGCGACGACCGCGGCCTCTTCATCTACCGTGACGAGGCAGGCATCCGCGTCTACGACAGCCGCTGTCCGCACCAGAGCACCAACATCCCGCATCTGGCGCTGCAGGGCAGCACGCTGACCTGCCCCAAGCATGAATGGGTTTTCGATGTGCACAGCGGCGCGTGCATCAAGAAGGGCAACAGCCCCCTGCGCCGCTGGGAATCAAAAGTAGTCGATGGTCGCCTGATGGCGCTTTGGTAGGCGGCACCGTCGCGTTAGAGGTCCCTTTCAACCCCACCCACTGACGGAGAAGAGCATGAATCAGAATCGCACCCGGATCGGCCCCAAGAGCCTCAAGGGTATTGCACTCACGCCGCTGTGCCTGTTGCTGGCCACAACGGCTGCGCAGGCCACGAACGGCTACTTTCCCCACGGCTACGGCATCAAGGCCAAGGGCATGGCTGGCGCCTCGACCGCCATGGCGCAGGACAGCCTGGGCGGGGCCACCAACCCGGCCAGCATGGTCTGGGTCGGCAATCGCATCGATGTCGGTGCCGACGTCTTCATGCCCAAGCGCGACGCCGAGCGCAGCGGCGCAGGATTCCCGACACTGAACGGCAAGGTCGACAGTGGCCGCACGGCGTTTCTGGTGCCTGAGTTCGGCTACAACCGCATGATGGGCAGCGACATGTCGCTCGGCGTGTCGGTCTATGGCAATGGCGGCATGAACACCAGCTACCCGCAGGGCAATTTCAATTGCGGTGGGCCGGCTGCCAACATGCTCTGCGGCGGCGGCAATCTCGGCGTCGACCTGATGCAACTGATCATTGCGCCGACGCTGGCCTACAAGCTCAATGCGCAGCACGCGGTCGGCATCTCGTTGCTATTGGGCTACCAACGCTTCAAGGCCTACGGCCTGCAGGCCTTTGACAACGCGCCAGGCTTTCCACCCTTCACTGGTGCGCCGGGCAGTGTGACCAACAACGACTACGACAGCAGCACGGGTGTGGGCGTGCGGCTGGGCTACCAGGGCCGTCTCAGCGACACCGTCACCATCGGCGCGTCCTATGCGCCGAAGATGAACATGGGCAATTTCGACAAGTACCGGGGTCTGTTCGCCGGCGCCGGCGGCTTCGACATCCCTTCGCACTACAACATCGGCATCGCATTCACGCCGAGCCCGGCCGTGACCGTGGCGCTGGATTTCGGGCGCATCAACTACAGCGATGTTCCTTCGGTGGGCAACCCCACCGCTATGCCGGCCCCCTTGGGCGCGGCCAACGGTCCCGGTTTCGGCTGGCAGGATATCGACGTGTTCAAGCTCGGCGTGGCCTGGAAGATGTCGAATGCGCTGACGCTGCGCGCGGGCTACAACAAGGGCGACAACCCGATCGTCGCGGCCAACGTGACTTTCAACATCCTTGCCCCGGGAGTGATGAAGGACCATTACACGGCCGGCTTCACCTACGCCCTGGACAAGGACAGCGAGGTCAGCGGCGCGCTGATGATCGCGCCGCGCCAGACCGTCACCGGCGCTTCACTGTTCAACGC
>JANMSS010000120.1:0-3330 GCA_031389585.1 Burkholderiales bacterium | reverse complement strand
CTGTTCACGTCCACGGAGAACTTCTGATGCGTCGAGTTGTCGTCACCGGTCATGGCATCGTCTCGTGCCTGGGCAACAGCGCCACGGAAGTGACCCAGAGCCTTCGCGAAGGACGCTCGGGCCTGCGCTTCAACCCGATCTACGCTGAACGCGGCATGCGCTGCCAGGTCAGCGGGCGGCCCGAGCTCGTGCTCGAGGAGGTGGTCGACCGCCGCACGCTGCGCTTCATGGGCGACGCCGCGGCCTATGCCTGGCTGTCGATGAAACAGGCCATCGAACATGCCGGCCTGACGCCCGAGCAGGTGTCGAACCCGCGCGCCGGCCTGGTCGCCGGCTCTGGCGGGGCCTCCAGCACCAACCAGGTCTGGGCGGCGGACACGCTGCGCGCCAAGGGCATCAAGCGCGTGGGGCCCTTCATGGTCACGCGCACGATGGGCAGCACGGTCTCGGCCTGCCTGGCCACGCCCTTCGGCATCAAGGGCGTCAACTACTCGATCACGTCGGCCTGTGCCACCAGCGCGCATTGCATCGGCCACGCCGCGCAACTTATCGCCTGGGGCAACCAGGACGTGGTCTTCGCCGGCGGCGGCGAAGAAGAGAGCTGGGAGCTGTCGCTGTTGTTCGACGCCATGAGCGCCATGTCCAGTGGCTACAACGACCGCCCGCAGCAGGCCTCGCGCGCCTTCGATGCGGCACGCGATGGCTTCGTCATCGCCGGCGGCGGCGGCATGCTGGTGCTCGAAGCGCTGGAACATGCCCAGGCCCGCGGCGCGACGATCCTGGCCGAGTTGGTCGGCTTTGGCGCCACGTCGGACGGGCAGGACATGGTCGCGCCGTCGGGCGAAGGCGCCGTGCGCTGCATGCAGCAGGCGCTGGCCACCGTGCGCACGCCGATCGACTACATCAACGCCCACGGCACCTCGACGCCGGTGGGCGACCTGGCCGAACTGGGCGCGGTGCGCGAGGTCTTCGGCGAGCGCATTCCGCACATCAGCTCGACCAAATCGCTGTCCGGCCATTCGCTGGGCGCGGCCGGTGTGCAGGAAGCGATCTACTGCCTGCTGATGATGCAGGGCGGTTTTGCGGCGGCGTCGGCGAACATCGAGACGCTCGATCCGGCCGCCGAAGGCCTGCCGATCCTGCGCCAGCGCCTGGATGCGCCGTTGAACACGGTGATGTCCAACAGCTTCGGTTTCGGCGGCACCAACGCCACACTGGTGTTCTCGCGCTTCGCAGAGTGACGCGAGGACGCGCCCTGCCGGATTGATCTGAGCGTCGCCGTTGAAGGCTGGCAGTCTGTCGCAGGCCAGTCGTTTGCACTGCTTGGGCGCAAGACCTTCGACCCTCAGGAGACGGTCGGAAGTCGCCTTCCGGCGCGGCGACGCAGACATCGCAGAACATGCAGCTGACGGTCCAGGTTGTCTGCGCTTCGCACGCCGTCGAGTGCACCGCGCCTTGGGTTGTCGGTGCGTACTGCGCACCTCACGGTCCGGGCACGTCACTTTCAAACGCGGCATCGCTGTCGTTTGCCGCGCACAGCGCAAGCAGAACGTCGATCAAGTCGGTCAGGTCAGCCAGAGACGCTCTTGGTGTGGCGGAAGAAGTTTTCGGGGTCGTATTTGCGCTTGAGCGCCGCGAGTCTGTCCAGGTTGGATCGGCCGTACGCGGCCTCGATGCGGTCCTGGCCCTCGTCCTCGGTGAGGAAGTTGATGTAGGCCCCGCCGGTCGAGCAGGAGCGCGTCGCTTCGAAGCAGTCCCGCGCCCACTTGACATTGATGTCGTCATCGCCCGGCTTCTCCCAGGAGCCAGCGATGTTCAGAACATACGCCGCGTCTCGATTGCCTGCCGGCGAGTGCCCGGCTGGCAACTCGCCCAACGCACCCTGTACCTGGAACAGGAGGATGGCCGAGTGGGGCGATCGGATTCGGCCCGCATGCTCCACGGCGAGGTCGATGGTCTGACGATCGATGCCTGGCAGGTAGTGTGACTTCCAGTAGTAGCGCCGTCCCTTGGGCTGCGTGGCATCGAGCAGGCTCTGCATCTGCGTATAGGGCCGGCGCGTCACTGTGTCGGCCACTTGCCGACCGAGGCCGCGCAGCGGCGCGATCCATGCTTCTCCGTCCTCGACCCTGCCGGTGTGGCAGACGAAGATGGCGACGATCGGCTTGCCGTGCACATCCTTCGGCAGCCAGGGTGCCGGTGGCGCGATCCGCAGAACGGCCACGCTGGTCAGTTCGCGCGGCGCCCTGGCGCTGAACTCACGGTAGGCGTCGAGAACTTGCTTGGCGTCGTCGCCGCGCCACGCGATTGCGCCGCCCAGGATTTCGGGGCCGACGGGAAAGAGTCGGTACTCGAAGGATGTGACGATTCCGAAGTTGCCGCTACCGCCACGCAGCGCCCAGAACAGGTCCTCGTTCTCGTGCGCAGACACACGCAGGACGTCGCCGCCGGCGGTCACCACTTCCATCGAGACCACGGTGTCGCAGGTCCAGCCGTGGCGACGCGTGAGGTAGCCGAATCCGCCGCCGACGGTGAGGCCTGCAATCCCGGTGGCAGAGACAAAACCGAGCACGGCTGCGAGCCCGTGCAGCTGTGTCTCGCGGTCAACGTCGGCCAGCGTGCAGCCGGCTTGCGCGCGAGCCGTGCGGCGCACCGGATCGACCCAAACGCCCCTCAGCAGCGACATGTCGATCATGAGGCCGCCCTCGCAGACCGCAAGCCCTGCGATGTTGTGGCCACCGCCGCGCACGGAACTGAGAAGCCCGTGCTGACGCGCGAACCGCACGGCCTGCACGACATCGACGGTCCCGGTGCAACGGGCCACCAGGCCGGGGCGACGATCGATCATCGCGTTCCAGATCTTGCGCGACTCCTCGTATAGCGGGTCATCCGCAGTCAGCACCTGGCCTTTGAATGCGGCCTTGAACCACTGCAGGACCTCTGGCGAAAGGTCTACTGTCCCACCGTCCATTCGTGTGAGCTTGAGCGCCATGAGTCATCTCCGGGAAGCGTGATGGAATTTGTCGTCTGACACGGCGCTCAGCCGTCCACAAAGCGCACGGGCGTCGCCGGTGCGCGCTTCACCTGTAGCTCGAAGATGTCCGGGCGCGCGTAGTGCCCGGTGACGTCGAGCGTTCGGCGTGACGGCGCAACGCGCGCGATATCGATCTCCGCATACAACACGCCGGCCTTTCGGCGCAATGGGCCCGCGACGACCTTCCCCATGGGATCGACCACCACCGAATCGCCGTCGTTGATCCATTCCTCGGGATCGGGGAACAGCTCTGCGCGGGCCGGGAAGTCCTGCGGAATGTCACTGGCACGCAGCGC
>JANMSS010000098.1:0-30191 GCA_031389585.1 Burkholderiales bacterium | reverse complement strand
TGCACGGGGCGCAACGGCGGTCTTGATGCAGCCGGACCAGTTGCCGTTTGCCGCAGCGGCGTTCGACTCGGTGCTGATGGACAACGTGCTCGAGCACATTGCCGAGCCGGAATGTTTGCTGGGCGAGGTTCACCGGGTGCTTCGACCGGAGGGTCGATTGCTCGTCGGCGTGCCGGGTGCACGAGGCTGGGCCAGCGACCCCGACCACAAGGTCTTCTACGACGAAGAAAAGCTGCGGGCGTGCATGGCGGCCGCCGGATTCGGCAGCGTCGAATGCTTCTACACGCCGCTGTGGCGGTCAGCCTGGCTCGATCGGCGGCTGCGCCAGTACTGTCTCTACGGCTTGTTCGGTCGCAAGTGATCCGGGCTCAACGGCCTCTGCGGGCGTGCTGCACCTGGTTGGCGCCGCGCGGAAAGGTGCGCAGGGTGTACAGACCCTGGAGCACCGTCATCGCGGCACCCCAGAAGACTCGCGCCAAGGGTTTGACGAGCCGGTAGAACAGGCGTGCGCCGGCGGGCGCAACCGACAATTGAAGGGGCGCGATATTCGTGCCGAGCAGGGCCATGCAGACGAGCTTGGATACGACGTCTTCCGGTGCCTGCGACCCGTAGCCGCGCCACGACAGGTGCTTGGCCTGGAAGTCCGGCAAGGTGCGGCAGCAGTAGTAGTAGGGGCGGTGCAGGCTCTGGTGGCCGGGCAGGAAGCGTGGCCGCCGGGTGACGAACAGCGACTGGCGGTACAGCGCCATCGTGGTGTCGACACCGGCCACGACCGTATCGCCGATGCGTGGCCCGGTCAGGAAGAAGCGCTCCTGCTCGAGCGTCGCCTTGAACTGCGGCCGCGACTGGATGTAGCCCAGGTCGAGCGAGAGTCCGAGCTTGCCGATGCAGGCATTGGCCTGCAGGCTCGCCTCCATGCGCGTGAGCCAGCAGCGGCTCTCGCGCGGTGGCGGCACCACGATGTCGCAGTCGCTCACTGCAAAGAGGTCGTTTTCGCCGAGCGTTGCAAGCGCATCCTTCAGCGGCGCGTTCAACCCCAGCACCCACAGATTGCGCCGGTTGCGATGCACGCGGACGTGCGTCAGTCGCGCCAGCCAACGCAAGTAGCGCTGCAGCCGCTGATCGGTAGAGGCGTTGTCGACCACGATCAGTTGGTACGCACGATGGGTTCGGTTGACGATGGCTCGCAGGCACAGCCGCAACGACGGCAGATCGTTGTACGAGAGGATCAGGATCGGGATCGGGGCCTGCGGCTCGCTCATGGCGCAGAACGCCCACCCGCGCCGCGAACGATGCGCCCACCATTGGCCACCAGTCGCGCCAGGAACATCGGCAACTGCAGCCAGAACCGGCCGCGCACTGCCACGTTGGCGCGCCACGATTCGGTCAGTGCGCCCAGGGTGTCGCCGCTCGACAGGCCGGCGGTTCCGAACGAACCGACGGGGTCGGACAGATAGGCAAAGCGCTTCTGGCGCTGCGCCACCTGGAGCAGGAAGTACGTGTCGGCCGCGATCGGAAATCGCCGCGAGTAGGGCCCGATCTCGTCGTGCAACGACTTCCTTATCAGCGAGCCAACACTGTGCGCGGCTACCATCGGCGGCCCGCTGCGCAGCCAGGGCCGGTTGCGGCGCGGATGCACCGCGATGCCCTCGACCAGCACCGGCGCAGCGACCACGTCGGCCCCCTCGGCGGCTGCCGCGCCCGCAAAGGCTTCGATTGCGCCCGGCAGCAGCGTGTCGTCACTGCCAAGCACCAGGTAGTACTCACCGCGGGCAAGCGCCAGGCCCTTGTTCAGGGCGTGATAGATGCCAAAGTCGGGCTCGCTGATCCAGCGCGTTGCGATGTCGGATGCGCCACGCAACAGGTCGACCGTGCGATCGCTGGAGGCGCCGTCGATAATCACCCACTCAAAGTCGCGGCTCGTCTGTGCGCGCAGGCTGGCGATCAGCGTCGGCAATTCGCGCTCGGCGTTAAAGGTCGCAGTGATGACACTGATCATGCCCAGAGCATAGTGACTTTGATTAGCCTAGCGTACGCGATGCCAAGCATGCACTCGATCAAACCCGTGGCCCACGACGCGCCCCGCGTGCTGGTGTTGATGGCCATCTTCAATGGCGCACGCTGGCTCGGCGAGCAGCTCGACAGCATCCTTGGTCAGGAGCGAGTGCATGTGACGTTTTTCGCTGCAGACGACGGGTCGGTCGATGGCTCTGTCGCGCTGGTCGAGCAACGGATGGGGTCACGCTTGGCCGCACCGGTGCTGCAGGGGGTCGGTCGTCAGCTTGGCGCTGCGGGCAACTTCTTGCGCTTGCTGCGAGAGGCAAGGCTGGAGGGCCACGACTTTGTTGCGCTCGCAGACCAGGACGATGTCTGGCTGCCACGGCGTCTTTCACAGGCGGCAGCGCGCTTGGCGTCCACGGGTGCAGACGGCTATTCGTCGGACGCTCTTGCGTTCTGGCCGGACGGGCGCAAACGTCGGCTCGGCAAGGCCCACCCGCAGCGCCGATTCGACCACCTGTTCGAGCCTGCCGGGCCCGGCTGCACGTATGTATTGACGGTGGCGCTCGCGCGTGCGCTGCAACAGGAGCTTACGCGCGAGCCGCAGCGTTTCGACGGCATCGGCTACCACGACTGGCTGGTCTATGCCTTTGCGCGCACGCATGCCTTTCGCTGGCACATCGACGCCGAGCCCGGCGTGCTCTATCGGCAACATGGGCAGAACGAACTCGGCGCGAACTTTGGGGCCGGCGGCATATCGAGACGCTGGGGCAGGCTGACATCGGGCTGGTTTCGGCAGCAGGTGCTGCAGGTCGGCGGACTGTGGCCCGGAGATCACAGCGGCCTGGCCGCACGCATGCGACGCCTGGCTTGGCGTGACCGCTTCTGGCTCGCCTGGGCAGCCCGCCACTGCCGACGGCGGCTTCGCGACCAGCTCGCGCTGGCGGCCATGCTGTTGCTGCGCGTGCTGAGGTGATCAGCGCGCATCGGTCCCGCGCTCAAGGCGGAGCAGGCGTGCGCGGATACGCAATCGCCGCCAGCGCGGGGTGAATCGACTGCAATTGGCGCCAGGACGCGCGCCCCTCTTCGCAGCGGGCGGTCCGGTGCATATTGCACAGGCGCACCAGGGTGTCGGCGGCGTCCTGCGGCCGGCCGTTCAGGCCGGTCGCCGCGGCATAGCGCAGCAACGCGGGGGGCGAGGGGTTGCGCTCCACGACATTGCGCATCCACTCGAGTTCACCACTCTGCATGCCTGGCTGCGCAGTGGTCTTCCAAAGCCGGATGTACTCGCGCGGCCCATCGAGCAATAGAACGTCGGGCGGGGCTGCATTACGGGCATAGCCGGCCATCAACATCAGCCCCTGCCGCGACGCTTCTTCGATGCGCGTGTACTCCACAGCCACCCACCCAGTGAAAGCGGCCATCGCGACCAGCGGCGCGAACAGCGAGGCACGAGAAATTCGCCACGACCTCGTCCCGCCCTCCCAACCTTCCACGGCACCCACCATCAGGCCGACCGGCAGCAGAAAGTAAAGGTACTCGAGCGGGTACTCGAGCAAAGCATGAATCGCGACCACGCTGATACCGACGAGCAACAGCCAGCGCTCAGCGTCCCTGCATTCACGCACCTGCCGCACGAACCACCACACCAGCATGGCGACGATCAACAGGCCCAGCGGCAGGCCGTTCCACACCAAGAGGTCGATGACCACGTTGTGACTGTTGCGCAGCATCTGCTCGCCGACGTAATGATTCTGCGTGCTCACGAGCGCCGCGCGCGACACCTGCGACCAGCCATAGCCGACCCACGGCGAGGCCCATAGCGAGTCCAGCAATGCCAGCCAGATGTTCAGGCGTCCGCCACCACCTTGCATTCGCTGAACCACGGAGATGGGTGCGACAACGTCCAGCGCGCGGCTGAGCGGTCCCCAAGCGAGTACGGCAGCAACGAACAGCGCCAGCGCCGAGTTCAGTGCAGTCGCGCCCAGGCGCACGGCGGCGCGGCGTCGCATCCACAACCAGCTCGCCGCGAACAGCAGCACGAACAGCCACGGCGTCCGTGAGCGAGACATTGCGAGGCCCAGGCAAAGCCAGGCCGCCGCCAAACCCAGGACCGCACCGTTGATGCGTCGCGTTTCGAACAGCCAGAGTGCACCAACGAGTGCCAGCCCGAGAAGTGTGGCCAGGTGGTTCGGCTGCACCAGGTTGGCATAGGGCCGTTCGCCTGGCGCGATCGGTTCGAGATAGGGAATCGGGCCGACCTCGAGCCACTGCAGCGCGGCCATGCCGGTGGACACCAGCCCGGCGGCGAGCAACGCGCCGAACAGGCCCCCGAGGAATTCCTCGCGGCGGGTTTGCACCAGTGTGGCGCCGGTGACGATGCACAACGCCAGCCCGGCGACATAGGCCGACGCGAGCACGCCGTCGGACAGAAAGCGGATTTGCCCTGCGGCCGTTTGCAGCAGCGGTACCGACGCCACCAGCATCACAAACAAGGCCAGTCGCGGCCAAGGCAGGCGGGGCTCGCGCGCGGAACCAACGGCAGCAAATCCGACCAGCAATGCCGCAGCCGCTGCCACCACTTCGTTCTGGAAGTTCACCCAAGGGTTGTAGTGCCCCGGCGCCAGCCAGCTTGCAAACAGGATGACAAAACCGAGCAGCAGAGTCATACAGGTGACGTATCGGTGCGCGTCAACGGCGAGCAAGCACGCGCGGGCACAAGAAAAAGGGGCGCTAGCAGCGCCCCTTCGATGCGACAGGTGTCAGGCAATTACTTGCACGAACCCGGCAGGAACTGTGGCGGCATGCTGCCAGGTTGGCAGCGGAACTGGCCGACCTGGGCCGGGATAGCGGCAGTCGTCAGCGCACCGCCGGCTGCTGTCAACGGTGTCAGCGTGATGGTCTGGCTGGCTGCGGTACCCAGTTCGGCGTTCGCCGTCGTTGTCACCGTAATCAGGCCGTCACCACTGGTGAGGATGCTCAGCACGTACTTGGTAGGTGCGGAAGCGGCGAGGCCACCGCTATTCGATTCGCAGCCCCAACCGTTCGCAGCGATCGTCATGCCGGTCGACCCGGTCTGGTAGACCTCGGAGATGGCGGTGCGGCACTGGCTGGTCGCCAGAATGGCTTCCGAGACGCGGGCCTTGATGGTGTAGGTCTGGTACGCCGGCAGGGCCACGGCGGCCAGGATGCCGATGATCGCCACGACGATCATCAGTTCGATCAGGGTGAAACCTTGTTGAAGGCGCTTCATGGGTTGTCTCTCCTTGAGGGATGGGGGAATTTGCGAAGAGGTTGGATGCAGGGGCCGTGCCAGGCGATTTGCCGGGCTTTCAGGGGTCAGTTCGAGCAATAGTGCCTGTGCGGCCGACCATCCCGGTCACTCGCGGCGACGCTTGTGACGCGTTTGGTCACCCGTGCGACGAAGTACCGAGGTCGATGATCTGGCCGCTTTCCAGCGCGCTGATGCGGTGCCGGCTGCCCAGGGCCTCGATCTGCGCCATTACAGCGTGCACTTCGCCGGGCTTGATATGCGTGATGTGCACGGCTACGCTGCCCTCGAGCTGCACCAGTTCCTGGCCCAGCGCCGAGGGACACAGGTGACTCGAAATCTTGGCCAGGGCGCGCTCTTCGTCGCTGAAGGCGGTCTCGATCACCAGATGGGCCACGCTCAGGCTGCGCAGGCGCTGCCACAGCGCCGGGTTCGGGCCGGTATCTCCGGTGAAGACCCAGGCGCCGCCGCCGTCGTGCCGGGCCAGCACCGCGAAGCCGACCGCGGGCACGGTGTGGATCGCCGGAAGCACCTCGATGCGGTGTTCGCCGAGCGCCAGGACCTTGCCGACGGCAAAGGGCTCGAAAGCCAGCACCGGCTGGTCGGCGCTGGGCAGGCGCGTGAAGTCGGGCCAGATGATGCCGTTGAACAGATGGGTGCGCAGGGCCTCGATGGTGGCCGGCAGCGCATGCACGCGGATGGCGGGCAGGCCCGCTCGCCGGCGAGCCACGCTGTCGGCCAGCAGGCCGATGGCCAGCACATGGTCCAGATGCGAATGGCTGATCAGGATGTGGTTGACGCGCGTCAACTCGTCGAGCGTCAAGTCGCCGACGCCGGTGCCGGCGTCGATCAGCACGTCGCTGCCCAGAAGAAAGGAGGTGGTGCGGCTGCCTGCCGCAATCGAGCCCGAACAGCCGAGGACGCGTATCTGCATGGCGGGGATTGTCGGGCCGGGATGAACGCTATCGGGCCGCGGCGACTCAGGCCCTGTGACCGGCTGCACGCCGGGCGCAGCCCACTGCACGCGGCTCAGAGCTGGATGAATTGCATTTGCGTGCCGGCGAGTTCGATCACGTCGCCGTTGCGCAGGTGCGCCGAGTCGCCGGCCAGTTGCGAGCCATTGACGGTCGGCTTGGCCACGCCCTCCACATGGGCCAGCACATAGCCGCCGGGCCGCTTGGTGATCGAGGCCACCTGCACGCCAGGCTTGCCCACGGTGGTGACGACTTTGGTGAGCATCACTTCGCGGCCGGCGGCGGCGCCGTTGAGGACCTTGATCGCCGCCCCGCCGGGGGTGCTGTTCAGGCTGCCGAAACCGGAGTTGACGCTGGCCGGCGCGGTGTGCGCAAAGGTCGCGCGGTCGCCGGTGGCGACTGTCGGCGCCGCAGCGCCGGGCTTCATGATCATCGTCTTTTCGTAGTCGACACCGTCCTCGACCAGGAACTTGATCTTGTACTTGCCGATCTCGACCGTGTCATTGTGGGCGAGCAGCTGCTTCTTCACGGCCTTGCCGTTGATGTAGGTGCCGTTGGTGCTGTTCAGGTCTTCGATGAAGACGTCCGAGCCGACCATTTGCAGCACCGCATGCTCGCCGCTGACGGCCAGGTTGTCGATCACGATGTCGTTGTAGGGACGGCGACCGAGCGTGGTCTTGTCCTTGGTGATCTGCACTTCCTTGATCACCACGCCGTCGAGCGACACCACCAGCTTGCCCATGCTTTGCCTCTTTCTTGTGCTTTCAGCGGCGGAACGGCGCCCACCAAGAACGCGAGGCCGCAGCCGGAGAGCCCGGCGCACGCACCAGGACGACGGCGATATTATCCTTTCCGCCGGCCTCGTTCGCCGCAGCGATCAGCGCCTGCCCGGCGTCATCGAGCGCGTCGTAGCCTTGCAGCAACTGCGACAGGGTCTCGTCGTCGAGCATGTCCGACAGCCCGTCGGAGCACATCAGGTACAGGTCGCCGGGATGGACTTCATGCTGGTGGATCTCGAGCAGCACGGTATCTTCGACGCCCACGGCGCGCGTCACCAGATTCTTGTTCGAGGAGAACGAGGCCTGCTCGGGCGTGATCAGGCCGGCGTCGATCTGCTCCTGCAGCAGCGAATGGTCGCGCGTCATCTGCATCAGCCGCCCGCCGCGCAGGCGGTAAGCGCGCGAGTCGCCGACATGGCCGACCAGCACCCGGGTACCCCGAAACAACGCCACCACCAGCGTGGTGCCCATGCCGGCGTATTGCGGGTTGGCGTTGGCGGCGTTGAAGATCGCGCGGTTGGCGTTGTCGACGCAGATGTCCATGGCCCGCCGGACTTCGCTGTCGGCGGCGTTGGTGCCGGCCTCATGCAACCAGCGGCCGAGCTCGGTCTTGATGAAGCCGGTGGCCATGCCGCTGGCCACCTCGCCGGCGTTGTAGCCGCCCATGCCGTCGGCCAGCACGGCCAGTGAGCTGGTTGGATCCAGCGCCACCGAGTCCTCATTGTTGGTGCGCGCTCGCCCGGTGTCGGTTGCGCTGAAGTATTCGAGGTTCATGAACTGCGGCTGAGCTCGGCAATGGCGGCGCAAGGTGGAAACTTCGCGATTGTGCAACGACTGCCGGGCCACGCCCGGCCGCGCACCCGCCCCGGCGCGGGGCGAGTGTGTGATTTGCCGCGCTCAGATAA
This sequence comes from Burkholderiales bacterium, assembly GCA_031389585.1. Lineage (GTDB taxonomy): Bacteria > Pseudomonadota > Gammaproteobacteria > Burkholderiales > Burkholderiaceae_C > CADEEN01. Next base: position 22,264 of record JANMSS010000098.1, on the reverse strand, counting down.
CACTCGGCTCAGACGGGCTGGCACGTCGAATCACACGGGCCCAGGCGTCGCCATCGCCCAGGCGCTCGAGCGCGGCGCGCGCGCGCACCGGCGCCAGCACGGCGTCCAACGCCGCGGCTTGGGCGCCCGGCAAGTCAGGGCGCAGGGCCTGCACGGTGTTCGGCGCCTGTGTGGCCATGGCCCGCAGCAACGCGCCCATCGAATCGCCCTCGAATGGCAGGCGCCCGGTCAGCAATTCGAACAGCAACACGCCCAACGCATAGAGGTCGCTACGGGCATCGGCGCGCGCCCCCCCGAGCAGTTCGGGGGCCATGTAGGCAGGTGATCCCAGCAGCACGCCGCTGCGCGTGGCCTCGGCGTCGACACTGCGGGCCAGGCCAAAGTCGGTCAGCTTCACGCTGTGCGTTGCCGGATCGAACATCACGTTGGCCGGCTTCACGTCGCGGTGCACCATGCCCTCGCGATGGGCGTAGGCCAGGGCCTCGGCCAACCGCGCGGCGATGTCCAGGGCCAGCGCCTCGGGCAACAAACGGGACGCCTGCGTGTAGCGTGTCAGGTCGACGCCAGGCAGCAGTTCCATGACCACAAAGGCCATCCCGCGCACGCTGCCGCCCCCGAACACACGCACGATGCCCGGGTGCCGCAGGCGGCTGGCGAGCTCGGCATCCTGAAGAAAGCGAGTGCGGGCTTCGTCGCTGGCCCTCGGGCCGCTGCCGGACTGGGGCGGACAAAGCAGCTTGACCGCGACTGCAGTGTCAGCGGCTTCATCGACGCCGGCGTAGAGCACAGCGCTGGCGCCGCGGGCAATCAGCCGCTCGATGCGTATTTGGCCCAGGAGCGTACCGGCGGGCAGCGCCTCGGGACGCAGCGGTGCTGCGAGGCCGGTCAGAGGCTGCTGCGCGACGAGCCACCGATCCAGCAGGCGCCTGACAGCTGACATCTCGAGGCTGCCGGCGCGCCTGCCGCTGAGCTTAGAGCAGCGACTTGAGCAGCCGCCCCATTTCTGACGGGTTGCGCGTGACCGTGAAGCCGCACTCTTCCATGATCGCGAGCTTGGCGTCGGCCGTGTCGGCACCGCCGGAAATCAGCGCGCCAGCATGGCCCATGCGTTTGCCGGGCGGCGCGGTCACGCCGGCAATGAAGCCGACGATCGGCTTTTTCATGTGCGCCTTGCACCAGCGCGCGGCTTCGGCCTCGTCGGGGCCGCCAATTTCGCCGATCATGATCACGGCGTCGGTCTCGGGGTCGTCGTTGAAAGCGCGCATCACGTCGATGTGCTTGAGGCCATTGATCGGATCGCCGCCGATGCCCACCGCGCTGGACTGGCCCAGGCCAATTTCGGTCAGTTGGGCCACCGCTTCATACGTCAGCGTGCCCGAGCGCGAGACCACGCCGATGCGGCCCTTCTTGTGGATGTGGCCGGGCATGATGCCGATCTTGATTTCCTCGGGCGTGATCAGCCCCGGGCAATTGGGGCCCAGCAGCAGCGTCTTCTTGCCGCCGGCCGCCTCCCTGGCTTTCATGCGATTGCGCAGCTCGAGCATGTCGCGCACGGGAATGCCTTCGGTGATGCAGATCGCCAGGTCGAGCTCGGCTTCCACGGCTTCCCAGATGGCCGCGGCCGCGCTGGCCGGCGGCACGTAGATCACGCTCACGGTGGCGCCGGTCGCGGCCTTGGCGTCCCTGACGCTGGCGTGGATTGGGATGCCCTCGAAGTTCTCGCCAGCCTTCTTCGGATTCACGCCGGCGACGAAACAGTGCTTGCCGTTGGCGTAGTCGCGGCAACCGCGAGTGTGGAACTGCCCGGTCTTGCCGGTGATGCCCTGCGTGATGACGCGGGTGTTCTTGTTGATCAGGATGCTCATGCGGGCCTCGTCTCGATGTCTTTGCCAAGCCGCCGCCGCGGGCCTCGGCCCCCTTGAGGGGGAGCGCCGAAGGCGCTACGGGGGTGGGTCATTTCACGGCCGCGACGATCTTGGTGGCCGCATCGGCCATCGTGTCGGCACTGATGATCGGAAGCCCCGACTCGGCAAGTAACTTCTTGCCCAGGTCTTCATTGGTGCCCTTCATGCGCACCACCAGCGGCACCGACAGGTTGACCGCCTTGCAGGCCGCGATCACGCCCTCGGCGATGGTGTCGCACTGCATGATGCCGCCGAAGATGTTGACCAGGATGCCTTTCACACTCTTGTTGGCGAGCATGATCTTGAAGGCTTCGGTGACCCTCTCGGCCGTGGCGCCACCGCCGACGTCGAGAAAGTTGGCCGGCTCGCCGCCAAACAGCTTGATGGTGTCCATCGTCGCCATGGCCAGACCGGCGCCGTTGACCAGGCAGCCGATATTGCCGTCCAGGCTGATGTAGCTCAGGTCGAACTTGCTGGCCTCGACTTCGGCCGGGTCTTCTTCGTCGAGATCGCGGTAGGCGACTATTTCGGGGTGGCGGAACAGCGCGTTGCTGTCGAAGTTGAACTTCGCGTCGAGCGCTTTGATATTGCCATCGCCCTCGAGGATCAGCGGGTTGATCTCGGCCAGGCTGGCGTCGGTATCGACATAGCAGCGGTAGAGTTTTTTCAGCACGTCAACTGCTTGCGCCTGGTTGGCCGCGGGCACACCGATGCCGGCAGCGAGTTGTTGTGCCTGCGCGTCGCCCAGCCCCTGCAGCGGGTTGACGAAGACCTTGATGATCTTCTCGGGTGTGTCGTGGGCCACCTGCTCGATGTCCATCCCGCCTTCGGAGCTGGCCATCATCGCCACGGTCTGCGTCGCGCGGTCGGTCAGCGCAGCGACGTAGTACTCCTTCTTGATGTCGGCGCCCTCTTCGATCAGGAGGCGGCGCACCTTCTGGCCTTCGGGGCCGGTCTGGTGCGTCTTCAACTGCATGCCCAGGATCTGCCCGGCGAGTTGCTGCACCTCCTCATGCGAGCGCGCGAGCTTCACGCCGCCACCTTTGCCGCGGCCGCCGGCGTGGATCTGCGCCTTAACGACCCAGACGCTGCCACCGAGCTTTTGCGCCGCTTCGGTCGCTTCGCGTACCGAGAACGCCGGGTAGCCGCGGGGCACCGGCACGCCGAACTGGCGCAGAAGTTCCTTGCCTTGGTACTCGTGGATCTTCATGGGCGTAGGGCGTGTTGGCGAGTCGAGAGCCGGACACGCAGGCCCGGGGCGCGGAGCACTTTAGCATGGTGCAACGCACCAAAGCACGGAGTCAAGTGTCGTCGCCCGACTCCGGTTCGCTGCCGCGCACGACACGCCGAATCACGTCGCTCGAAAATCCCCGGCCGGCCAAAAAGCGCATCTGCCGCGCACGCTCGTTGGCTGCGGTGGCCGACACGCCGCCGTACTTGCGCGCCCACACAGCGCGGGCGCGAGCCAGTTCGCTGTCCTTCAGTCTCTGACTCGTCGCGGCATCGAGGGCTGCGCCATGCCGGCCCAACTCCTGGCGGATGCGCAGGTCGCCGTAGCGCGCCGCGCGTGCGTTGATGCGCGATTCGATGAAGCGGCTGTCGCTAAGGTAATGTTGCGCGACCAACCAGTCGAGCAGCGCATCGACTTCAGCTGCGGGGTCGGCTACCGAATCGATTTCGCCCGCGCCGTCATCCTGGGCAGGCGGACGCTGGCGCAGCACCCGCAGCAGCTTGCGGCACAACTCGACCCGGCTGTGCTCGCGCTGCGCCAACCATTGCAGCGCCCGGGCTTTCAGCGACAGCGGTCGCGCCGCCACGGGCGTTCCCCCAGCAGGGGCTCAGGCCGCTGCGGCCGCCACCAACAGCGGGATGCCCACCGACTCACGCACCTTGTTCTCGATCTCGAAGGCGATGTCGGGGTTCTCGCGCAGGAACTCGCGCGCGTTGTCCTTGCCCTGGCCGATCTTTTCGCCGTTGTAGGCGTACCAGGCGCCGCTCTTCTCCAGGATGCGGGCATTGACACCCATGTCGATGATCTCGCCATGGCGGCTGATGCCCTCGCCGTAGAGGATGTCGAATTCGGCGACCTTGAACGGCGGCGCGACCTTGTTCTTGACCACCTTGACCTTGGTTTCGCTGCCGATCACCTCTTCGGCCTTCTTGATGCTGCCGGTGCGGCGAATATCCAGCCGCACCGAGGCATAGAACTTCAGTGCGTTGCCGCCGGTGGTGGTTTCGGGGTTGCCGAACATGACGCCGATCTTCATGCGGATCTGGTTGATGAAGATGACCATCGTGTTGGTCTTCTTGATGTTGGCGGTGAGCTTGCGCAGGGCCTGGCTCATCAGACGGGCTTGCAGCCCGGGCAATGAATCACCCATCTCGCCTTCAAGCTCGGCCTTGGGCGTGAGCGCGGCCACCGAGTCGATGACGATCAGGTCGATCGAGCCCGAACGCACCAGCGCATCGACGATCTCGAGCGCCTGCTCGCCGGTGTCAGGCTGCGAGATCAGCAGCTCCTGCAGATTGACGCCAAGCTTCTGTGCGTACTGGATATCCAGCGCGTGCTCGGCGTCGATAAAGGCGCAGGTGCCAGCCACCTTTTGCATTTCAGCAATGACCTGCAATGTCAGGGTGGTCTTGCCGCTCGACTCGGGGCCGTAGATTTCGACCACCCGGCCGCGCGGCAGGCCGCCGACGCCCAGCGCGATGTCCAGGCCCAGCGATCCAGTGGAAACGACCTGGATGTCTTCGATCACCTCACCTTCACCCAGGCGCATGATCGAGCCCTTGCCGAACTGCTTTTCGATCTGCTGCAGCGCCGCCTGCAGGGCCTTGGCTTTTTCGGTATTGAGGGCTTTGACAGGGGCGTCCATGGGGGTCTCCGGTGAGAGGGGTGCGCGGTTGTGTAAGTTCGGGCGGGATTATGCGTGACAACTGGATATTCGTACAGTTGTCGGCGCGCGTCAAGCCGGGCCTGCCCGACCTCCCTAGAATCGCGCGCCAAGACGTCTTTACGGCGCACTGAAGGACACAACCGCCATGCGCGTGCTGATCGCCGAAGACGACCAGGTGTTGGCCGATGGGCTGCTGCGCGCATTGCGCGCCTCTGGATTTGCAGTCGACCATGTGGCCAGTGGCAGCGAGGCCGATGCCGCGCTGGCCTCACATGAATTCGACTTGTTGATCCTTGACCTGGGTCTGCCCAAGGTGCACGGACTGGAAGTGCTGCGCAAGCTGCGCGCACGCGGCTCGTCCGTGCCGGTGCTGATCCTGACCGCGGCCGACGGCGTCGAGCAGCGCGTCAAGGGCCTGGATCTCGGCGCTGACGACTACATGGCCAAGCCGTTCTCGCTGCAGGAGTTGGAGGCGCGGGTGCGTGCGCTGACGCGGCGCGGCCTGGGCAGTGCCAGCACGGTCATCAAACATGGCCCACTCAGCTTCGACGCCACCGGCCGCGTCTGTCACATCAACGAGCAAATGATCGAGTTGTCCGCGAGGGAGCTCTCGCTCCTGGAGGTGTTGCTGCAACGTGCCGGCCGGCTGGTCAGCAAGGATCAGTTGGTCGAGCGCCTGTGCGAGTGGGGCGAAGAGGTCAGCAACAACGCCATCGAGGTCTACGTGCACCGCCTTCGCAAGAAGATCGAGCAGGGCCCGATCCGCATCGCGACGGTGCGCGGCTTGGGTTATTGCCTGGAGAAGATCCCTGGGTGAAGTAACGGCCCCAAGCTCGCAGCGCTCGCTGTTCGGCGACATCCTGGACTGGATGCTGGTGCCGCTGTTGCTGCTGTGGCCGCTGTCGGTGCTGATCATCTGGCTGGTGGCGCAGGGCATCGCCAACAAGCCGTTCGACCGCGAGTTGGGCGACTTGGCGCAGACCCTGGCGCGGCAGGTCGTGGTCACCGCGCCGGCACGCGCGGGCGCTCCGGTGCGTGTCCGTCTGGACGAGGCCTTGACCACGGTCTTGCGCAGCGATCCGTCCAACACGGTGTTCTTCCAGGTGCTCGGTTCGCGCGGCGAGTGGATTGCCGGCGATCGCGATCTGCCGGTTCCTGACGAGCCGCGAGCCGGCCCCGGCGAGCTGCAGTTTCGCAACGACGAGATCCAGGGTCTGGCTGTGCGGGTGGCGTACCTCTGGCTGCGCGCCGCCCCTGCCGACGGCAGCGAACTGCCGCCGCTGGTCCAGGTCGCCGAGACGCTGGACAGGCGTTCGCAACTCACCACCGAAATCGCGCGCGGCGTGATGCTCAGCCAGTTCGCGATCCTGCCGCTGGCTGTGCTGTTGGTCTGGTTTGCGCTGTTGCGCGGGCTTCGACCCTTGAACGAACTGCAGCTGCGAATCCGCCGGCGCGCCAGCGACGATCTGTCGCCGATCGACGAGCGCCTGGCGCCCGAAGAGGTCAGTCCGCTGGTGGCAGCGATCAACGACCTGCTGGCCCGGCTGGACCGTTCGATCGGAGCGCAGAAGCATTTTCTTGCCGACGCGGCGCACCAGCTGAAGACGCCGCTGGCCGGACTGCGCATGCAGGCCGAGCTAGCACAGCGCGAGGTCGACGCCGGCGGCGATGCCAAGGCGGCCAAGCGCTCGCTGCAGCAAATTGCTCGCGCTTCACAACGCGCCGCGCACATGGTCAACCAGTTGCTGTCGATGGCGCGTGCCGAAGACAGTGAACAGGCCCGCCAGGTGCAGACCTTCAACCTGGCTGCACTGGCCACCGAGACCGTGCGCGACTTCGTTCCGCGGGCGATGGAAGCGGGCATCGACCTGGGCTATGACGGCGCCGAGTCGGGCGAGGACAGGGCAGTGATTCTGGTGGGCCAGCCGGTACTCGTGCGCGAGCTGATTCGCAACCTGGTCGACAACGCGCTGCAGTACACCCCGCGCGGCGGCACTGCAACGGTGCGCCTGTTGGTCGACCGCTTCGGCCAAGTTGCGGTGCTGCAGATCGAGGACAACGGGCCGGGCATCCTCGAAGCCGAACGCGAGCTGGTGTTCCAACCCTTCTACCGCGCACTCGGCAGCGAGGTCGACGGCTCGGGCCTGGGCTTGGCCATCGTGCGCGAGATTGCCGAGCGCCACGGCGGCAGCGTCAACATCGAAGCCGCCCATCCGCGCAGCCAGCCACCGGGCACGCGAGTGACGGTGCGGCTGCCGCTTACGCCAGCGCCGGGCCGCTCTTAAGCCTGTCCTGAGCCCTGTATTCCCGATCATCCTGAGCTTGTGTTTCCGGTCATCCTGAGCTTGTCGAAGGAAGGAAGGGCGGCCTGAACTCCCCCCGGGGGAGCGAGCATAGCGAGCTTGGTGCCGTTATCAGCCCGGCGGCTCGTCTCGCAGCCAGCGGTAGAGCGCAGCGTCGTCGGCGCCGGCCAGCCCGCTGGCGCAGGCCGCCGCAAAGCGCGCCGCGGCAGCCTCACCCAGCCGGACATCGGCAGCCAATTCTTGCGCCAGGCTGAGCGCCAAGCCCGAGTCTTTGGCCAGCAGCGTCATGTGCGCGCGCGGCGCGAGGTCGTCCGTCAAGGCGCGGCGCAGTCGTTCGCTGCCGATCCAGCTCTGTCCGCTCGACTGTTCGATCACCGCCAGCGTGATCCCCGGATCAAGCCCGGCCCGGGCGGCCAGTGCCAGGGCCTCGGCGGCGCCCGCCAGGTTGATGGCGGCCAGCAGGTTGTTGACCAGCTTGGTGCGCGCGCCGTCACCTGCGCGCGTGCTGACAACGAACACCGGTGACGCGATCGCCTCGAGCAGGTCGCGGCGGCTGGCAACCAGCTCAGCGGGGCCGGCGACCATCAGGCTCATCATGCCGGCCCTCGCTCGCACCGGCCCGCCTGACATCGGCGCATCCAGGCAGCCGATGCCCTGCGCTGCCAACTGCGCTGCAAAGCGCTCGGTATCGGCCGGCGCGATGGTCGGACAGAGCAGTACACAGGCGTTGCGCGGCAGGGCATCGACCGCGCCGGTCTCGCCGAACAGCACGCTCTGCGTCTGCGCCGCGTCGACCACCGTGATGACCATGTTCGCGGCGCCGCGGGCCGCCGCTGCCGGGCTGGCCGCCACTGCGAAACCGCGCCCGCGCGCCAATGCTTCGCGAACCGGATCGACATCGCGCACGATGGGCGTAAAGCCGCGTTCGGCCAGACGTTCGGCGATCGCCCAGCCCATGTTGCCGATGCCGATCACCGCGATTGGCTGGGACTCTGGCGGGTCGTGGTCGAGGCCCATCGACTCAACTCTGCATCAAGCGCCGGCTCTTCGCGATCGACATCAGCATGCCGAGCGCAACACCCAGGGTAACCATCGCGGTGCCACCGTAGCTGACAAAGGGCAGGGGAATACCGACCACCGGCAGGATGCCGCTGACCATGCTCATGTTGACGAAGGCGTAGGTGAAAAAGCTCAGCGTGATGGCACCGGCCAGCAAGCGTGAGAACAGCGTCGGCGCCTCGGCGGCGATGATCAAGCCGCGAAAGATCAGCAGTGTGAAGGCCAGCAGCAGGCCCAGCGTGCCGGCCAGGCCGAACTCTTCAGCGAAGGCGGCGAAGACGAAGTCGGTGGTGCGCTCGGGGATGAACTCGAGGTGCGTCTGCGTGCCCTGCATGAAGCCCTTGCCGGTAAGGCCGCCCGAGCCGATGGCGATCATGCCCTGGATGATGTGAAAGCCCTTGCCCAGGGGGTCCTTGCCGGGATCCAGAAGCGTGCAGACGCGGTGCTGCTGGTAGGCCTTGAGCAACGGCCAGTCCACGCCCGGCTGGCAGATCGTCGGTTCGCTGACGACCAGTGCGACGATGCCCGCCACGCCCAGGACAAGCACCGGCACGATCAGCTTCCACGACAGACCGGCGAAGAAGATTACGTACAGGCCGGCCGAGAGGATCAGGATCGACGTGCCGAGGTCAGGCTGGGTGACGACCAGTGCCAGTGGCACCAGCAACAGCAGCGCAGCGACGACGAAAACCGACAGCGACAGCCTTCCCTCGCATTTCTGGAACCACCAAGCCAGCATCAATGGCATCGCCAGCTTCAGGATCTCGCTGGGTTGGACCACGATGCCGACATCGAGCCAGCGCGTCGCTCCTTTCTTGCTGATGCCGAACATCGCGGTGGCGATCAGCAAGGCCACGCCCACCGTGTACACCGGCACGGCCAGCGACATCAGCCGGTGCGGCGATACCTGGGCGACGATGACCAGCAGCGCCAACGCGATGAGCATGTTGCGGCCGTGGTCGACAAAGCGCGTGCCATGGTCGAACCCGGCCGAGTACATGGTCATCAGGCCGAGTGCGGCGAGCACGCCGATCAGCGTCGTCAGCGTGGCGTCGAAGCCGAACACCACCGGGCGCACGCGCTGCCAGAGCGTCGGCTGCTCAAATATCGTGCTGCTCATTGTGTGACCGCGACCAATGTCCGACTGACGGGCGTGGTGGCAGCCGCCGCGGCGCTTGCCGGCGCACCCGGCAAGACAATGTCGGTGGCACGACGCGGTTTGCCGATCGGCGCGCCAGATTTGCCCAGCTGCGTGGCGGCCATGTCTTCCTCGCTGGGCCACAGGCCAGACAGCCAGTAGTCGAACACGCGGCGCGTGATCGGCGCGGCAGCCTCCGAGCCGAAGCCGGCGTTCTCGACCACGATCGCCAGCGCGATCGTCGGCGCCTCGACGGGTGCGAAGGCAAGATAGAGCGAGTGATCGCGCTGGTACTCGTCGAGTTTGGCGGCGTTGTACTTCTCGTTGGCCTTGATGCCGACCGCCTGTGCGGTTCCGGTCTTGCCGCCGCTCGTGTACGGGGCGCCGGCGAACGAGCGCACCGAGGTGCCCTCTTGCGTCACGCCGTACAGGGCGCGGTTGATCAGCGCCACATGGTCTGCGTTCAAGGGCAGCGGCGACAAGGCCTGGCCGGCGACGCGGGTCTTCTCGTGCGTGACCACGTTCTCGATCTCGCGTGCCAGCCGCGGTGCGAATCGCAGCCCACCTGACACCAACGTGGCCGTGGCACTGGCCAATTGCAGCATGGTGAAGTTGTTGTAGCCCTGGCCGATGCCCAGCGAAATGGTCTCGCCGGCGTACCACCTCTGCTGCTCGGGCTTCTTGTAGTAGCGGCGCTTCCACTCGGTCGACGGCAGCAGGCCGGTGACTTCGCCCTCGACATCGATGCCGGTCTTGCTGCCGAACAGGAACGGCGACAGCTGCGCGTGCATCAGGTCTACGCCCATCTCGTTGGCCAGCGAGTAGTAGTAGACGTTGCTCGATTTGATGATCGACTTGGTCATGTCGACCGGCCCGAGGCCCTTGTCGCCGTGGCTGCGGAAGGTGTGGTTGCCGAACTGGAACGTGCCGCCGTCGTTGATGATCGTCGTTGCGTTGCGTTTGCCGCTGGTCAGCGCGGCCATCGCCATGAAGGGCTTGAAGGTCGAGCCCGGCGGGTACGTACCTCGCAGCGCCCTGTTGAGCAGCGGCTTGTCGATGCTCTCGTTCAAATCGCGCCAATTCTCGACATCGATGCCGTCGACGAACAGGTTGGGGTCGAAGGTCGGCTTGGAGACGAAGGCCAATACCTCGCCCGAACGCGGGTCCAGGGCCACCAGCGCACCGCGGCGCTCGCCGAACATCTGCTCGACCAGGGCCTGCAGCTTGATGTCTATCGACAGCGAGAGCGTGTTGCCCGGCGTCGACGGCTGGTTGCTGAGCCGGCGCACGGCGCGCCCGCTGGCGCTGGTTTCGACTTCCTCAAAGCCAGTGTTGCCATGCAGATCGCGCTCGTAACTCTGCTCGACCCCGAGCTTGCCGATGTATTCGGTGCCGCGGTAGTTGCCTTGCACCTCCTCGTCCCAGTCCTCCATCGCCTTCTTCTCGGACTGGTTGATGCGGCCGATGTAGCCCACCAGGTGGCTGCCCACCTCGCCCAGCGGGTACTGGCGGAACAGGCGCGCACGCACATCGACGCCGGCAAAGCGAAAACGCTGGGCCACGAAACGGGCCACTTCCTCGTCGCTCAATTTGGTGCGGATCGGCAGCGACTCGAAGCTCTTGCCCTCCTCCTGCAGACGCTTGAACCGTCGGCGATCGCGGGGCGTGATGTCGACCAGCTCGGCCAGCGCGTCGATGGTTGCTTCGAGCGACTCGGTTAGGCGCGACGGCGTGATCTCCAGCGTGTACGCTGAGTAGTTGGTCGCCAGCACGACCCCATTGCGGTCGACGATCAGGCCGCGGTTGGGAACCACCGGCAATACCGCGATGCGGTTGGCTTCGGCCTGCGTGGCCAGCGCTTCATGCCGGAACACCTGCAGGTAGACCAGGCGGGCCGCCAGCAGGCCAAAGCACACCAGCACGAACAGCACCGCAGCCAACAGCCGCCCACGGAACCGGTCCAGTTCACGCTCGATGTTCTTCAACTCGATCATGGCCGGGGCGCTCTACAGCGGACGGTTCTGGTCGGGATCGGGCGCGCGCAACTGCGGCGCCAGCAGCAGCAGCGTGACCACCGGCCACAACAGGGCCTCGAGCACCGGTGCGACGAACAGGCTCCAGCCGGGAAACAGATCGCCGGCGGCCAGGCGCACGAGCAAGGAGACCGTGTGCATGGCCACGAACAGCGGCAGCACCTGCAACGCCTGCTGCGGCAGCGTGAACCAGGTCAGCCGGCGCGAGACTGCCAGCGCAAAGTAGGCCAGCAAGGTGTAGGCCAGGCCATGCTGGCCAAGCAAGGCGCCCTGGTGCACGTCCATCAACAGGCCAAATATGAACGACAGCCCGATGCCGACACGGCGTGGCTGGTGAACGGCCCAGAATGCCAGCGTCAGCGCAAGCAGGTCGGGCATTGCCGGATGGCGCCCGAGTGGCAGCAGGTTGAACGCCAGCGCCGCCATCAGCGAGGCTGCGATGAACAGCGGATTGGCCGGCAGCAGCAACTGGTCGGCGCCACGCGGCATGATCATGGCGCGACTCCTGTGGCCTTGCGCTTCTTGCCTGAGGGCCTGGCCACCGCTTCGGTCTCGGGCGCCGGTCGTGGCGGCAGTTGAACCGACAGCGGTTCGAGCACCAGCACATGGCGCACGCCGTCGGCCATCGCTGTCGGGACCAGGGTCACGCGGGCGAATCCGCCTTCGGCCTGGCGTTCGACATGCAACACCTTGGCGACGGCCAGGCCGGCCGGGTAAGTGCCGTCGACGCCCGAGGTTTCCAGCAGGTCGTCCACCTTCACGTCAGCGTTGGCGGCGACAAAGCGCAGTTCCATGGCGCTGCCCTTGGCCAGGCCGCCATAGGCCGCGCCGCGCTGCTGGCTGCGGGCATTGATGACGGGAATGGCGGCGTCCTTGTCGGTCAGCAGCGTGACTTCGGCCGACAGCGGGTACAACCGTGTCACCTGGCCGAGCACGCCGGCCTCGTTGATCACCGGTGAGCCCAGCGCCAGACCTTGCGTTGCGCCGCGGTTGATGAACAGCTTGCGCGAGTACGGGTCGGCGGCCTCGTACTGCACCTCGGCGGCCTGGCTGCGCACGACCAATGCCGGTGCCAGGTCGAGCAAAGCGCGCAGCCGGGCGTTTTCGGTGGCCAGGCTCCCGGCCTGGGCGACGCGCTCGGCTTGCTGCGCGAGTTGCTTGCGTGCGGCGTCGTCGCGCTGCAGGGCCTGGGTCAGGCCGCGCAGGTAGTCGCTGCCACCGCTGATCAACTCCACCGGCACCAGCAGGCCGCGCTGGATGGGCGCCAACGCGGTGGCCAGGGCCACGCGCAGCGTCGACACGATCGGCAGCCGCGTGTCGGCGACCATCAGGAACAGCGCCAAGGCCGAACAGAAGACGAGCTTGGTCAGTGCCGAGTAGCCCTGGCGGAAGATCGGCGGCGGGGTGCGGTCGAGGGTGCCGAGCGGCATCGGGCTAGCTGCCCCCAAGACGCCTGCGGCGTCGGCCCTCAGGGCCCGGCATAGGCCCCTTCGTGGCCCTTGGGGCGTCGCCCGCCCTTCGACCTCGCTCAGGACAGGCTTGGGGCGGCCCGGCGCGGGCTGCTCTGTTCAGACTGCGACCGGCCCTGGCCGACGCCCGCTCGCTGCGCCCAAACGCGCAACGATCGCAGCGCGGGCTGTCCACGCTCACTCCGAGGTGAAGATACTGCCCAGGCGCTCCATGCGCTCGAGCGCCATGCCGCACCCACGCACCACGCAGGTCAAGGGGTCTTCGGCGACCAGCACCGGCAGGCCGGTTTCTTCGGCCAGCAGGCGATCGAGGTCACGCAACAAGGCGCCACCCCCGGTAAGCATCATGCCGCGCTCGGCAATGTCGGCGCCGAGCTCGGGCGGGGTTTGCTCAAGAGCGTTCTTGACGCTCGAGACGATCTGGTTCAGCGGGTCGGTCAGCGCTTCGAGGATCTCGTTGGAAGAGATCGTGAAGCTGCGCGGCACGCCTTCGCTCAAGTTGCGGCCCTTGACTTCCATCTCCCTGACCTCGGAGCCGGGGAAGGCGCTGCCGATTTTCTTCTTGATCGCTTCGGCGGTCGGCTCGCCGATCAGCATGCCGTAATTGCGCCGGATGTAGTTGATGATGGCTTCATCGAACTTGTCGCCGCCCACGCGCACGCTGCCCTTGTAGACCATGCCGCCGAGCGAGATCACGCCGACTTCGGTGGTCCCGCCGCCAACGTCGACGACCATCGAACCTGAAGCTTCGCTGACCGGCAGGCCGGCTCCGATCGCTGCGGCCATCGGCTCCTCGATCAGGTAGACCTCGCTGGCGCCGGCGCCCAGCGCCGACTCGCGAATCGCGCGGCGCTCGACCTGGGTCGAGCCGCAGGGCACGCAGACGATGATGCGCGGGCTCGGCCGCAGCATCGAGCGCGGATGGACCATCTTGATGAACTGCTTCAACATCTGCTCGGTGACGGTGAAATCGGCGATCACGCCGTCCTTCATCGGCCGGATGGCTTCGATATTGCCGGGCACCTTGCCGAGCATGGCCTTGGCTTCGGTGCCGACGGCCTGGATGGTCTTCTTGCCGTGGGGCCCGCCTTCGTGGCGGATCGCCACCACCGAGGGTTCGTTGAGCACGATGCCCTTGCCGCGCACGTAGATCAGCGTGTTGGCGGTGCCGAGGTCGATGGCCAAGTCGGTCGAGAAATAGCGGCGCAGGGATCCGAACATGGTGGGCTGGGGCGGTGTGGGGGGGGAGGCGACGTTTGCGTTTTGTGACAAGTGCGACCGCTCTTGCGATGAACCCCCCGTGCCGAGTGGCGCCGGAGGGTCCCTTATGGGCGGCGATAATAACTGATACCCCCGCCTTGATGCCCGTGAAAAACACCGCCGAGGCGCCTTTTTGCAGCCTTTCTGATTGTCCCTTCGCCATGCCCCTGACCCCGCAAGATGTCAGCCGCATCGCTCACCTGGCGCGCCTCGAACTCAAGGCCGACGAGCAGGCCGCGATGCTCGGTCAATTGAACGGCTTCTTTCGCATCGTCGAGCAGATGGGTGCGGTCGATACGCGTGGCGTCGAGCCGCTGTACACGCCGCTCTCCGCGTTGCAGGCAGTCGCATTGCGGTTGCGTGACGATACGGTCACCGAAAGCAATCAACGCGAACGCAATCAGGCCAGCGCGCCAGCCGTCGAGGACGGCCTGTTCCTGGTGCCGAAGGTCATCGAATGACCGCTGCCTTGCATGAGATGGGCGTGGCGGCGCTCGGCCGCGCGCTGGCGGCGCGCGAGGTGTCGAGCCTCGAGGTCGTCGAGCATCTGCTGGCCCGCATCAGCGCGCAGGAGGGGCTTGGGGCCTTTTTGCACGTCGCTGCAGACGCGGCGCGGGCACAGGCCCGAGCGGTCGACGGGCGTCGAGCCGCCGGCGATGCGCTGGGCCCGCTGGCCGGCGTGCCCATCGCCCACAAGGACATTTTCGTCACCGCCGGCATGCCCAGCACGGCGGGCTCGAAGATGCTGGCCGGCTACGCCAGTCCCTTCGACGCAACCGTGGTCGAGCGACTGGCCGCCGCCGGCGCCGTGAGCCTGGGCAAGCTCAACTGCGATGAGTTCGCGATGGGCTCGGCCAACGAGAATTCGGCCTACGGGCCCGTGCACAACCCGTGGGACGCCTCACGCGTGCCCGGCGGCTCATCGGGTGGCTCGGCCGCCGCGGTGGCGGCGCGACTGTTGCCTGCCGCCACCGGCACCGACACCGGCGGCTCGATCCGTCAGCCGGCCAGTTTTTCCGGCATCACCGGCATCAAGCCGACCTACGGCGTGTGCTCGCGCTGGGGCATGGTGGCCTTTGCCTCCAGCCTCGACCAGGCGGGGCCGCTGGCGCGTTCGGCGCAAGACTGCGCGCTGCTGCTGTCGGCGATGAGCGGCTTTGATGAGCGTGACTCGACCAGCGCGCAGCGACCGCCGCAGGACTTCCATGCCCAGATGCTGGCCGCCCGCGAAGGCGCCACGGCAGCCGAGCCGCTGAAAGGCCTGCGTATCGGTATCCCGGTGGAATGGTGGGCGGTGCCAGGGTCTGAAGCGGCCAAAAAAATCGATCCTCTGAATCCGGGCCCTAACCCAGACGTCACTCAGGCACTGTGGGATGCGGTTCAAGAGTTGTGCCGCCTTGGTGCAACTTGGCGCACCGTTTCACTCCCCAAGACCTCTCTGGCCATCCCCGTTTACTACATCATCGCGCCGGCCGAGGCGAGTTCGAACCTGTCGCGCTTCGATGGCGTCAAGTTCGGGCATCGCGCCGCGCAGTACAGCGACCTGGCCGACATGTACGCCAAGACCCGGAGCCAAGGCTTCGGCGCCGAAGTCAAGCGGCGCATCATGATCGGCACCTACGTGCTCTCGCACGGCTACTACGACGCCTACTACCTGCAGGCGCAGAGGCTGCGCCGCATGATCGCCGACGACTTTCAGCATTGCTTCCAGCAGTGCGACCTGATCGCCGGGCCCGTCGCGCCCAGCGTGGCCTGGAAGCTCGGCGCGCAGGACAACGACCCGGTGGCGGCCTACCTTGCGGACATCTTCACGCTGCCGGCGAGCCTGGCCGGGCTGCCGGGGATGAGCGTCCCGGCCGGGTTCGGTGAGGCGGGCATGCCCGTGGGCTTGCAGCTGATCGGCAACTACTTCAACGAGGGCGGGCTCCTGCACGCCGCCCATGCGTTCCAGCAGGCCACCGACTTCCATACCCGCCTGCCACCGGGGGCCCGATGAGCGCACCGGCCCTGATCCGTGGCTACGAGGTCGTGATCGGACTGGAGACCCACGCCCAGTTGTCGACGGCGAGCAAGATCTTCAGCGGCGCCAGCACCGCCTTCGGCGCCGCGCCGAACACCCAGGCCTGCGCGGTCGACCTGGCGCTGCCGGGCACGCTGCCGGTGATGAACCGCGGCGCGGTCGAGCGGGCCATCCGCTTCGGCCTGGCGGTTGGGGCCAAGATTGCGCCGCTGTCGATCTTTGCGCGCAAGAACTACTTCTACCCCGACCTGCCCAAGGGCTACCAGATCAGCCAGTACGAAACGCCGGTGGTGCAGGGCGGCAGCGTCGATATCGTCGTCGGTGACACGAAGAAGACAGTGCAGCTGACCCGCGCTCACCTCGAAGAGGACGCGGGCAAGAGCCTGCACGAGGACTACCACGGCCAGACCGGCATCGACCTGAACCGCGCCGGCACGCCGTTGCTGGAAATCGTCACCGAGCCCGATATGCGCTCTTCCGCCGAAGCCGTCGAATACGCCAAGACCTTGCACACGCTGGTGGTTTGGTTGGGTATCTGCGACGGCAACATGCAGGAAGGCAGCTTTCGCTGCGACGCCAATGTCTCGGTGCGCCGACCGGGGCAGCCCTTCGGCACCCGGCGCGAGATCAAGAACCTGAACAGCTTCAAGTTCATGCAGCAGGCGATCGACTTCGAGGTGCAATGGCAGATCGACCGCCTCGAGGACGGCCTGAAGATCGAGCAGGCCACCGTGCTGTTCGATCCCGACAGCGGCCAGACGCGGGCCATGCGCAGCAAGGAAGACGCGCACGATTACCGCTACTTTCCCGACCCCGACCTGCCGCCGCTGGTGATTGCACCCGAGTGGATCGAGCGGGTGCGCGCGGCGATGCCCGAGCTGCCCGGCGCGATGGCCGCGCGCTTCGAGCGCGACGACGGCCTGCCGCCCTACGACGCGGCGGCGATGGTGCAGAGCCCGGCTTTCGCGCGCTACTACGAAGCCGCGCGCGATGCCTGTGGCCAGCCCAAGCTGGTGGCCAACTGGATGATGGGCGAAGTCGCCAAGCGCTTGAATGCCCAGGGCCGCCACATCGACGCCAGCGCCGTGAGCCCAGCGACGCTGGCCACGTTGATTTCGCGCATCGCCGACGGCACGCTGTCCAACAACGGCGCGCGCCAGGTGTTCGAGGTGTTGTGGGCCGAGGCGCGCAGCGATACGGACGCCGTGATCGAGGCGCGCGGCCTCAAGCAGATGAACGATGCCGGCGCGCTGCAAGCCATCGTCGATCAAGTCATCGCTGCCAATGCCAAGTCGGTCGACGAGTACCGCGCCGGCAAGGACAAGGCCTTCAATGCGTTGGTCGGCCAGGTCATGAGGGCCAGCCTGGGCAAGGCCAACCCGGCTCAGGCCGGCGAGTTGCTGAAGAAGAAGCTCGGCTGAGCTACTTCGACCGCACGGCGACCGGCTTGCCCGGTACGACGGGGGGCACGGCGGCGGCAGCCTCGGCGGTGGCCGGGCCGAGCGAGCCTGGCACGGCACCGGCCCAGAGCCGCTTCAGGCGGGCCAGTTCGGCGTCGAACAACTTGGTCACGCGCTCGAGTTCGGCTTTCTGATTTGCCTGTGCGTCGCGCTGCGCGGCGGCGGCGGCTTCGTTGGCATCGAGCTGCTGGCGCAACTTGGAGGGCAAGGCCTTGCCCTTGTAGAACTCGGTTTCGCTGAGCAGCGGCTTGCGCTCAACGACCAGTTCGCGTTGGCGTTGTTCGGACAGCTTCATCGACGCGTTCAGATCGGCCAGTGCCGCGTCCCGCGCCCGCTCATGCGCCGCGGCGTCAGGGTAGCGCTGCAGCAGGTTGCGGTCGCGCCGCACGGCCTCGGCCTTGGCCTCCTTCTCGGCCGCCAGGCGTCGGTCGCGCGCCTCTTTTTCGTTGCGCTCGTCGGCCGTCAGCGACGGCGGCACGATGCGCAGCAGGGTGCCGTCACGCGCCAGCACGCGCTGTTCGCGGTCCATGCACTCACCGATCAGGCGGTCGGAGGTGAGCGTGCGGCCGGTCGGGCCGACGCAGGTGAACACCTGGGCCAGGCTGGGGGCCGCGCCGACGTTGCCGGCCCCAGCGGCGCACAGCAGCGCCGCGGCCAGGAGCGCGCGCCAGGAGGATGCGATCAGCGGCTGGGTCATGGGGTTCAGTGTCGCCTGGATGAGGCTTCAAACGCCGTAACGGTCGCGGTAGGCTGACACAGGCTGCCGAAAAACCTCGAGCGCGGCGTCACGTGAGGCGCCAAGATAGTGCAACAGGTCGGCCAGCGTCGCAATCGAAACGACGCGCAGATCGAGTTGCGACGTGATGTACTGCACTGCCGACCAGGGTTGGTCGACGCCGTTCTCGGCGCTCATCTCCTGGCGGTCGATCGCGATGGCCACGGCCACCGGCGTCGCGCCGGCGCTCTTGATCACGGCGATCGACTCGCGCACCGAGGTGCCGGCCGAGATGACGTCATCGATGATGACCACCCGCCCGCGCAACGGCGCGCCGACCAGGGTGCCGCCTTCGCCGTGGTCCTTGGCCTCCTTGCGGTTGTAGGCAAAGGGCACATTGCGGCCCAGCCGCGCCAGCTCGATGGCCACTGCTGCGGCCAGGGTGATGCCCTTGTAGGCCGGGCCGAACAGCATGTCGAAGGGCAGGCCAGAGTCGAGCAGCCGTCGTGCATAGAATTGCGCCACGCGGCCGAGCTTGATGCCGTCGTCGAACAGGCCGGCATTGAAGAAGTACGGCGACAAGCGCCCGGCCTTGGTCTTGAACTGGCCGAAGCGCAACACCTCGGCCTCAACGGCGAACTGCACAAACTCCAGCGCCAACGCATCGGTGGCGGGGGCCTGTGTCATCGTCATGACATCCATTGAGTGAGCACCATGTTCCGTCTCGTCACCTTGAACTTGAACGGTATCCGCTCGGCGGCGAACAAGGGCTTCGAGGCCTGGGCCGAGCAGCTCGACGCCGATTGTATGGGGGTGCAGGAGGTCAGAGCCCAGGCCCAGGACATGGCCGGCCGCTTCGAGCGCGTGGCCGGGCTGAACGGGCACTTTCACTTTGCGCAGATGAAGGGCTACTCGGGCGTCGGCCTGTACGTACGCAAGGCACCCAGCGATGTGATCGTCGGATTCGGCTCGAAGGAATTCGACGCCGAGGGCCGCTACGTCGAAACCCGCTTCGACACGGCCAAGCGCAAGTTCAGCGTCATCAGCTGCTACTTCCCGAGCGGTTCCTCCAGCGAAGAGCGCCAGGCGGCCAAGTTCCGCTTCCTGGCCCGCATCTACCCGCATCTGGCCAAGCTCAAGGCGCAACGCGAATTCGTGCTGGTCGGCGACGTCAACATCGCGCACCACGAGATTGACCTGAAGAACTGGAAGGGCAACCTGAAGAACAGCGGCTTCCTGCCCGAAGAGCGGGCCTGGCTGACCAAGCTGTTCGACAAGGCCGGCCTGGTCGACGTCTTCCGCACCCTCAACACCCAGCCCGAGCAATACACCTGGTGGAGCCAGCGCGGCCAGGCGCGGGCCAACAACGTCGGGTGGCGGCTGGACTACCACCTGGCGACGCCGGGCATCGCGGCCACTGCACGGCGCGAGTCGATCTACCTGGATCAGCGCTTCTCGGACCACGCACCCCTGGTCATCGACTACGACTTCAAGCTTTGAAGGCGTGACTCGAGGGCCATCGGCGGGCACCGCCGCTGGACCCACTGCATGCGCAACTCGTCGCACGGGGCCGGCACGACAGGCGCCGCGCAGCCACGATGCGGGCGTCGAGCGGCCCGGGAACGGCCTGCCAGATCAGCCGCGAGGCCCGGTCGCACGACAGTCACGAAAGGACAAGGTCATGCGCAGTTTGTTACGCCAATGGTTTCTGGTCGCCATCACGGGCTGCCTTTGGATCGTTCAGCCTTCGCTGGCGGCCGGTGCAAGCAGCGTCAACCTCGTCAGCGTCGAGTGGCTCGAAACCCACCTCGGGCGCGACGATGTCCTGGTCCTCGACGCCTCACCGCGCCCGATGTACGCGGCCAAACACATTCCCGGCGCCGTGCATGCCGACCTGTTCAGCTTTGGCGCTCAGGAACTGCCCCCGGCCGACATGCAGCGGCGGCTGCAGGCCTGGGGCATCAGCCCCGGCAAGAAGATCGTTCTCTACGACCAGGACGGCTTGATGTGGGCCACCCGGCTCTTCTTTGATCTCTACCACCTCGGTTTCCCGGTCCACAACCTCTTGATCCTGAACGGCGGGCTGTCCAAGTGGCAGGCAAGCGGCCGGGCTGTCACGAAGGAGCCGACGCCGCCACCGGCCACAGGCACATTTCGCATCACCCAGCGCCGCGACGAGGTGCGCGTGCGGCTGCCTGAGTTCCTTGCCGCCACCGGCGACCCGATGAACCACGCCGTGATCGAGGCGTTGGAGCCCAGCTACCACTTCGGCGAAGCCAAGTTCTTCGACCGCGCCGGCCATGTGCCGAACGCCATCATGTGGCCCAGGGCGGACCTCTTCAACGCCGACAAGACCTTCAAGTCGGCCCAGGACATCCAGCGCATGGTCGGCCACCTGGGCATCCGGCCCGAGCAGCAGATCCACACCTATTGCGGCGGTGGCGTGGCTGCCAGCCTGCCCTTCTTCGCGCTGAAGTTCATCCTCGGCTATCCGAACGTCAAGCTGTACCGGGAGTCGCAGGTCGAGTGGATGCGCGACGACCGGGGGCTGCCGCTGTGGACCTACTCGGCGCCGTTCCTGCAGCGCGATTCGAGCTGGCTGCACGCGTGGGGCAACCCGATGATTCGCTCCTTCGGCATTGCGCACCTGAGCGTCGTTGACGTGCGTTCGCCCGACGCCTACCGGCTAGGCCATGTGCCTTTCGCGCTGAGCCTGCCTGCCGACGTCTTCGGCAGCCACCTTGCGCAGCCGCGGCGACTGGCCGAGTTGCTGGGCCCGGCGGGTCTCGATCCAGCGCATGAAGCGGTGATCGTGTCCGAGGGCGGCCTGACACCGGCCTCGGCCCTGGCTTTCTTGATGCTGCACGAACTGGGGCAAAAGAAGGTCTCCATCCTCATGGACTCGGTCGACGAATGGGGGCTGCGCGGCTTTGCCCTGACCAAGGAGGCCACGGTGGTGGGCGCCAAGAAGACGCCGCAGGACTTGTCCGTGCCGGCGATGACCTATCCCGCCGGTCCGCGCCAGGGCGTGCTGATCACGGCTCCCGGCAGCACGCAGGGGGGCTATCCGAAAGTCTTCATTGCGGCGGGAAGGCTGTTGCCGACCCGGCCGCTGGAGGGCCATGTGATTCATCTGCCGTACACGGAGCTCGTCACTCCCGGCGGCACACCCAAAGCCGCCAAGGACCTCTGGAACATCCTCGTCAAGGCGGGGCTGCCAGCCTACGCCGAGATCATCTGTGTCTCCGATGATCCGGGCGAAGCCGCAGTCATCTACTTCGTGCTGAAGTTGATGGGTCGCCCGGATGTGAAGGTCTGGATCGTGTAGCGCCGCCGCCGGCCGCGCTCGACGGCATCACCAGCATCACCGACACGGCGATCAACTTCGCCAACGACAGCATCCCGCGTTTCGTCGATGACGCGAATGGCATCGTCGGCATGTGGGCGCTGGGCTCGGCCACCGGCGCGCTGCGCTTCTTCAACTTGGCCTACGACAGCTCGGGTTGCACGGGGGTCTTCGACGCTACCGCCGTGCCGCCCAACACCGAGGCCAACTTTGTGATCACGATGGCGGCCGGCGCGGGCACCTTCACGCCGCCCGTCGACGGCGGGACGGTGATCCTGACAGCGCACCGCATCGCGCCGCGCTGAGACCGCTCGGTCGTCGGTGGCCGCTGCCGCGTCGGGCCCAATCCCGCCGCGGCAGCGGCGCGTTCACGACGCGGGCTGCGCTGCCGTCGATCTGGGCTTGGGCGGCGGCGCATAGCGCCGCGGCGGCTTGTCCGCGGCCGCATACAGCGAGGCCACCTTCGGCAGCATGGCCTCGATGTCCTGGATCCGCGTGGCGCCGCTGGGGTGGGTGGACATGAACTCGGGCGGCGCGCCCTTGTTCACACCGAGCATCTTCTGCCACAGCGCCACGCGGATCCAGGACATCGAGGCCATGCTGCCGAAGGTGGCCTCGCTGTATGCGGCCGCGGACAAGCCGCCGCGGCGCTATGCGCCG
>JANMSS010000065.1:0-4248 GCA_031389585.1 Burkholderiales bacterium | reverse complement strand
CGCATGTACGCCAAGCTGGCCGGCATGACCGGCACGGCCGATACCGAGGCCTACGAGTTCCAGGAAATCTATGGCCTGGAGACGGTGGTGATTCCGCCAAACAAGCCGACCATCCGCAAGGACGAGCTCGACCTGATCTACAAGACGGGCAAGGAAAAGTACGACGCGGTGATCGAGGACATCCGCGACTGCCATGGTCGCGGACAGCCCACGCTGGTGGGCACCACATCGATAGAAAATTCAGAACTGATCTCCGGCCTGCTCGAGAAAGCCAAGCTGCCGCACCAGGTGCTCAATGCCAAGCAGCACGCCAAGGAGGCTGAGATCGTGGCGCAGGCGGGCCGCCCCGGAGTCGTCACCATCGCCACCAACATGGCTGGTCGCGGCACCGACATCGTGCTCGGTGGAAATGTCGAAAAGCAGGTCCAGTTTATCGAGGCCGATGAGGCGATTCCCGCTGACGAGAAGGCGCGCCGCATCCAGCAGTTGCACGACGAATGGCAAGGTCTCCACGAGAAGGTCAAGACCGAGGGTGGGCTGCGCATCATCGCCACCGAACGTCATGAGAGCCGCCGTATCGACAACCAGTTGCGCGGCCGCTCAGGCCGCCAGGGCGACCCGGGCCAATCCAGGTTTTACCTGTCGCTGGAAGACTCACTGATGCGAATCTTCGCCGGCGACCGCGTGCGCGCGATCATGGACCGGCTGAAGATGCCCGAGGGCGAGGCCATCGAGGCGGGGATCGTCACGCGCAGCATCGAAGGCGCGCAGCGCAAGGTCGAGGCGCGCAACTTCGACATGCGCAAGCAGTTGCTCGAGTACGACGACGTCAGCAACGATCAGCGAAAGGTCATCTACCAGCAGCGCAACGAGATTCTCGAAGCCGCGTCGCTCGTCGAGCAGATCACCAACCTGCGCAAGAGCACGATGACCGACATTGTGCGCACCTTCGTCCCTGCCGAAAGTCTCGAAGAACAGTGGGATCTGGATGGCCTGGAGACGACGTTGCGCGAGGAGTGGCAGCTAGACGTGTCACTGAAGGCGGCCGTCGAGGCCAGCGATTCGATCGCCGACGACGACATCGTCGAAAAGGTTATCGCGGCCGCCAACGAGTCCTTCTCGGCCAAGCTCGAAATCGTGGGTTCGGAGCAGTTCACGCCCTTCATGCGCATGGTGCTGCTGCAGGCCATCGACAGCCATTGGCGCGAGCATCTGGCGGCACTCGACTACCTGCGTCAGGGGATCCACCTGCGTGGCTATGCGCAGAAGAATCCGAAGCAGGAGTACAAGCGTGAGGCCTTCGAGCTGTTCTCGCAACTGCTCGACTTGGTGAAGATGGAAGTCACTCGTGTGCTGATGACCGTGCGCATCCAGTCACAGGAGCAGGTGGCGCAGGCGGCCGAGGCGATCGAGGAGAAGGCAAGCCATGTCAGCAATGTGACCTACACCCACCCGAACGATGACGGCAGCGTGTCGCAGGACGCCGACCCGAGGACCCTGGCCGACGCAGTCCCCAGGGTCGGCCGCAATGAGCCCTGTCCGTGCGGCAGCGGCAAGAAGTACAAGCAGTGCCACGGGCGGCTGGGCTGATCCGCAGCCGCGGCGGCCGGCACGGTGAACGGCGGTCAGGCACCGCGCTTGCTCGGCGGTGAGGAGGCGGATTCGGCGGCTTGCCCTCACGCGTGCGGGCTGCGAGCCTGGGCTCACGCCGCTCAACGGCTCGACACTGGCGTCGGGGCGATCGATCGGCCCGCTGGGCACAAGACCAGGTGGCCGCGGGCGTTGGCGTGATAGTCGAGGGTCTGCGCCTGCGCACGGATGCGTATGCGGTGCCCCGGCACCAGCGCCATCGTGTACGCGGCGCCAGGTTGCGGACACCCGAGGCTGCCATCCGACCAGGTGAGGTCTTCGGCGCTGATCACCGACAGCGAGGCGACGGGCAGGCCGGTGCGGCGCGCGGCGTCTGCGAGCGCCGCCTCGATGGTGCGGCGCAGACCCTTGTCGGTGCTCAAGGTCAATCCTGCTGGCGATGTGGCGGCTGGCGCAACCAAGGGCTGGAGCGGCACGGGCTGACGACCGGAGGCGGCGCAACTTGCCGCCAGCACAGCCACTAGCATCGCGGCAAGCATGTGGCCGCGCTTGGAGGTCGTGAGCAACCTGGATCGGTTCATGCTGGCAAGGCCATTGACGCACAGGTTGCGACCCTAGCGGTTTCGGTTCGACTTGAACAGCGTCAGGGCCCCGCCGCACAGCCCACGGCATTCGGGGCTGTGACGCGACTGCAAACTCGACGCCCAGAAAAAAGAGCCCCCGAAGGGGCTCTCGTCGCTTTCGGTTGTCGCCTCAGGTCAAGGACGCGCGATCGCGATCACGGGCGAGGTCCAGGTTTCCCAGTGCGCCGGGTTGCTGTCGTCGCCGAGCGCCTTCAGCACCGAGAGCTTCACGACATACCGGCCGTTCGGCACGGTATGCCACTGGCTGGCATTCTTGCCCTTGCCCTGGAAGGTGGTGCCATCCCAGGCGAAGGCGAAGAAGCCCGTGGCCGTGCTGTTGCGGGTGACGTACTCGTCATCGCTGACCCTGTGCCAGGCCGTGCCAGTGACCGCATCGAAGGCCTCGAAGCGCACGCGGCGCGACTGGTGGTCAAGGTGCACCGTGAAGTTCGGAATGTCGAAGCCAATCATCGAGTACGGGAGACCTGCAACGTTGTTGCTGAAGTTGATGCCGTTGCTCGTCTTCGCCAGCCACGGGAAGCCGGCCGCGGTCGGCGTCAGCACCTGGATCGCCTGGTAGTCGCCCTTGAAGCCCGCAAACGGCACGCGGTAGTTCTGCCCGCCTCCTTGCGGCGCGAACACGACGTAGCCGCCATAGATGCCGCGGTCGGCGAGCAACGCTGTCGCAGGCGCCGTCACCGTGACGTCGACCGTGGCGCTGCCGTTGGCCGGCACCATCACGCTGGCCGCGCTGAAGCCGACTGTTGCCGGTGCCGAGAAATTCGACACCGGAATGAACGTGCTGGGGCCGGTGGCCAGTGCCGGCGCATGGCTCACGTTGTAGGTGACCGCCGAGGCGCCGCTGTTCTTGATCGTCAGCGTGCGCGTGGCCGGTCCGGCCTGGCTCTCGCCCAGCGCCAGTTCACCGGGCTCGACCGTCGTTGTCGCCAGGATCGTTCCCGCGATGTCGAGCATGCCGGCGCCTTGACGGTGCACCTGGTCCAGGAGTCCCAGAGCCGCATTGCCCGACCAGTTCTTCGGGTCAGCCGAGTTCTGCAGCCGCGCACGCATCGAATTCGACGATGTGTTCGGGCTGGCTTGCAGCACCAGGGCGGCGCCACCGGCCACGTGCGGCGAGGACATCGAAGTCCCTGACAGCGTCGCGTAGCCACCTTGCTCCAGCGGGTAGGTTGCGAAGATGCCGCCGCCGGGTGCGCCGATGTTCGGCTTGAGGCTTAGGTCGGCCGCGAGGCCATAGGAGCTGAAGCTGGAGATCAGACCGCCGGTGCCGAAGGGGAAGACGACGGCGTTGCCGGTCCAGGTCATCGTGGTCGGACCTGCAACGATCAGTGCGTCGAGCACCGCACCTTGCGCCGCAGTGATGCCAACGACCGGAATCGTGATTGCCGTGGCGCCTGCGACGGTCGCGTTAAGAGCACCGGGGGCGTTGTTGTAGATCACGACCGCAGCCGCACCTGCGTTCTGGGCATTTACGGCCTTGACGTGAAACGTGCAGGAGCCGCGGCGAATCAGCGCCGCGCGGCCGGCAAGGCTGCTGGCCGGTAGCGCGGAGCAGGCGTCGGGTGCCGTCGCAGGTAGCGTGGGCTGGCCCGCAACACCCGTCTTGGCCATCGGCAAACTACCACTGGTAGGAGCCAGCGGCGAACCACTGGCTTGGTTGTAGCCGTACGGCGTACCGCCGACGTTGAAGGAGAGCTGGGCGTTGTCGAACGAGGCCACGCCAATCACCTTCTTGCCCGTACCGGGCGCACCGGCTGCGTACAGGCCGTCCGGTGGATTGCCGCCGGGGCCGCTGTTGCCGATCGAGGCCACGACGACCATGCCCTTGTTGACCAGCCGGTCGCTAGCCTGTGCGGTCGGGTATTGCGGCCACTGGCGACTCGCCCCGATGCTCATGTTAAGCACGTGCATGCCGTCGGCCAGCGCCATTTCCATCGCCGCCAGCATGATGTCTGCGTTGGTCGAGCCGGCGCAGCCGAAGACGCGGTAGGCGCCGAAGGTGACGCCTGGTGCC
>JANMSS010000057.1:0-3272 GCA_031389585.1 Burkholderiales bacterium | reverse complement strand
TATGGCGAAGCCCCCGACCCGCGCCCCTGGTTCACACCACCGGCCGGCTTCGAGCTCAGCTTGGAACTGCTGCACCGCGCCGATGACGCCGCGATGCTGGTTTTTGCCGCTGAGCGCCTGGTGCAGCCGCTCGCGGGCTGGCTGGCGCAGCAATGGCTGGCGGCCTCGCGCATTGCGCTGCACCTGCGCCACGATACCAACCTCCATCAATCATTGCCCGACACCGTGGTGCGCATTGGCCTGAGTGAGCCCTCGCGCGACGCCGCCAGCGTCGATGAGCTCGCGCGCCGCGCCGGGCTCAATGCGCGCGAGCTGCAATCGCTGGCCCAGGCCGACGCGCTGCAATCGCTGGCCGGCCACCGCCGCCGCCAACTCTGGGTGGCTGCCGGCCAGGAGCGCATCGACACCACCGCCCTGCTGGCCGACGCGCCGATCGTCGAGCGCGCGCACGAACAACCCGACCTGTTCGAGGCCAGTGAGGGCGAAGCCATCACGCTCGACTACGCCGCCACCGGCTTGACGCTGCGCCGCCATCCTCTCGCGCTATTGAGAAACCGCCTGGCCCAGCGCGGCTGGCGCAGCGCTGAACAACTGGCGCAGTTGAAAGACGGTGCGACCGCCTGGGCCTGCGGCATCGTCACCATGCGCCAGCAGCCCGAAACCGCCAAGGGCGTCATCTTCGTCACCCTGGAGGACGAAACCGGCAGCGTCAACATCATCGTCTGGCGCCACGTCCGCGAACGCCAGCGCACGGCGCTCCTGCGCTCGCGCCTGCTCGCCGTGGCTGGGCAGTGGCAGGCCAAGGACGGCAGCACCCACCTGATCGCGCGCCGGCTGGTGGATGTGACGCCGTGGCTGGGCGCGCTGGCCACGCGCTCGCGGGATTTTCACTGAGCGTCGCGGCCGGACAGGTGGTGCTGAAGCTGAAGACTCCCTGGCGCGACGGCACCACGCACCAGGGGACGCCGCCGCTGGAGTTCATGCAGCGCCCGGCTGCGCTGGTGCCACGGCCACGGCTGCACCTGATCCGCTTCCACGGCATCCTGGCACCCAACGCCACGCTGCGCGCGCAGGGGGTGCCACAAGAGCCGGTCGAGTCCACCCCGGCTGCGCAACCCGCCGCGTGCGAGGCGAATTGTGCGCACCACCACCCGGTGCGGCTGAGTTGGGCCAAGCTGCTCAAGCGCGTCTTTGCGCTCGACCTTGAACACTGTCCAAACTGCGGCGGCGAGCTGAAGATCAGCGCCGCCATCCTGGAGGCGCCGGTGATCGAGCGCATCCTCACGCACCTCGGTCTGCAGGCCCGCGCGCCGCCGCGGGCTGCGGCACGTTGGCAGACGCTGCTGCGCGCGGCCTGATCGAGCCCAAAGCTTTGCGTTCAGGCGGCCCGGCGGCCCGGGGCTGAGGGGCCGGCGGCGTCTGACACTTTCTGGGACGGGCCGAAGCGGCCCGATCGCCCGGGCTGACCCGTAGGCGACCCCACTGACAGGCCTTTGTGGCCGGGTCCACCGTCGCTCACCAGACCGCTGTCGACTTGAGTGGGCGCGCCGAGAGCGGCGAGTGCTGTACCCGGCCTTGCCACGGTCAGGTAAAGGGCGTTTGAATTCCCTATCCTCAAGGTGCAGCACCTGACGTTCCTGTTGTCGTACCTTCCCGCCGCGCTACAATCGGGTTAACCAACCAACACAATGAACCAGCCATGAAAGAAGTTGCCGTCTATGAGGCCAAGACCCGGCTGTCAGAACTGCTGGTCGAAGTCGAGCAGGGCGAGCAGATCACGATCACCCGACGCGGCCTGCCGGTGGCGCGCCTCGTGGCTGCGGGCACGGCCCGCCGCGGCGTGGCTAGCCAGCGCCAGCAGGTGGCCGGCACCATCGCCAAGCTGCGCGCCGAGCGCATCGTGCTCGACGGTGGATTGAAGGACTGGGTTGCCGAAGGCCGCGACTGACATGACTGCCCCCAGCTCGCTGCGCGCGCGTCCCCCGTGGGGAGCTCAGGCCGCCCTCCCTTCCTTCGACAAGCTCAGGATGACCGGAAACACAAGCTCAGGGCGATCGGAATTGCGGGGCTCAGGACAGGCTTGGGGCGGCCCGGCACCGGCCTGAGATGGCCTTCGTGCTTGACAACTCGGTGGTCTGCGGCTGGTTCATCGAGAACCAGGCCAGTGCCTACGGCGACGCCATCGCGCGTCAATTGCAAGACGAGCGCGCGGCGGTGCCTGCGGTCTGGGAACTCGAACTGGCCAACGTGCTGCGCACGGCCTGCCTGCGCCAGCGCATGACGGCGCAGCATGCCCAAACCGCGCTGGCGCAAATCGTCTCGCTGCCGATCGACGTTGACCGCCAGGGTGCGCCCCCAGCCGAGTTGCTGGCTCTGGCGCTGCGCTTCGGACTCAGCAGCTACGACGCGGCTTACCTCGAACTTGCACTGCGCTTGCAGATCCCGCTGGCCACCGTCGCTGGCCCGCTGCGCGATGCTGCCCTTGCCAGCGGCGTAGGCCTCGTTGCAGCGCCGTGAGCCCCACGCGAACATGCAACCGGCCGCCGCCGCAACACAACTCGCGCAATTGCAAGACGGCGCCTGGGCCTGCGGCATCGTCGCCATGCGCCAGCAACCCGAAACCGCCAAGGGCGTCATCTTCGTCGCACTCGAAGACGAAACCGGCAGCGTCAAGGTCATCGTCTGACGCCACATCCGCGAGCGCCAGCGCACGGTGCTGCTGCGCTCACGCCTGCTGGCCGTGGCCGGGCAGTGGCAGGCCAAAGACGGCAGCACGCATCTGATCGCGCGCCGGCTGGTCGATATGACGCCCTGGCTCGGCAGCCTGGCCACCAGTTCACGCGACTTTCACTGAGCGCCTCGGCCGGCACTCCAGGCTCGACGTGAGAAATGCGTGCAAACCACCGGTCCGCGTTCACAGGTGCTGGCGCCCAACGCCAAGCTGCGGGCGATGGTGGTGCCGCAAGGGCCGGACGAGCGCGCCGAGGCATCGCAGCCCGCTGCCTGCGAGCCAGACTGTGCGCATCACAGTCCGGGGCGGCTGAGTTGGGCCCGGCTGCTCAAGCGCGTGTTTGCGCTCGACCTCGAGCACTGCCCGAACTGCGGCGGCGAGCTGAAGATCATCGCTGCAAGCGGCCTGATCGAGACCCAATCCATCGCTTTCGAGCGGCCCGGCGCCCCAGTTCGAGGGGCCGGGCTGCGTCCGGGAGTTCCTGAGACGGCTCAACGCAGCCTGATCGTCCGGGTAGACCCGTAGCCCATCCCAACGACAG
>JANMSS010000004.1:0-17013 GCA_031389585.1 Burkholderiales bacterium | reverse complement strand
TGAAATCGAACTGGACGGCAAGAAGATTGACGTGCTTGAAGGCAGCATGATCATGCACGCTGCCGACAAGGCGGGCACCTACATTCCGCATTTTTGCTACCACAAGAAACTGAGCATTGCCGCCAATTGCCGCATGTGTCTGGTGGATGTGGAGAAAATGCCCAAGCCGATGCCAGCTTGCGCCACGCCAGTGACACAAGGCATGATCGTTCGCACCAAGAGCGACAAGGCGATCAAGGCGCAGCAGTCGGTGATGGAGTTTTTGCTGATCAACCATCCGCTGGATTGCCCGATCTGCGACCAGGGCGGCGAGTGCCAGTTGCAGGACCTGGCGGTGGGCTACGGTGGCTCGGCATCGCGATACACCGAAGAAAAGCGCGTCGTCTTCCACAAGGACGTCGGCCCCCTGGTCTCGATGCAGGACATGACGCGTTGCATCCACTGCACGCGCTGCATCCGCTTCGGCCAGGAGATTGGCGGCGTGATGGAGCTGGGCATGATCCACCGCGGCGAGCACAGCGAAATCACGACCATGCTCTGCGACACGATCGACTCCGAGCTGTCGGGCAACATGATCGACATCTGCCCGGTCGGTGCGCTGACCAGCAAGCCGTTTCGCTACAGCGCCCGCACCTGGGAGCTGTCGCGCCGCAAGAGCGTCAGTCCGCACGACAGCGTCGGCGCGAACCTGATCGTGCAGGTCAAGGCCAATCAGGTGATGCGCGTGGTGCCGCTCGAGAACGAAGCCGTCAACGAATGCTGGATCGCAGACCGCGACCGTTTCTCCTACGAGGCCCTCAACGGTGAGCAGCGGCTGACGCAGCCGATGATCAAGCAGGGCGGGCAGTGGCAGGCCGTGGATTGGAATTCCGCCCTGGGCTATGTCGCTGACGGCCTCAAGCGCATCAAGGCCGAGTTCGGCGCGGCCGCGGTCGGCGCGCTCGGCTCGGCGCATGCCACGCTCGAAGAGCTGCACCTGCTGGCCAAGCTCGTGCGCGGCCTGGGCAGCGAGAACATCGACCACCGCACGCGCCACGCCGACTTCACGAACCGCGCCGCCAACGGCCACGCGCGCTGGCTGGGCACGAGCATTGCATCGCTCTCGACGCTGCAGCGGGTGCTGGTGGTCGGTTCGTTTCTGCGTCGCGACCATCCGCTGCTGGCGCAGCGAGTGCGCCAGGCCGCGCGACGCGGTGCCCAGGTGCACAGCCTGCACGCCGTGCATGACGATTGGGCATTGCCGCTGGCCACACAGTTCACCACCGCACCCAGCGGCTGGAGCGACGCGTTGGCGCAAGTGGCTGCGGCGATTGCGCGGTCCAAAGGCATCGACGCGCCGGTAGCGGCCAACGCCAGTGAGGCGGCGACCAAGATTGCCGAGTCGCTGCTCAGTGGCGAGCGCAAGGCGGTGTTGCTGGGCAACGCCGCCGCGCAACACCCGCAGGCCGCGCAGTTGCTGGCGCTGGCCGAGTGGATCGGCGCCCACACCCACGCCAGCGTCGGCTATCTCGGTGAGGCGGCCAACAGTGTCGGCGCGCAGTGGGTCGGGGCGCTGCCGGGCGAGGGCGGCTTGAATGCCGGCCAGATGCTGACGCAACCGATGAAGGCCTTGTTGCTGCTGGGTGTCGAGCCGAGCTTCGACGCGGCCGATGCGGCCGCCGCGCGCGCGGCGCTGGCAGGTTCGGGCCTGGTGGTGTCGCTGAGCCCGTTCAAGGATGCCAACACTGAGTTCGCCGACGTGCTGCTGCCGATTGCACCCTTCAGCGAGACCGCTGGCACCTTCGTCAATGCCGAGGGCCGCGTGCAGAGCTTCCATGGCGTGGTGCGCCCGCTGGGCGAAACCCGTCCGGCGTGGAAAGTCCTGCGTGTGCTGGGCAACCTGCTCGGCCTGAGCGGTTTCGAACAGGCCTCGGCTGAGGAAGTGCGCGCGGAGGCGCTCGGCGTTTCGGCCAATATCGCCGCCCGGCTGGACAACCACAGCACGGCGGCGATGGGCACCACGCCTTCGTCGACATCGCTGGAACGCATTGCTGACGTGCCGATCTATTCGAGCGACGCGCTGGTGCGCCGTGCGCCCTCACTGCAAGCCACCGCCGACGCCAAGCCGCCCCGGGTTGGCGTGCCCAGCGGCCTGTGGCGTCAACTTGGCCTGAAGACTGGCGAGCGTGTTCGCGTCAGCCAAGGTAGCGCCAGCGCGACCCTACCGGCGCGCGAAGACACGACCCTTGCCGCCAATGCCGTACGCGTCGCCGCCGGTCACGCCAGCACGGCCAGCCTGGGCGCCATGTTCGGCGAGATCTCGCTCGAGAGGGCAGGCGATGCTTAGTCGCACCGTGGCCTCGCTCCTGGCGCCCCTGCGGGAGGCGCGCCCATGATCGACTGGATCAATCAATCCGGTACCGATCTGCTCGGTCCCACGCTGTGGCTGGTGGTCTGGACTCTGATCAAGATCGTTGCACTGCTGGCGCCGCTGATGG
The DNA here is from genome assembly GCA_031389585.1 of Burkholderiales bacterium. GTDB lineage: Bacteria > Pseudomonadota > Gammaproteobacteria > Burkholderiales > Burkholderiaceae_C > CADEEN01. The sequence continues at coordinate 14,536 of JANMSS010000004.1, read as the reverse complement.
GCTGCGTGGCCTACCTGACGCTGTGGGAACGCAAGGCCATCGGCTGGACGCAGATCCGGCCGGGCCCCAACCGCGTCGGGCCCTACGGTCTGCTGACGCCAATCGCTGATGCGGTCAAGCTGATCTTCAAGGAGATCATCCGTCCGACGGCGGCCAACAAGGCGCTGTTCTTCCTCGGTCCGGTGATGACCATCATGCCTGCGCTGGCCGCCTGGGCCGTGATTCCGTTCGGCCCCGAGGTGGCACTGGCCAACGTCAATGCCGGCCTGCTGTTCCTGATGGCCATCACCTCGATGGAGGTCTACGGCGTGATCATTGCCGGTTGGGCCTCGAACTCGAAGTACGCTTTCCTTGGTGCGCTGCGTGCGTCGGCGCAGATGGTGAGCTACGAAATTGCGATGGGCTTTGCGTTGGTCGTGGTGCTGATGGTCTCGGCCAGCATGAACATGACCGACATCGTGATGCAGCAGGGCCGGGGCTCCTTTGCCACAATGGGCCTGACCTTCCTGTCGTGGAACTGGTTGCCGCTGCTGCCGATCTTCCTCGTCTATTTCATTGCCGGCCTGGCGGAAACCAACCGCCACCCATTCGACGTGGTCGAAGGCGAGTCGGAAATCGTCGCCGGCCACATGATCGAGTACTCGGGCATGAGCTTTGCCATGTTCTTCCTGGCCGAGTACGCCAACATGATCCTGGTCAGCACGCTCTGCGTGCTGCTGTTCCTCGGCGGTTGGCTGCCGCCCATCGACTCGGCGCTGTTCAACTGGATACCGGGCTGGATCTGGCTCGGCATCAAGGTCTTCGTCGTGGTCACGATGTTCCTGTGGGTGCGGGCCACGTTCCCACGCTACCGCTATGACCAGATCATGCGGCTGGGCTGGAAGATCTTCATTCCGATCACGTTGATCTGGCTGGTGGTGGTTGGACTGTGGATCCAGTCGCCCTGGAACATCTGGAATTAGGAGACGGGCGAAATGTCTGCATTCACCGCCGTCAAGGACTTCACCAGCAGCTTTCTGCTGACCGAGTTGCTCAAGGGCATGGCCGTTACCGGCCGGCACTTCTTCGCCCGCAAGATCACCGTCCAGTACCCTGAAGAAAAGACGCCGCTGTCGCCGCGCTTTCGCGGCCTGCATGCGCTGCGCCGGTATGAAAACGGCGAAGAGCGCTGCATCGCCTGCAAACTTTGCGAAGCGATCTGTCCGGCGGTGGCGATCACCATCGAGAGCGAAGTGCGCGACGACGGCTCGCGCCGCACCACGCGCTACGACATCGATCTGACCAAATGCATCTTCTGCGGCTTCTGCGAAGAGAGCTGCCCGGTCGATGCCATCGTCGAGACGCACATCTTCGACTACCACGGCGAGAAGCGTGGCGATCTGTACTTCACCAAGGACATGCTGCTGGCGGTGGGTGATCGTTATGAAAAAGAGATCGCTGCGGCCCGAGCGGCCGACGCGCCCTATCGATGAGCAGTTGCGCACGATGAATACGACCACGGCCCTGTTCTACGTCTTCTCCGCGGTGTTGCTCGGTGCCGCGTTCGGCGTCATCACCGCGCGCAGCACCGTGCATGCCGCGCTGTACCTGGTGCTGGCCTTCTTCAGTGCGGCCTGCGTCTGGATGCTGCTGAAGGCCGAGTTCCTGGCCATCGCGCTGGTCCTGGTCTATGTCGGCGCGGTGATGGTGCTGTTCCTGTTCGTCGTCATGATGCTCGACATCAACACCGACAGCACGCGCCAGAACTTCTGGCGCCACTTTCCGCTCGCCGGCCTGGTCGGGGCGCTGATCGCGCTGGAGATGACGCTGGTGCTGCGCGGCGGCTTCGATCTCAATGTGGCCAAACCGCTGTTGCCCGCCGAACTGGCGCTGGGCAACACCAAGCTGCTCGGCGTCGAGGTTTACACCCACTACCTCTACCCGCTGCAGCTCGCCGCGGTCCTGCTGCTGGTGGCCATCATCGCCGCCATCGCACTGACTTTGCGCGAGCGCAAGGATTCGCGCCACATGGATGCCTCGCAGCAGGTGCGGGCCAAGAAGGCCGACCGAGTGCGCCTGGTGAAGATGGCGGCCGTGATCGAGCCGCCGTCGATGCCTGTTGAGCCCGCGCCGCCCGCCGCGCCTGCCGGACCGGAGAAGCGCTGATGGCCGGCACCCTGACTCTGGCGCACTTCCTCTCGCTCGGCGCGATCCTGTTCGCCTTGTCGGTGATCGGCATCTTCCTCAACCGCCGCAACCTGATCGTGCTGCTGATGGCGATCGAGCTGATGCTGCTCGCGGTGAACACGAATTTCATCGCTTTCTCGCACTACCTCGGTGATATGGACGGCCAGGTCTTCGTCTTCTTCATCCTGACTGTGGCCGCGGCCGAGTCGGCCATCGGCCTGGCGATCCTGGTCGTGCTGTTCCGCAATCGCGAGTCGATCAGCGTGCAGGAACTCGACTCGCTCAAGGGTTAGGGGCTATGGCGGCATCGATTTCCCAAAACCTGCTGCTGACGGCTGCCTTCGCGCCACTGGTGGGTGCCATCGTCGCCGGCTTCTTCGGCCGTGCCATTGGCCGCCGTGGCGCGCACATGGTGACGATCTTCGGCGTCCTGCTGTCGTTCATCGTCTCGGCGATGGTCTTGAAGCAGGTGGCCATTGACGGTGCGCGCTTCAACGCAACCATCTACGAATGGATGGTGCTGGGCAGCCTGAAGATGGAGGTCGGCTTCCTCGTCGACGGCCTGACGGCGATGATGATGGCGGTGGTGACGTTCGTCTCGCTGATGGTGCACATCTACACCATCGGCTACATGGAAGAGGACCCGGGCTACCAGCGCTTCTTCGCCTACATCTCGCTGTTCACCTTCAGCATGCTGATGCTGGTCATGAGCAACAACTTTCTGCAGCTGTTCTTCGGCTGGGAAGCGGTGGGTCTGGTGTCGTACCTGCTGATCGGCTTCTGGTTCAAGCGTCCGACGGCGATCTTCGCCAATATGAAGGCCTTTATCGTCAACCGGGTCGGCGACTTCGGCTTCATCCTGGGCATCGGCCTGATCGTCGCCTACTCCGGCACGCTGAACTACGCCGAGGCCTTTGCCCAGGGTGGCGAACTGTCACGTATCGTCTTCCCCGGCACCGACTGGATGCTGATCACGGTGGCCTGCATCTGCCTGTTCATCGGCGCGATGGGCAAGAGCGCGCAGTTCCCGCTGCATGTCTGGTTGCCCGACTCGATGGAGGGCCCGACACCGATCTCGGCCCTGATCCATGCCGCGACGATGGTCACCGCCGGCATCTTCATGGTCGCGCGCATGAGCCCGCTGTTCGAGTTGTCGGACGTGGCGCTGTCGTTCGTGCTTGTGATCGGCGCGATCACGGCGCTGTTCATGGGTTTCCTCGGCATCATCCAGAACGACATCAAGCGCGTGGTGGCGTACTCCACGCTGAGCCAACTGGGCTACATGACGGTGGCCCTGGGCGCCTCGGCCTACTCGGTGGCGGTGTTCCACCTGATGACGCATGCCTTCTTCAAGGCACTGCTGTTCCTGGCTGCCGGCTCGGTGATCATCGGCATGCACCATGACCAGGACATCCGCAACATGGGCGGCCTGCGCAAGTACATGCGCATCACCTGGATCACTTCGTTGATTGGTTCGCTGGCCTTGATCGGCACGCCGCTGTTCGCCGGTTTCTACAGCAAGGAAAGCATCATCGACGCGGTGCGTGCAAGCCAGCTGCCAGGCGCCGGATTCGCCGCCTTTGCCGTCACTGCCGGCGTGTTCGTGACAGCGTTCTATTCCTTCCGCATGTACTTCCTGGTCTTCCACGGCGAGGAGCGCTTCCACCACAAGCCCTTCCCCGGTGAGCACGACCACCACCACGACGGCGCCCACCGCGACGCCGCACCGCACGAGTCGCCCTGGGTCATCACTGCGCCGCTGATCCTGCTGGCGCTGCCCTCGGTATTCATCGGCTACTGGACCATCGGTCCGATGCTGTTCGGTGAGTTCTTCAAGGATTCGATCATCGTCGACGCTGCACGCCATCCGGCGATGGCATCACTGGGCACGGCCTTCCAAGGGGCCGCGGCGATGGCGCTGCACAGCGTCATGACCTTGCCGTTCTGGCTCGCGGTGGCGGGTGTCGTCAGTGCCTGGTGGTTCTATCTCAAGCAGCCGGCCATTCCTGCCGCGATCAAGGCGCGCTTTGCGTGGGCCTACCGCCTGCTTGATAACAAGTACTACATGGACTGGTTCAACGAGCATGTGCTTGCCGCCGGGGCGCGCCTGATCGGCGTGGGCCTGTGGAAGGGCGGCGATGTCGGCCTGATCGACGGCGCGTTGGTCAACGGGTCGGCGCGCGCGGTGGGCGCGGTCGCACAGCTTGTGCGTCTGCTGCAAACCGGCTACCTGTACTTCTATGCCCTGGTGATGCTGCTGGGCCTGTTCGGTCTGATGACCTGGCAGTTGTGGCCGCAGGTGAGCCGGCTGTTCGGCTTCTAGAGTCCACGGCCACAGAACAAGAAGACGAAAGAGGACACGATGGGGTTGTTGAGCGTTGCGATCTGGTTGCCGATCCTGGTGGGCGGCGTCCTGCTTGCGCTCGGCCGTGATGAGCACGCCGGCCCGGTGCGCTGGATCGCCTTGCTCGCCGCGATCGCCAGCTTCCTGGTCACGATCCCGCTGATCACGGGTTTCGATGTGGCCAGCGCAGCGATGCAGTTCCAGGAGAAGCTGCCGTGGATCGAGCGCTTCAAGGCCTTCTACCACCTCGGCGTCGATGGCATCTCGGTCTGGTTCGTGCTGCTCACGGCCTTTATCACCGTGATCGTGGTCATCTCGGCCTGGCGCGTGATCACGGTGCGTGTCAACCAGTACATGGGCGCATTCCTGATCCTGTCCGGGCTGATGGTCGGCGTGTTCAGTGCCCTGGACGGCCTGCTGTTCTACGTCTTCTTCGAAGCCACGCTGATCCCGATGTACATCATCATTGGTGTCTGGGGCGGGCCCAATCGCGTCTACGCGGCCTTCAAGTTCTTCCTCTACACGCTGCTCGGCTCGCTGCTGATGCTGCTGGCGCTGCTCTACCTGTACTTCAAATCAGGCGGCAGTTTCGCCATCCTCGACTGGCACAAGCTGCCGCTGCCGTTGTCGGCGCAGAGCCTGCTGTTCTTCGCCTTCTTTGCCGCTTTCTCGGTCAAGGTGCCGATGTGGCCGGTGCACACCTGGCTGCCCGACGCGCACGTCGAGGCACCCACCGGCGGCTCGGTGGTGCTGGCGGCGATCATGCTCAAGCTCGGGGCCTATGGATTCTTGCGCTTCTCGCTGCCGATCGCGCCTGACGCCAGCCGCGAGTGGGCCTGGTTCATCATCGCCCTGTCGCTGATCGCGGTGATCTACATCGGCCTGGTGGCGCTGGTGCAGCAGGACATGAAGAAGCTGGTCGCCTACTCGTCGATCGCACACATGGGCTTTGTCACGCTGGGATTCTTCATCTTCAGCGAACTCGGTGTCTCGGGCGGCATCGTCCAGATGATCAGCCATGGCTTCATCTCCGGCGCCATGTTCCTGTGCATCGGCGTGCTCTACGACCGCATGCACTCGCGCCAGATCGCCGACTACGGCGGCGTCGTCAACACCATGCCCAAGTTCGCGGCATTCGCCGTCTTCTTTGCCATGGCCAACAGTGGCCTGCCGGGCACCAGCGGTTTTGTCGGCGAGTGGATGGTGATCCTGGGCACGGTGAAGTTCAACTTCTGGCTGGCGGCGCTGGCCGCCACCGCGCTGATCTTCGGCGCCGCGTACAACCTGTGGATGGTCAAGCGGGTCTACTTCGGCGAAGCCGCCAACCCACATGTCAAGGCGCTGGTGGACATCGATCGCCGCGAGTTCCTGATGCTGGCCCTGCTGGCCGCGGCGGTGTTGTGGATGGGCGTGTACCCGAAGCCCTTTACCGACGTGATGCATGTGTCCGTGACGCAGCTGCTGCAGCATGTGGCGCAGAGCAAGCTCAACTGACGCCGGGACCGCGAGATGACCTCCTTGAACTGGCAAGTCCTGTACCCCGAGATCGTGTTGCTGGCGATGGCCTGTGTCATCGCCATCGTCGATCTGTTCGTCACCGACCCGGCGCGCCGGCTCACCTTCTGGCTGACGCAGGGCACCCTGGCGGCAGTCGCACTGCTGCACCTGGACATGCTCGACGCCGGCCTGTCGATGTACGGCATGCAGGGCATGGTGGTGTCCGATCCGCTGGGCCACCTGCTGGCCTTCTTCGCCGCGCTGTCGGTGATGGTGACGCTGGTCTACGCGCGGCCGTATATCGGTTCGCGCGAGATGTGCAAGGGCGAGTTCTTCACGCTGTCGATGTTCGCGCTGCTCGGCGTGTGCGTGATGGTCTCGGCCAGCAACTTCCTGGTCGTCTACCTCGGCCTGGAACTGATGAGCCTGTCGTTGTACGCGTTGACCGCGCTGCGTCGCGACCATGGCCAGTCGACCGAAGCGGCGATGAAGTACTTTGTGCTCGGTGCACTGGCTTCGGGCTTCCTGCTCTATGGCCTGTCGATGATGTACGGTGCCACCGGCTCACTGGACATCGGCAAGGTCTTCGAGGCCATCGGCAAGGGTCAGGCCAACCCGCAGGTGCTGACCTTTGGCCTGGTCTTCATCGTCGCCGGGCTGGGCTTCAAGTTTGGCGCGGCGCCCTTCCACATGTGGGTGCCCGACGTCTACCACGGTGCGCCCACGGCGGTGACGCTGCTCATCGCCGGCGCGCCCAAGCTGGCCGCGTTCGGCATCGCAATCCGCCTGTTGGTCGAAGGCCTGCTCGGTCTGGCCACTGATTGGCAGCAGATGCTGATGGTGCTGGCGGTGGCCTCACTGTTCATCGGCAACCTTGCGGCCATCGCCCAGACCAACCTGAAGCGCCTGCTGGCCTATTCGGCGATTGCCCAGGTCGGCTTCGTGCTGCTCGCCCTCAGCGCCGGCGTGATCAGTGGCAACACGCTGTCGGGCGGCAACGCGTACAGCTCGGCGCTGTTCTACATGGTCACCTATGTGCTGACCACCCTAGGCTCGTTCGGCGTCATCCTGCTGCTGTCGCGCCAGGGCTTCGAGAGCGAAGAGATCAGCGACCTGGCCGGCCTGAACCAGCGCAGCCCCTGGATGGCCGCGGTGATGGCGCTGTTCATGTTCTCGCTGGCCGGCATCCCGCCGCTGGTTGGCTTCTACGCCAAGCTGTCGGTGCTGCAGGCCCTGATCACGACCAATCTCGCAGGCTACCTGTGGCTGGCCGTGGTCGCAGTGCTGCTGTCGTTGGTCGGCGCCTTCTACTACCTGCGGGTGGTCAAGGTGATGTACTTCGACGAGCCCGCCGCCGATGCCCCGCGCATCACCGGCGAGCACGGCGTGCAGGCGCTGCTGGCCGTCAACGGCGCCGCGGTGCTGGCCTTCGGCCTCTTGCCCGGTGGGCTGATGGCCCTGTGCATCAAGGCCATCGTGCTCACGGTGGCGACATGAGCACGCCGGGCCGCCCCAAGGGCGAATACCGCAGTGCGAAGCACGGAGGTTGCCTGATGACGGCCCCAAGACGCCTGCGGCGTCGCCCCCCGGGGGGAGCTCGGTCCGCCCTCCCTTCGACAAGCTCAAGGCGATCGGAGTTACAGGGCTCAGGACAGGCCACTTCGACAGGCTCAGGACAGGCTTGGGAGCGGCCCGGCGCTACCCGAGTTCACTCCGATCGACATCGGTGAATCGTGTCGCAGTGGCGGGTGATGACGACCACCTGACGGAAACGCTGGTCCAGGCCGAGCCGGTCTGGCGCGGCCGTTTTCTGGACGTGCGCCGCGACACCGTGCGCCTGCCCGACGGCGCGCAGGCCACGCGCGAGTACATCGTCCATCCCGGCGCGGTGATGATGGTGCCGCTGCTGCCCGAGGGCCGCCTGCTGATGGAGCGCCAGTTCCGCTACCCGATGGGCCGCGTGATGCTCGAGTTCCCGGCCGGCAAGCTCGATCACGGCGAGGCGCCCTGGACCTGCGCGGTGCGTGAGCTGGCCGAGGAAACCGGCTACCGCGCCACTGAGTGGGCCCGCGCGGGCCTGCTGAACAATGCGATTGCCTACTCGACCGAGGGCATCGAAATCTGGTTCGCGCGCGGACTGACCGCGGGCTCACCGCAACTCGACGCCGGCGAGTTCCTCGATACCGTGACCCACACGGTGGCCGAGCTCGATGGCATGGTCGCCAGCGGCGAAGTCACCGACGCCAAGACCATGATCGGCCTGCTTTGGTTGCAAAAGTGGCAGGCCGGGCTGTGGCCGTTGACCTGGCAGCCTGCGCCGTGATGGCCGGCTCGCTATCATGACCCGTCATGAAAGTCATTGATCTGCGCTGCCACAACGGCCACGGCTTCGAGGGCTGGTTCGCCAGCGACGAGGATTTTCTGGATCAGAACGGCCGCCGCGTGATTGCCTGCCCGCTGTGCGACGACAGCGTGATCGTGCGCCTGCCGAGCGCGCCGCGGCTGAACCTGTCGGGTGCGCGTGAGTCCGAAACCACGGCACCGGCGCCGCAGCCGCAATTCGATGCCCAGGCGCAGTGGATGAAGGCCGTTCGCCATGTGCTGGCCCACACCGAAGATGTCGGCGAGAAGTTCGCCGACGAGGCCCGTCGCATCCACTATGGTGAGGCTGCCGAGCGCGGCATTCGCGGCCAGGCCACGCCCGATGAGCGCGAGGCGCTGCGCGACGAGGGCATCGAGGTCATGCCGTTGCCGATGCCAGCAGCGCTGAAAGAGCCACTGCAATAGGCGGTGCGCCGCCGGAGTCGGCGGCTACAGCACGCGGCCCGGGTTGAGCAGACCCTGCGGGTCGAGCGCGCGTTTGATGGCGCGCATCATCGCCAGCGCCGTCGCGTCCTTGCGCCGCGCCAACTCGTCGCGCTTCAACACGCCGATCCCATGCTCGGCCGATATCGACCCGCCGTGGGCCACAACGGCATCGAAGACGACCGCATTGACCGCATGCTCCTCGCGCTGCAGGAAGGCGCCGCCATCGACACCGGCGGGCGCCTGCACGTTGTAGTGCAGGTTGCCGTCGCCGAGGTGGCCGAAGTTGACCAGCCGAATTCCTGGCCAGCGCCCCGCGAGCGCGGCGTCGGTGGCGGCGCAGAAGGCCGGGATGGCAGACACCGGCAGCGCGATGTCGTGCTTGATGTTCAGGCCTTCCAGGCTCTGCGCCAGCGGAATCGATTCGCGCAACTGCCACATCGCACGCGATTGCGCCACGCTCTCGGCGATCGCGGCGTCGCTGATCGTGCCCGCTTCGAGCGCGTCAGCAAGCAGGCTCTCGAACTGCGTGCGGGCGTGGCCCGCGCTCTCGCTGTCGGACAACTCGACCAGCACGGTCCAGGGCGCCTGCGGGAGAGCCTGGCGCACCTTCGGAAAGTGCTTGGCCACCAGCGCCAGCGAGAGCCCGTTCATGGCTTCGAAGCCGGTCAGGCCGGGGCCCAGATGCTGCTGCGCTTCAACCAGCAGCGCGACGCAATCGTCGAGCGAGGCACACGCGGCCAGCGCCGTCATCGTCGCGGCCGGCCGAGGATGCAGCACCAGCGTGGCCGCGGTGATGATCGCCAGCGTGCCCTCGCTGCCGATCAGCAGGTCGCGCAGGTCGTAGCCGGTGTTGTCCTTGCGCAGCCCGGTCAGGCCATGCCAGACATCGCCTGCGGCCGTCACGGCCTCCAGGCCCAGGCAGAGAGATCGCGCATTGCCATAGCGCAGCACCTGGGTGCCACCGGCGTTGGTCGCCAGGTTGCCGCCGATCGTGCAACTGCCCTCGGCCGCCAGGCTGAGCGGGAACAGCAGGTCGGCGTCGGCGGCCGCCTGCTGCACGGCCTGCAGCACGCAGCCGGCCTCGGCCGTGAGCGTCAGGTTGGCGCGGTCGAGCGCGCGCACGCGATTCATGCGCGCCAGGCTGAGCAGCACTTGGGAGCCGCTGGCGTCGGGCACTCCGCCGCCCACGAGTCCGGTATTGCCGCCCTGCGGCACGATCGACGAACCCGCGGCCGCGCAGGCGCGCACGACGGCCGCGACCTCGTCGGTGGCGCCCGGCCGCACGACCGCCAGGGCCTTGCCGCGCCAACGCTTGCGCCAGTCGACCTCTTGGACCGACAGATCGCCGTCGGTGAGGACATGGGCCGGGCCGACGCAGGCGCGCAAGGCGTCGATCAATTTGCTGCTCATCCGCCATCCTTGCCGCTGCGCGCCACGGATCTGCGATTCGGGCCGCCCGTCAGGCTCATGCCGAAGCCCCGGCGCTGTGCAGTCGCCAGCGCACGTGCATCACACAGGCCGTAAAAAGCAATATGCTCAGCGCGATTTCGGCCGCGGCCAGTGCGACCACGGTGCCGCGTTCGCTCGTCGCACGCACGACACCTTCGGTGAAATAGGCCCACACCAACAGGCTGACCCAGCGGTAGGTGTACATCCGGTACTTCAGCAGCCCGGCCAATGGCAGCGCCAGCGGCAGCACCTTCAGCGCCAGGGTGCGGTTGCCGATCGGTGCGAGCCACAACTCCCAGGCCAGGCCCAGCACAATCAGCGCCAGCAGGCTGCCCACGGCCAGCGTGCGCACGCGTGCCAGCGCGGGGGTGGCAGCGGTGAGCGTTGACATGTTAGGCATCATAGAGTGATGACGATGACCTTTGTCCCGGCCGATTGGCGTGCCCGCCTGAACGAGCTCTCGGATACGCTGCAGACTTGGCCCTGGCTCGACACCGCGCGCACGCTGCGTGAGCGCTTTCGCGAAGACAAGCTCGGCCTGACTGCCAGCAGCCTGACATTCACCACCCTGATCGCACTGGTGCCGCTCGTGACGGTGATGCTGGCGTTGTTCAGCGCCTTCCCGATGTTTGCCAGTTTTCAAGGCGCGCTGGAAAAGTACTTCCTGCAGAGCCTGGTGCCCGATGGCATCGCCAAGCCCGTGCTGGCCGCACTGACGCAGTTTGCCGCCCAAGCCACGCGCCTGGGCAGCGCCGGCCTGGTGGTGCTGGTGTTCACTGCGCTGGCGCTGATGCTGACCATTGACCGCGCGCTCAACGCCATCTGGCGCGTGCGCCGGCCGCGCTCGATCGCCAGGCGCGTGCTGGTGTATTGGGCGGCACTGACGCTGGGGCCGCTGCTCCTGGGTATCAGCCTGTCATTGACGGCCACCGCGCTGACGGCCTCCAAGGGCCTGATCGGCGCGCTACCCGGTGGCCTGGGACTGCTGCTCAATGCGATCGAGTTCGCCCTGCTGGCCGCGGGCATGGCCAGCCTGTACCACTATGTGCCCAACACCGATGTGCGCTGGCGCCATGCGGTGGCCGGGGGGGTGTTCGTCGCTGCCGGTGTCAAGCTGGCCAAGAGCGGCCTGGCCTGGTACCTCGGCGCGATGCCGATCTACTCGACGGTCTACGGCGCTTTTGCCACCGTGCCGATCCTGCTGCTCTGGATCTATGTCGGTTGGGTCATCGTGCTGTGGGGGGCGGTGATTGCCGCCTATGCGCCCAGCCTGTCGATGCACATCAAGCGGCAACCGGTCACGCCGGGGCACCGGTTCACATTGGCGCTGGCGGTGATCGCTGAACTTGCGCGCGCCAAGGGAAGTGCGAAACGCGGCCTGACGCTGCCTGAGTTGGCGTCGGCAATCGCCACCGACCCATTGCAGGTCGAGCCCGCTGTCGAGTCCCTGCAAGCGCTGGACTGGGTCGCTCGGCTCGACGAAGGCGCCGGCCCACGGCTGGTGTTGCTGATCGACCCGGCCACGACCGCCGCGCGCCCATTGATCGATGAAATGCTTCTGGAACCGAGCGCTGCGGTGCGCAGTTTCCGTGAGCGCCTGGGCATCGACCGTCTGATGCTCGGCGAACTGCTCTAGGAGAACGCAGGCGTCTCAGGGCTATCAACCCAGCCCGGCGCAGTGCATCACGCGGTCCTTGCCGGCACGCTTGGCCGCGTACATCGCGTGATCTGCCAGTTGCAGCAGGCGCAGCGGCTGAGTCGCATCCAGCGGCGCCAGCGCGTAGCCGATGCACGCCGACACCTGTGGGTGACCCGCGATCGGTGCTGCGCTGCCGTGCAATGCATTCAGCAGGTGCCGGGCCAGGGCGTGGGCGCCGGCCGCGTCGCGCACGCCCGCCAGCACCAGAAACTCGTCGCCGCCGAAGCGGCCGACGGCGTCCTCGGCACGCACGGCCAGTTGCAGTGCACGCGCCACCTCGACCAGCAGCGCGTCGCCCGCTGTGTGGCCCAGCGCATCGTTGAGGTCCTTGAAGCCGTCGAGGTCGATGAAGAACAGCGCCACCGGCTGCGTGGTGCAGTTGCGTGCGGCGGCGTCCAGCCGCTCCATGATCGTGCGCCGGGTCAGCGCGTCGGTCAGGCCATCGCGTTCGGCCGTGTGCTGCAGGCGCTGCTGGGCTTCCGTGAGGTCGTGCACGTCGATGGTCACGGTGTAGACGCCCTGCACCTGGGCATCGTCGTCGAAGTCGGGCACATAGCTGGTGCGCATCCAGCGCGGCCCCTGCGGCAGGTTGCGGATCAGGCGTGTGTACTGCACCGACTCGCCGGCCAGCGCGCGCTGGTAGTAAGGCTCATGCTCGGCCCAGCGCGCGGCGCCGCGGATATGGCCGATGTGCTGGCCGATCAGCTCGGACGCGGCAGTTCCGACCGCCTGCGTGTAGGCGAGGTTGACGAACAACAGCCGGAACTCGCGGTCGACGTAGGTCAGCGGGTAGGGGATGTGTTCGGTGAAGCGGTCCAGGCGCTGACGCGCAGCGACCAGCGCCTCGCGTTCGACCACGTCGTCATGGATGTCGAAGGCGATCGTGTACACGGCTTCGACCTCGCCGTCGGCGTTGCGGTCGGGGAAGACCATCGCTCGGGTCCAGCGCGCGCTCGCACCCTGGTGCGTGAGGCGGCGTTCATAGCGCACCGTGTTGCCGGTGAAGGCCTCGGCAAACGCATCTTTCGCGGCGGCCCAAGCGGCCGGACCGTACAGCTCGGCCAAGGTGCGGCCGACCAGCTCGTCGCCTGGGCGGCCGGCCCAGCGGCTGTAGGGCGCATTGCAGAACAGCAGGCGCGCGTCTTGGTCCCAGCGGCCGATCGGCAGGGCAATGGCGTCGACCAGGCGCTCGGCCGGATTGGCGCTCAGGCTGGCGGCTGGGGTGTCGTCTAGCTTCACGGCTCGCATCGTCGCAGCGGCGCCCTGTGGTGTCATTCACCTAGAAGGAGGGATCTGGGCTGCGGCGTGACTTCGGCCACGACACCGGCGCTGGCGTCAGCTCGGGTGCAACACCACCAGCAGCGCTTGGGCCACCGTGCGGCCGGGATTGTGGATGCTGTGCGCCACATCCACCGCATAGCGGGCGGTCTCGCCATGGCGCACGCGGGCGGTCTCAGGGCCGGCCTGCACCTCGAGCGCACCGGCCTGCACCGATAAGTGCTCTCGGGAGCCCGGCTCATGGGGCTGCGAGGCCAGCGTGCCGCCGGGCTGCACCGTCAGTGCGTACCACTCGAACTGGCCCGCGAGCTCGATCGGGCCGAGGATGCGCAGTTCGCACTTGCCGTCGGGGCTGGCCAGGCTGGGGGTGGCATGGGCCGGCACCGTGGCCAGCAGCGGCGCGGCAGGGCGCGCGCTGCCGAGCAGCTCACCGACGCCGACCCCCAGCGCGGTGGCCAGGCGCCAGACGACGGCCACGGTCGGATTGGCCTGGTGGCGCTCGATCTGCGACAACATCGACTTGGACACCCCGGCCTGGCGCGACAGCTCGTCCAGCGACAGGCCGTGCGACTGGCGCAGTGCCGCCAAGGCAGCACCGACGCGCGGCGGTTGTGCGGTGGCTGGCTTGACGGCGGCGGATCTCGGCACGATACTGGACAAATGTTCGATATATTGGACAACCGTTGTGCGAATGCACGGCCGCATTGTGCCCCAGACAGAGCCAAGACACCATGAGCAACGCCTTCATCGACCATCTCAATGCCGAACTCACGACCCTGCGCGAGGCCGGCCTGTACAAGGCCGAGCGCATCTTGACCACGCCGCAGGGCGCATTGGTGAAAACCGCCGATGGGCGCGAGGTCATCAACCTGTGCGCCAACAACTACCTCGGCCTGTCCTCGCACCCCAAAGTGATCGAGGCCGCGCACGAAGCGCTGCGCACGCATGGCTATGGCCTGTCCAGCGTGCGATTCATCTGCGGCACCCAGGACCTGCACAAGAGCCTCGAAGCGCGGCTGGCCCGATTTCTCGGCACCGAAGACGCGATCCTCTATGCCGCGGCCTTCGACGCCAACGGCGGGCTGTTCGAGCCGCTGTTGGGCGAGAACGATGCGGTGATCAGCGACGAGTTGAACCACGCCTCGATCATCGATGGCATCCGCCTGTGCAAGGCGCGACGCTTTCGCTACAAGCACAACGACATGGCCGACCTCGAGCGCTGCCTGGCCGAGGCCGCGGCCGGCGGCGCGCGCTTCAAGCTGGTCTTCACCGACGGCGTGTTCTCGATGGACGGC